>CAZKSD010000067.1:0-11535 GCA_964555315.1 uncultured Dechloromonas sp.
GCAGCGGGCGCTTTCGCGAGGATCTCTACTTCCGGCTGGCGACGATCGCCATTCATGTGCCGCCGCTGCGCGAGCGGCCGATGGACTTGCCGCTGCTCGCCGACCGTGTGCTCGAAGCCAGTTGCAGCGCCCTCGGCAAGACCGTGACCGGCTTCGGGACCGACGCGCTGGCGGCGCTGGCCATTTATGACTGGCCGGGCAACGTGCGCGAATTACAGAATGAGATTTTGCGCATGGTGGCGCTGGCCAATGGCCCGAGGCTGGGGGCGGAACTGCTCTCGCCGCGCGTCCTGCGCACGCCGGCAAACACCGGCGCCGACCCTGCGGAAGCCTGGGCCGACAGGCTCACCGGCAGTCTCAAGGAGCGCCAGGAGCAGCTTGAAAGCCGGGTTCTGAAATCGGCCATGCAGCGCCATCGCGGCAACAAGTCGCGGGTCGCCCGCGAACTCGGCCTGTCGCGTGTCGGCCTGCGCGCCAAGCTGGCGCGCTACGGGCTCGAGGCGGGCGAATGAAGGTCCTCTGGCTGCAAAGCGGCGGCTGCGGCGGGTGTACCCAGTCGCTCCTGTGCGCCGAGCCGCGACCCTCGTTCGACGAACTGCGCGATGCCGGCATCGAATTCGTCTGGCATCCGGCGCTGACGCTGGAAAGCGGCGCCGAGGCGCTGCAACTGCTTGGCGACTGCGCCGACGGGACGACGCCGTTCGACGTTCTCTGTGTCGAGGGTGCGATGCTGCACGGCCCCAAGGGCACTGGAAAGTTTCACCTGATGGCGGGCAGCGGCCGTCCACTGACCGAGTGGGTCGAGCGTCTCGCCCGGCGCGCGCGCTGGGTATTCGCGATCGGCTCGTGCACCGCCTTCGGCGGCTTCTCGGCCACTACCCCCGGCAATCCGCTCGAGGCCCGCGGTCTGCAATACGACGGCGATGAGCCCGGCGGGCTGCTGGGCGAGGCTTTCGTCGCGGGTGGCGGCCTGCCGGTGATCAACATTGCCGGCTGTCCGGCGCACCCCGGCTGGATCGTCGATACCCTGCAGAAACTGGCGCTCGACGGTCTGACGGCGGGCGACCTCGACGAATGCGGCCGGCCGCTCCTTTACGCCGAACAACTGGTGCACCACGGCTGCTCGCGCAACGAGTATTACGAATTCAAGGCCAGCGCCCGGCAGCACTCGGATCTCGGCTGCCTGATGGAAAACCTCGGTTGCAAGGGCACCCAGGCGCATGCCGACTGCAATGTCCGCACGTGGAACGGCGGGGGTTCCTGCCTGCGCGGCGGCTTCGCCTGCATCGCCTGTACCGAGCCCGGTTTCGAGGCGCCCGGCCACCCGTTCCAGGAGACGCCGAAGATCGCCGGCATCCCCATCGGGTTGCCGACGGACATGCCGAAAGCCTGGTTCATCGCCCTCTCCGTGCTCTCCAAATCGGCGACGCCGAAGCGGGTGCGCGACAACGCCGTGGCCGATCACCCGGTGGTGCGTCCGGCCGTCAGGAAGCCGAGCAAGTGAGGCGCATTGTCGTCGGGCCGTTCAATCGCGTCGAAGGCGACCTTGAAATCAGTCTCGATGTCGACGCCGGGCAGGTCATGGCGGCGCGCGTCAACTCGCCGCTGTTTCGTGGTTTCGAGCAGATATTGACCGGTCGCGCGGCGCAGGATGCGCTGGTTGTCGTGCCGCGCATCTGCGGCATCTGTTCGGTGGCGCAGTCGGCCGCCGCCGCCGCCGCGCTGGCCGACCTGTGCGCTGTCGTAATGCCGGAGAATGGCCGCCTGGCCCGGCAACTGGTGCAGGCGACGGAGAACCTTGCCGACCACCTGACGCATTTCTATCTCTTCTTCATGTCTGATTTTGCCCGCGCCGAATACGTTGACCGCAACTGGCACGCCGTGGTCGCGGCTCGCTTTGCCGCGGTCGCCGGCAGCGCCGTACCGGCGGTACTGGTCGCGCGCGCCAATTTTCTGAAGCTGTTCGGGTTTCTCGCCGGCAAGTGGCCGCATACGCTGGCTCTGCAGCCGGGCGGCAGCACCCGGGCGGTCGGCAGCGCCGAAGTGGTTCGCATCCTGGCGCTCCTGCGCGGTTTCCGCGCCTTTCTCGAAGGCGTGCTCCTCGGCGATACGCTGGAGTCCTTCGCGGCGCTGGCAAGCGAGGCGGAACTGCGCGCCTGGGGGGAGGGGCGCGGCGGCGATTTCCCGGCCTTCCTGCAAGCCGCCTACGACCTGTCGCTGGAAAAGGTCGGCCGCGCCAGCGATGCTTTCCTCTCCTATGGCGCCTACGGGATGTTCGACAGTGGCGTCCTGCACGTGGCGGGCGCGGTCGACGCCATGGAAGCCGGGAAAATCGTTGAGGACACCCATCATGCCTGGCTGGTCGAAGGTCCCGCGCGACATCCGGCGGAGGGCGAAACCTACGTCGATGCCGACAAGGCGAGGGCCTACACCTGGTGCAAGGCGCCGCGCTATGGCGACCGCATAGTCGAAACCGGCGCGCTGGCCCGCCAGGTCGTTGCCGGGCAAGCGCTGGCCCGCGATCTGGTCGCGCTTCATGGCGCCAGCGTCACCGCCCGCGTCGTCGCCCGCATGATCGAGCTGTCGAGCGTGGTGCCGGCGATGGAGCGCTGGGTACGCGCCATCGTTCCCGGCGAGGCGTTCTGCCACGCGGCGGCGCTTCCCGATTCCGGTCAGGGTGTCGGACTCGTCGAAGCGGCGCGCGGCAGCCTCGGTCATTGGCTGAGCGTCGACCGTGGCCGCATCGAGCGCTACCAGATCATTGCGCCGACCACCTGGAATTTCTCGCCGCGCGACGCCGATGGCCGGCCCGGTCCGCTGGAGCAGGCGCTGGTCGGCCTGCCTGCCGGCGCAGGCGCGCCGCCGACCATTCAGCACGTCGTCCGCTCGTTCGATCCGTGCATGGTGTGCACGGTGCATTGAACCTAGAAACCGCAGTTGACCGCTTGTATTCCCATGAACAGCCCCATGAACACTGACTCCTGTCCCTCCGCCAAGCATCACCTGACCGGTGAGAGCGCTACGCACCCGCTGCCACGTCCGGTCGGGCGCCTGGCTTTGTCGCTCCGCCTTGCAGGCATTAGCCTGCCGCGTTGTCGCTTCGCGCCAGCTACCCGCCCAAACGCACCGGCGGGCGTGCCCAACTGCGGTTTCTAGGTTGAAAGGCAGGCATGGAACGCTTCACCATCTCACTGGACGATTCTCTCGCCCGCGAGTTCGACGAACTGATCGCGGCCCGCGGCTACGGTAATCGCTCGGAAGCGGTGCGCGACCTGATCCGCGGCGCCATCGCGAGCGACAGCCGGAATGGTCCGCCCTCCGGCCATTGTGTCGCGGCGCTGTCCTGCGTCTTCAACCACCACGAGCGCGAGCTTGCCGAGCGCGGCGTGCGTCATGGCCGGTTGAATCTGATTGCCCTCGAGGCCGAACACCTATCACGCGCACGATGACCAGGGTGAAGAGCATGTCCACTACCGCCCTGCCCGCTGACAACCCGCTCGATCCGAACTCGGCCGCGCTCGGCGAGCAGGCCTGGATCGAGGTCATCCAGAAGATGGATGAGGTCTACAACGACCTGCTTCAGTACGAAGTGGCGCTCGAGGACAAGAACGCCGCGCTCGAGGAGTCGCAGCAGTTCATCGAGAGCGTGCTGGGCGCGATGTCGGACATCCTCATCGCCTGCGACCGCCAGGGGCTCATCGTCGAAGTCAACCCTTCGCTGTGCCACTTTGCCGGGAAGACCGCGGCCGAACTGGAGGGGCAGCCGCTCTACGACCTGTTCGCCGACAACAGCGAGCGGACCAGGGCGCGGGAAGTCTTTGCGCGCTTCGGCAAGGATGGCGTGCATGATCAGGAATTCTTCCTGCGCGCCGGCGACGGGTCGACGGTTCCGGTATCGATGAACTGTACGCCGCGCATGTCCCAGACCGGCAAGCTGATGGGGATGGTGGTCACCGGCCGTCCGGTGGGCGAACTGCGCAAGGCGTATCAGGCTCTGCGGCAGGCGCACGATGACCTGAAGCGCACCCAGGGCCAGTTGCTGCACGCCGAGAAGATGATCTCGCTCGGCCGCCTGGTGGCGGGAGTGGCCCACGAATTGAACAACCCGATCAGTTTCGTGCTGGGCAATGTCTTGTCGCTCAAGCGTTATGCGCAACGTCTCGAGACCTACCTGAATGCGGTTCATGCCACCGCTGCCGCCGATGATGCGGCCTTGCGCGAGGTGCGCCGGGGCTTGCGCATCGAGCGCATCCTGGCCGACATGCCGGCGCTGATCGACGGCATGATCGAAGGCGCGGAGCGCACCCGCGACATTGTCGACGCGCTGAAACGATTCGCGGCAGTCGACAAGATGTTGCCGGAGCAGGTGAATATCAACGAGGTCATCGAACGCTCGGTGCGCTGGGTGGTGCAGAGCGCCGCGGCCAAGGTTGCGGTCGACGTCGATTTGCCGCCCGATTTGCGGTGCACCGGGTCTTCCGGCCAGTTGCAGCAGGTGGCGATGAATCTGGTGCAGAACGCCTGCGATGCCCTGGCCTCCCGGGACGATGGGCGGCTCCGCATTTCGGGGAAGGTGGCGGACGGCATGGTGAGACTGAGCTTTGCCGACAACGGCCCGGGGATCTCCGACGCCGATCTGGGCCGCCTGTTCGAGCCCTTCTTCACCACCAAGCCGGTCGGGCAGGGGACCGGGCTGGGCCTGTCGATCAGCTACACCATCGTCGAACGCCATGGCGGCAAGCTGATCGCGCGCAATCAGGCGAGCGGCGGGGCGGAATTCATCCTCACCTTGCCCGTGCAAGGCCGGTGATCGGCAGGTGATCGATCGGCGGTGCGGCCGGGCGCGGTAAAATGGCCGCGCCGGGTTGCGCTTGCGGGTCATTTGTATGACGATCTGGATACTCTTCATACCGATGCCATGGAAACCCTGCCCACCGACTGGCTGTCGTTGCTGATATTGACCTTCGTGCTCGGCATGAAGCACGGCTTCGATGCCGACCATCTGGCTACCATCGACGGCCTGACCCGTTACAACGCCAGCGGCAATCCACGTCTTGCCCGCTATTGCGGCACCCTCTTCTCCCTCGGTCACGGCGCGGTGGTGATGGCGATCGCGCTCGGGGTTTCGGCCATTGCCGGGCAGTGGGAAGTGCCGGAGTGGTTCGCTACGCTGGGCTCGCTGATTTCCATCAGCTTCCTGGTTGCGCTCGGGAGTCTCAATCTTGTCGCGGCCCTGCGCGCCGGGCCGGACCAAATGGTGCGGCCGGTCGGCCTCAAGGGCAGCCTGCTCGGCAAGCTCGGTCAGGTTTCCCATCCGCTGCTGGTCGCTCTGGTCGGCGCGCTGTTCGCCCTTTCCTTCGACACCCTTTCGCAGGCGGCCTTTTTCGCGCTGACCGCCACGCAGTTCGGCGGCTGGCAGGATGCACTGGTGCTGGCGCTGCTGTTCATGCTCGGCATGCTGCTGACCGACGGCATCAACGGTCTGTGGATCGCCCGCCTGATTGCCCGTGCCGACCAGGTGGCGCTGGTCGCCTCGCGGGTGATGGCGCTGGCGGTTTCCGGCATCAGCCTGCTGGTCGCCGGCTTTGGCATCATGCGAATGCTGTCGCCGGCGGTCAGTCATTGGAGCGAAGGCAAGGAACTGGGTTTTGGTGTTCTGCTGGTGGCGATCATCGCCCTCAGTTTCCTCGTTGCGGTCCGGCTGACGCGCCGTCCGGCAAAGGCCTGACGGGGAGCGGGACTTCGGGATGAAGTTTGAACCTGGAAACCGCAGTTGACCGCTTGTATTCCCATGAACAGCCCCATGAACACTGACTCCTGTCCCTCCGCCAAGCATCACCTGACCGGTGAGAGCGCTACGCACCCGCTGCCACGTCCGGTCGGGCGCCTGGCTTTGTCGCTCCGCCTTGCAGGCATTAGCCTGCCGCGTTGTCGCTTCGCGCCAGCCACCCGCCCAAACGCACCAGCGGGCGCGTCCAACTGCGGTTTCCAGGTTGAAACGAGGTTGGTCTATTCCTCCCTGCTTGCGGCAGGGGGAGGTGTCGCGGCACAGGATGAGACGCGCTTGTCGGCCGCTGAGGTTCGCGCCCAGGTGGAGAATCTGGACGGCCTGACGGTCTCGCACCGCTTATGAACGTTCAGGCGGCGTGGCGCAAATGCATATCGACGTGAATGTCCGCGAACGGGCAGCGCACGCCGCCGTTCGCCGTCCGCTCGAAAATGGCGAGATTCACCAGTGCGCCGGCATCCTCGTGCACGCGCTTGACGTCGCGCCCGACGCGCCGCGCCAGCTCGCGCACCGGCAATTCACCGGCTGCCTGCAGGGTGTGGATCAACGTCCAGCGTCTTTCGGTCAACTGGCCGAAGAAAGCGGCCGGCGAGTCGAAATTCAGGGTTTCGCCGAGGTAGCCGGTTGCCGAATGCGCCGTCCGGGCAGCCTCGCGCAGGGTATTTCGCCAGTCCGCCTGCAGGGTGATGCTCAGGCGGCGCCCGCCTTGCGTTGCCGTCATCGGGTATTCCTCGTTTTCCATTGTTCCACCTCGGCAAAAAAGTCATCGAGCAAGCGGTCGACCGTGACGAACACATAAGCGGCCTCGACATCCCCCACATGTTTGTGGTCGCCCTTGCCGCGTTCATTGTCGAAACCGACGACGCGCTGCCCGTTTTCAAGATAGACCAGGCGATACTTGAACGGATGTTCAGCGGGCGGGACCGGTTCCGGCACGCGCCAGACCACGAACTCGACGCCGCTGCCATCGGCCGACACGTTGCGGTAACGGGTAATCAGGCTGGCCTTCATGTTGGCAAATTTGACAACATTGCCGTTCTGTTGTCAACGATGCCAACAGGCTGGAAAGCCGAGGTCAGGGCGATGCATGCGCCTTGGCCAGCGCCAGGATCACCTCGCGGGCGACTTTCTTTTGCGCGGCAGGCAGACCGATGAAGGCTTCCAGCACCTCGCGCTCGGGGCCGGCGATGGCGTCTTCCCAGCGTTTTTTCCTTGCCTGGACGGAAACGGCAGCCTCGCCGCCGAAGCGCAGAATTTGCGGCTCGACTTTCAGCCATTAGGCTACCCTTTCCGGCGCGTAACGGTGGGCTGGAACGGGCATTTATTGAATGGGCGCAGGCCGACGCGGACGTTAAGGCCTTTTGCAAGATCAGCGAAACGCGCCACGACTTTGTGCGGCTGCGTTATGTGAAGGAAGACGGCTTGCCGGCGTTTTACTCGCCGGATTTTCTCGTGCGCACGGTCGACGCCGTTTTTCTGGTGGAAACCAAGGCCCAGGAGCAGGTCAATAACCCGAACGTGCAGCGCAAGCTGAAAGCCGCCACTGCCTGGTGCGAGCGCATCAACGGCCTCCCGGAGGTGGATGGACAGATGCGCTGTCGCTGGCACTATGTTCTGCTTGGCGAACGCCTCTTTGCCGAATGGCGAAGCAAGGGCGCTCGCTTGCCGGCCTTGCTCGACTTTGCTCGCGTGCGCCCGCTGGCGAGCGCCGCGGCGCAGGGGAGGCTGGGATTTTGAGCGTCGGCGGCAGCTTTCGCTTGGCGGTACGTCAAGGAAGCGCTGATTGATCCTCGATTTCTCATTCCGGCGTCCCGCGGAGACTTCCTTCGGTCGCATGCCGGAATCCAGAAGAGCCAAGGTACTGGATCCCGGTTTTCGCCGGAATGACAAATAGATCAGTGTTTCCTTGACACGGTCCCGGTAATCCAGAATTACATTGATCCATAATTACATTCCCGAACGACCGTGCTTTGGGTTACCCTAACAAGTTTCGCCCAATAGCAGAAACTCGGAGGAGAGTTCGTGGAAAAGGATCTGCGCGAAGCCGCACTTGAATATCATCGCCTGCCGGCGCCGGGCAAGATCTCGGTCCGTCCCACCAAGAGCCTGACCAATCAGCGTGATCTCGCGCTCGCCTACTCGCCGGGTGTCGCCGCCGCCTGCGACGCGATCGCCGAGAATCCCGTAACAGCGGCCGATTACACTTCGCGCGCCAACCTCGTCGGCGTGGTCACCAATGGCACCGCCGTCCTTGGCCTGGGCAACATCGGCCCGCTGGCGGCAAAGCCGGTGATGGAAGGCAAGGGCTGTCTGTTCAAGAAGTTCGCCGGCATCGATGTCTTCGACATCGAACTGGCCGAAAACGATCCGGACCGGCTGATCGACATCATCGCCGCGCTGGAGCCGACCCTGGGCGGCATCAATCTGGAAGACATCAAGGCGCCCGAGTGCTTCTACATCGAGGAGAAGCTCAAGGAACGGATGAACATTCCCGTCTTCCATGACGACCAGCACGGTACGGCGATCATATCCGCCGCCGCCATGCTGAATGGCCTGAAAGTCGTGGGCAAGAAGATCGGCGAAATCAAGGTCGTCTGTTCAGGCGCCGGCGCCGCCGCCATTTCCTGTCTCAACTTGTGGACCCAACTCGGCGTCAGGCGCGAGAACATCACCGTCTGCGATTCCAAGGGCGTGATCTACCGCGGCCGTGAAGCCAATATGGAAGCCAACAAGGCCCGCTACGCCCGCGATACCGCCGATCGTACCTTGGGCGACGCGATGGTCGGCGCCGACATCTTTCTCGGCCTTTCCGCCGCCGGTGTGGTCAAACCGGAGATGGTCGCCAGCATGGCCGAAAAGGCGATGGTCTTCGCGCTGGCAAATCCAACTCCGGAGATCATGCCGGAACTGGCGCGGGAGGTGCGCCCGGACGTCATCATCGCCACCGGCCGTTCCGACTACGTGAACCAGGTCAACAACGTGCTCTGCTTTCCCTTCATTTTCCGCGGCGCGCTCGATGTCGGCGCCACCCGCATCACCGAGGAAATGAAGATGGCCAGCGTCCGGGCGATCGCCGAACTGGCCGAGGCTGAAGTCACCGACGAGGTCGCCATGGCGTATCCCGGACATGAGATGTCCTTCGGCCCGGAATATCTCATTCCCAAGCCTTTCGACCCGCGCCTGATCGTCAAGATCGCACCCGCCGTGGCTCGCGCGGCCATCGCTTCCGGCGTCGCCACGCGCCCGATCACCGACTGGGATGCCTACCATGCGCGGCTCGCCGAGTTCGTCGATCAAACGGGAGTCGGCATGCGCGCCATCTTCCAGGCTGCCCGTCAGGCCCGGGGAAAGCGCATCATCTATGCCGAGGGAGAAGACGAGCGGGTACTGCGGGCGGCCCAGATCGTCGTCGAGGAGCGCTTCGCCCGCCCGATCCTGATCGGCCGGCCTTCCGTCATCGAGCATCGCCTGCAGAAGGCCAAGCTGCGCATCCGGCCGGATGTCGACTTCGACATCGTCAACCCGGAATCCGACGAGCGCTATCGCGAATGCTGGATGGCGTATCACCAACTGATGGTCCGCCACGGCGTGACGCCGGCGCTGGCCAAGGAAGCCTTGCGCCGCAAGCCGACGGTGATCGGCTCGATACTGCTCAAGCTCGGTTACGCCGACGGTCTGCTCTGTGGCATGACGGGTCAGTACAAGCATCACCTGGGAGTGATCAGTCAGGTCATCGGCAGGCGCCCGGGGGTCAATACCCTGGCGGCGATGAATCACCTGATGCTGCCGGGACACTCGCTGTTCATTTGCGACACGCAAATCAACGAAGACCCGAGCGCCGAGGAAGTTGCCAAAATGACCCTGATCGCCGCCGACCAGGTCAGGCGCTTCGGCATCCACCCCAAAGTCGCACTGCTCTCGCACTCGAATTTCGGTTCCGCGTCATCGGAATCCGCGCGCAAGATGAGCCGTGCCGCTGCCTTGCTCTCGGCCAATTCATCGCATGATCTTGAAATCGACGGTGAGATGCATGGTGACTCCGCGCTGTCGGACGCCATTCGTCGCGAAGCAAATCCCGATTCCACGCTCAAGGGCGAGGCCAACCTCCTCGTCATGCCGAATCTCGACGCCGCGAACATTGCGTATAACCTGCTGAAAATGACCGGCGGCGAGGGTGTGACCATTGGCCCGATTCTGCTCGGTGCGGCCCGTCCGGTCCATGTCATGACCGCGACGTCGACGGTTCGCCGCCTGGTCAACATGACCGCGCTGGCCGTCGTCGAGTCGCTGGAGCACTGATCCGCCGCATGCAGGTCCTGGCGGCGTCAGTCGCCTGTCCCGCCTCGTGCCGCCGGATGTTGTTCAGCCGGCCAGCGCGGCCAGCAGCTTGCCGTGGATGCCGCCGAATCCACCGTTGCTCATGACCAGAATGTGGTCGCCGGCACGGGTTCCGGCGACAATCGAACTCACCAGGCGGTCGATATCGTTATCGACGACTGCGCTGGCGCCCATCGGCGCCAGCGCCTCGCGGGCATCCCATCCAAGGTTGGCGGCGTAACAGAAGACGGCATCGGATTCGGCCAGACTGTCGGGTAGCTGACGCTTCATGATGCCGAGCTTCATCGTGTTCGAGCGCGGCTCGAGCACGGCGATGATGCGGGCTCGCCCGACCTTGCGCCGCAGCCCGGCCACGGTTGTCGCGATGGCGGTGGGATGGTGGGCGAAGTCGTCGTAGACGGTTACATCGCGGACCGTTCCCCGAACTTCCATCCGCCGCTTGACGTTGACGAAGCGGGATAGCGCTTCCAGGCCCTTGTCCAGCGGCACCCCGGCATGGCGGGCGGCAAGCAGCGCGGCGCAGGCGTTGGCGCGGTTGTGCTCGCCCGAAAGTGGCCAGATGATGCGCCCGATCTCTCTCTGGCGAGAGTGCAGAACCAGTTCGCCGCTGGCGTCGTCGCCGCTGATCCGGTACCCGGACGGGTCGTTGAAACGCTCGACCGGTGTCCAGCATCCGCGTTTCAGGGCGCGCTCCAGGCTGGCTTCGCCGGCGTTGGAGACGATCAGGCCGTTGCCGGGGAGGGTTCGCACGAGATGATGGAATTGTGTCTCGATAGCCGCAAGATCGTCGAAAATGTCAGCATGATCGAATTCAAGATTGTTCAGGACCACGGTGCGCGGCCGGTAATGCACGAACTTGGACCGCTTGTCGCAGAACGCGGTGTCGTATTCGTCGGCCTCGATGACAAAGAAAGGCGTGCTGCCAAGGCGTGCCGAAACCCCGAAATTCATGGGCACCCCGCCGATCAGGAAGCCGGGCCGCAGACCGGCATCCTCGAGAATCCAGGCCAGTATCGAGGCGGTGGTGGTCTTGCCGTGGGTGCCGGCGACGCCGAGGACCCAGCGGCCCTGCAATACGTGTTCGGCAAGCCACTGCGGGCCGGAAACATAGGGCAGGCCGTCGTCGAGAATGGCCTCGAGCAGCGGATTGCCGCGTGAAATCGCATTGCCGATGACGAAGATGTCGGGGTGCAAGGTCCGCTGGCCGGCATCGAAGCCTTCGATCAGGTCGACCCCGGCGGCGCGCAACTGTTCGCTCATCGGTGGATAGACATTGGCGTCGCAGCCGGTGACCCTGTGCCCGGAAGCCGCCGCCAGTTGCGCGACCCCGCCCATGAAAGTGCCGCAGATACCGAGAATATGAATGTGCATGTCGCTTGGACCCGTTAGAATGGGGGCGATTCTACCCT
>CAZKSD010000068.1:0-11500 GCA_964555315.1 uncultured Dechloromonas sp.
CAGATCATCCCGCCGTCGCTGGTGCTGATCATCATGGCCGACCAGCTCGGCAAGTCGGTCGGCGACATGTACGAAGGCGCGATCATTCCGGGCCTGGTGCTCACCTCCCTCTATGTCGGTTATGTCGTCATCCTGAGCCTCATCAAGCCGAATTCCTGCCCGGCGCTGCCGGCGGAAGCGCGGACCCTGCATGGCTTCAAGCTCGTCCTGCGCGTGCTGACCACGCTGGTGCCTCCCCTGCTGCTCATCTTCCTGGTCCTCGGCACCATCTTCCTCGGCATCGCGACACCGACCGAAGGCGGCGCCATGGGCGCCACCGGCGCGCTGGTTCTGGCGCTGGGACGCAAACGCCTGTCGTGGAAGCTGCTCAAACAGGCCATGGAAACCACCGGCAAGCTCTCCTCCTTCGTCGTTTTCATTCTCGTCGGCTCGACGGTCTTCGGCCTGGTCTTCCGCGGCGTCAACGGCGACCTCTGGGTCGAACATCTGCTGCTCGGACTGCCCGGCGGTCAGGTCGGCTTCCTGATTGTCGTCAACATCCTGGTCTTCATCCTCGCCTTCTTCCTCGACTTCTTCGAACTTTCGTTCATCATCGTGCCGCTGCTGGCACCGGTGGCCGACAAGCTGGGGATCGACCTGGTCTGGTTCGGCGTGCTGCTCGCGGTCAACATGCAGACTTCGTTCATGCACCCGCCGTTCGGCTTCGCGCTGTTCTACCTGCGCTCGGTGGCGCCGGCATCGGTCAAGACGACGGACATCTACTGGGGCGCCATCCCCTTCGTCTGCATCCAGATCATCATGGTCGCGCTGATCATCATCTTCCCGAACATCGTCAGCTACGGCGACCCGGACCATCGCACGGCCACCGAGCAGGGCGACGGTTCGGACCTCGGCGCGCTGATGCAGCAGGGCGGCATGAGCGGCGACAGCGGGGAACAAAAGGATCCCGGCGCCGACCTGCTGAAGAACCTGCAGCAAAACGAGAAATAGGCGATCGGACCGGATCGACCAAGCGGGGCTGCGGCCCCGTTTTTCATTGGCGCATAGCCGGCGCCGATGGTCGCGATAGGCGAAGGCAATTTGAAAAATGCGGGTCGTAGGGTCAGAATGAAGCCACACCATCAACCGGAAAGGGAAACGACCATGGATATCGGAATCAACAAGAAGGATCGCGAACAGATCGCCGACGGACTGTCGCACCTGCTCGCCGACTCGTTCACGCTCTACCTGAAGACGCACAACTTCCACTGGAACGTCACCGGGCCGATGTTCAACACGCTGCACGTGATGTTCATGGATCAGTACACCGAGTTGTGGAACGCGCTGGACATGATCGCCGAACGCATCCGCGCTCTCGGCGTGGCGGCACCCGGCACCTACCGCGAGTTCGCCAAGCTGACCGTGATCAAGGAAAGCGAAGGCGTGCCGAACGCGACCGGGATGATCAGGCAACTGGTCGCCGGCCAGGAAGCGGTCGTCAAGACCGCGCGCGGCATGTTCGCGATTGTCGACAAGGCCGGCGACGAGCCGACCGCCGACCTGCTGACCCAGCGCATGCAGATTCACGAGAAGAACGCATGGATGCTGCGCAGCCTGCTCGAGGAGTGACTGTCCTCACCCCGGCCGGGAAAACGAAAAAACCCGCGAAATTCGCGGGTTTTTTGTCGTCGACCGCAACCGGCTATTTCTTCGACTGCAGGAAGCCGTCCATCCGGTATTCGGCGACGCTGAACCAGGCGTTCTGCGTTTTCCGGTACTTGTCGAACTCGGTGTAGATCTTCTTGAACGCCGGGTTCTTGCCCGATTCATCGGCGTACAACTGCTGTGCCGCGTCGTAGGCGGCGTTGAGGATGTCCGGAGCGTACGCATGCAGCTTGACGCCGTTCTGCAGCAGCCGGGAGAGCGCGCCGGGGTTCTTGTGGTCGTATTCGGCCATCATCGTGACGTTGGCCTCGTAGGCAGCGGCCTGGAAGGCTTCCTGGTACTCCTTGGGCAGCTTGGCCCATTCGGCCTTGTTCACGAAGAAGTGGATCACGGGACCCGGCTCCCACCAGCCCGGATAGTAGTAGTTCTTCGCCACCTTGAAAAAGCCGAGCTTTTCGTCGTCGTAGGGGCCAACCCACTCGGCGGCGTCGATGGTGCCCTTCTCCAGCGCCGGGTAGATGTCGCCGCCGGCGATCTGCTGCGGCACCGCGCCCAGCGCGGCGAAGACGTTGCCGCCGAGGCCGGCGATACGGATCTTGAGACCCTTGACCTCGGCCAGATTCTTGACTTCCTTGCGGAACCAGCCGCCCATCTGGACACCGGTATTGCCGCCGGCGAAGGAGATGACGTTGTAGTTGCTGTAGAACTCGTCGAGCAGCTTCTGGCCGCCGCCGTAGTAGATCCAGGCGTTCATCTGGCGGGCGTTCATGCCGAACGGAACCGCGGTGCCGAAACCGAAGGTCTTGTCCTTGCCGACGTAGTAGTAGGAGCAGGTGTGGCAGCACTCGACAGTGCCCTGCTGCACGGCATCGAGCGCCTGCAGGCCGGGAACGATTTCGCCGCCCGGGAAGACGCGGATGTCGAACTTGCCGCCGGTCAGCGCGCGCACCCGGTTGGCGAGCACATCGGCGCCGCCGAAGATGGTGTCGAGGCTCTTCGGGAAGCTGGACGTCAGGCGCCACTTGACGGTGGGCTGGGACTGGGCGATCGCCGGCGCGGCAAGCGTGGTGGCGGCGCCGGCAGCGGCGCCTACGGATGCCTTCTTCAGAAAATCACGACGCTGCATGTTGTTGTCTCCTCCAGAGTGATGGGTAACGTCAATCTTTGTAGCATGGTCATTCTAAACAAATGGACTGCCTTGGCGAGTTGCGGAAAACCCTAATACGCCTACTCGCCGGCAACCGTCATGCGGTCGACCAGAATCGAGCCGGTCTGTTTCGAGCCGCGCACCAGCACGTCGTTGCCGACGGCGACGATGCCGGCCAGCATCGCCTTGAGGTTGCCGGCAATGGTGATCTCCTCGACCGGGTAGGCGATGCTGCCGTTCTCGACCCAGTAACCGGCGGCGCCGCGCGAGTAGTCGCCGGTCACGTAGTTGACCCCCTGCCCAAGCAACTCGGTGACCAGCAGGCCGCGGCTCATCTTCCGCAGCAGGCCGTCAAGATCGAGTTCTCCAGGGTCGATGATCAGGTTGTGGCTGCCGCCGGCGTTGCCGGTCGTCTGCAGGCCCAGCTTGCGCGCCGTGTAGGCGCTCAGGAAATAGCCTTGCAGGATGCCGCCGCTGACCACCTTGCGCTCGCGGGTGGCGACGCCATCACTGTCGAACGGCGCGCTGCCGAGGCCGCAGCGGATATGCGGACGCTCGCTGATGTTGACGAAATCGGGCAGCACGCGCTTGCCGAGGTGGTCGATCAGGAACGACGCCTTGCGGTAGAGCGCGCCGCCGCTCGCCGCATGCACCAGGCTGCCGAGCAGGCCGCCGGCGAGCGTCGCCTCGAACAGCACGGGAAAATCGCCGGTCCTGACCTTGCGCCCGCCGAGGCGGGCCACGGCGCGCTCGGCGGCGATGCGCCCGACGCGCAGCGGGTCTTCGAGTTGCGCGGCATCGCGATGCGTCGTGTACCAGTCGTCGCGCTGCATGCCGTCGTTTTCGCCGGCAATCACCGAACATGAAATATAGTGGCGCGACGTCGGGTAGCCGCCCATGAAACCGAGGCTGTTGGCGGCGACGAATTGCGCCTGCTGCGTCGAGATCGACGCGCCCTCCGAATTGCTGACCAGCGGGCTGGCGGCGAAGGCCGCCTGCTCGCAGCGGCGCGCCGTCTCGATCGCGTCTTCCACGGTCAACGCCCACGGATGGTACAAATCCAGATCGCGGCGGTCCCGGGCCAGCAACCCGGCGTCGGCCAGCCCGGCGCAATCGTCCGCGGCGGTGAAGCGGGCAATGGCGAGCGCCGCCTCGACGGTCTCGCGCAAGGCCCGCGGCGAGAAGTCGGAGGTGCTGGCGTAACCCTTGCGCTGCCCGCAATAGACCGTGACGCCGACCCCCTTGTCGCGGTTGAACTCGATGGTTTCGACCTCGTCGCAGCGCACGCCGACCGACTGGCCGAAGCCCTCGGAAACATCGACCTCACAGGCGGTCGCCCCCTTGCCGCGGGCATGTTTCAGGACATCCTCCGCCAGTTGCTGCAGCGTGGCGAAAGGGTAGGAGAAGCTGGCGACTTCGGGCATGAATCGGATGTCCGGGCGGGAAAGCCGCTATCATAGCAGCCCCACGCCACCGACCTTTGCCATGCACGACGAAGATTTCTCCGACAGTAACGAGCGCCCTTCCAAGACCCGGCAGAAGAAGGCAATGCACGAACTGCGGGATCTCGGCGCCGAACTCGTCGGGCTCTCCGCCGGTCAACTCAAGCGCATCGACCTGCCCGAGGACATCCTCGCCGCCGTGCGCGAATGTCAGAAGATCACCGCCCACGGCGCCCACCGCCGGCAATTGCAGTATCTCGGCAAGTTGATGCGCGGCGCCGACGACGCGCCGATCCGCGCCGGCCTGGCGCTGATTCGCGGCGAATCGGCTGCGGAGACGGCGCGCCTGCACCGCCTCGAACGCATGCGCACGCGCCTGCTCGAAGACGAGGCGGCACTATCCGAGATCGCCGCCACCTGGCCCGGCGCCGATCTCCAGCAGTTGCGCCAGCTGCGGCGCAATGCGCTCAAGGAACAGGAGGCCGGCAAGCCGCCGAAGAATTTCCGCGCCATTTTCCAGGCGCTGCAGGAACTCGATCAGCAGGGAGCAACGCATGGAGCAGAATGAAGAACTGGTCATCGGCCTCGTCTCGATCAGCGATCGCGCGTCGACCGGCATCTACGAAGACAAGGGCATCCCGGCCCTGCGGGAATGGCTGTCCGGGGCCCTGACGACGCCGTGGCGCGCCGAGATCCGGCTGATCGCCGACGACCGCCCGGCCATCGAAAATACGCTCGTCGAACTGGTCGACCGCAGCAAGTGCCATCTGGTGCTGACCACCGGCGGCACCGGCCCGGCACTGCGCGACGTCACGCCGGAAGCGACGCTCGCCGTCGCCGACAAGGAAATGCCGGGCTTCGGCGAGGAAATGCGGCGGATCAGCCTCAACTTCGTGCCGACGGCGATCCTGTCGCGCCAGGTTGCCGTCATCCGCAAGCAGTGCCTGATCATCAACCTGCCCGGCCAGCCGAAATCGATCCGCGAAACGCTCGAGGGCGTGCGCGATGCCGAGGGCCGGGTGACCCACGTCGGCATCTTCGCCGCCGTGCCCTACTGCATCGACCTGATCGGCGGCCCCCGCATGGAAACCGACGGCGCCGTGGTCAAGGCTTTCCGCCCCCGGAGCGCGCCGCGCAGCCGCTAGGGCGCCAGCCGCTAGGGCGCCAGCCGGTAGCGCGCCAGATCGCAGTCGCTCGCCTGTTCGGCGAGCGCGACCGGCGCGAGCTGCACTCGCGTGCCGTTGTCGTTCCATTCCAGCGTCGTCCGCAGGTCGAATGCGCCGCTCGGCATCACCGCCCGCACCTCGCCCGGCGCGCTGCCTTCGCGGATCAGCAGGACGCGGATCCCGGGAACCGCGGCGTAGGTCGACGCGGCGCACGGCTTCAGTTCGGCCGCCGTCGCCTGCCGCGCCAGCGTCTCGACACCCACGCGCACTTCCGATTCACCGGTGCGCCGGTGGCGGCGGACGATGCCGAGCCACCAGTCTTCGCGGCCGGCCGGCTGCATGGCGATCAGCGCGCCAGCCTTGAGCCAATCCCCCGGAATGGTGTCGAGCAGCGCCCCGAAACCGCCCTGGCTGACATCCTCGATGACCCAGATGGCCGCCGGATCGCCAGTGGCGAGTCTCGGAAGTTTCCCGGAAAAGGCCGCGAAGGCATTGGCCAGACCGTGCAGCACGACGGCGCGCTGCTTGACGGGCTGCCGGTCATGGCGCCGCTGCGGCGGAATGGGCGCAAGATAGGTGGCGAGATGGCGAACCACCGGGAGCAGCACCCGGGCAGGATAGTGGCCGCCCAGATTGATGTCCGCGGAAACGTCGTGTCCGCGCTCGACGTCGTTGAGGAGCGCGTCGATTCCGGCAGGCGCCGTGCCCGGCTTGAAAAAGCGCTGGGTCGGTCTCGGCTCAGCCGGCCTGAGGGCAAGACGCCGCGGTGGTTCAGCCGACGCGAGGTCGACCCAATAGACCGAATCGATGTCGGCCACCGCGGAAAAGACGAAGCCCGGCTGGAAATGCGCGATCAGCCGCTCCGCCAGATCGACTTCCGGCGGCAGCAGACTGTCCACCGACGCCGCCTGCAAGGCGACGCCCTTGACGAATTCCTGTTGCGCGCTGGTAACCCTGGGCGCATTGGCACGCAACTGGATGGCGCGCGTCGCCACGCCGGCATTTTCGGCCGCCAGCAGCGCGGCCCCGAGGCGTTGCCAGAGCGCTCCCGTCGATTCACCGTAACTGAACCGCTCCCACTTCAGGATGGCGGCCAGCGCCGCGATCAGACGCGCCGTCAGCGCCGGCAGATTCTGCCGCAGATGCGCACCGACCCGGCTTTTCTCGCCGGCGGCGGCCAGGCAACGCTCGTAACTGCCGGCAAGCAAGGTCCAGAACCCGTGGCTGATGGACCAGATGCGCCTGGCCTCGGTGCGCGAAAGGTTCTGCGTATGCAGATAGTTCCGCTCCAGGCGCTTCACATGCGGCTGGGCCGCGTCATCGAGACGGCTGACCGCCTCGTAGAGGTGGTCCACGGGGAATTCGAGGGCGCCGTCCAGCGACTCGAGCCAGCCGACGACCTCGTCGATCGCCCGGTAGGTATCGTCGCCGGAAATCCCGTCGATGATGCGCCGCATTTCCCTTGGCTCCGCGAGCGGATGATCCACCTTCGGTCCGACGAGACGACCAAGGGCGCGCAGCTTGTTCAGCATTTCCGTTCCATGACGGACAGCATCTGCTGCAACCGACCCAAATTTTGTTACCACGGCAGTCTGCTCCGGAGGCCTGCTTGCTGATGACCGCCAGTGCGGCCCCGAGGGGCGCGCTGGAAACCTGGATGATGCCATCAAGCGGATGGTTCATCCCGTGAATGATGAATATTGCCGCCGACGTCGAGACCGCGCAAGTCACCAGCGCAATGACATCATGGCGCGGCAGCGCCTTCCGGACCATGTAGAATGGCTCCCTCGACACTGTTCCAGCAGGAATCCCGTGCGGCAATACCACGAACTGATGCGCCACATCCTGGAAAACGGCGACGACAAGTCCGACCGGACCGGCACCGGGACCCGCTCGGTCTTCGGCTGGCAGATGCGCTTCGACCTCGCCCGCGGCTTCCCGATGGTGACGACCAAGAAGCTGCACCTGAAGTCCATCGTCCACGAACTGCTGTGGTTCCTGCAGGGCGACACCAACGTCCGCTACCTGCAGGAGAACGGCGTGCGCATCTGGGATGAATGGGCCGACGGGAACGGTGACCTCGGCCCGGTCTACGGCAAGCAGTGGCGGCGCTGGGAAACCGCGGACGGCCGCGTCGTCGATCAGATCGCGCAACTGGTGCGCAGCCTCGGGAACAATCCGGATTCGCGCCGCCACATCGTCTCGGCCTGGAATCCCGGCGACGTCGACCGCATGGCGCTGCCGCCCTGCCACTGCCTGTTCCAGTTCCATGTCGCCAACGGCAGGCTGTCGTGCCAGCTCTACCAGCGCAGCGCCGACATCTTCCTCGGCGTGCCCTTCAACATCGCCTCCTACGCGCTGCTGACGCTGATGCTGGCGCAGGTCTGCGGCTACCGCCCCGGCGAGTTCGTGCACACCTTCGGCGACGCCCACCTGTACACCAACCATTTCGAGCAGGCCCGCCTGCAATTGTCACGGCAGCCGCGCGCCCTGCCGACGATGTGGATCAACCCCGAGGTCGAGGACATCCTTGCCTTCCGCTTCGAGGATTTCCGCCTCGACGGCTACGATCCGCACCCGCATATCGCGGCCCCGGTGGCGGTCTAGGCGATGTTTCTCGGCGGCGACCTCGGCGGCACCAAGACCCTGCTGGCGCTTGCCGAGCGGGACGTTTCCGGGCGAATCCGCAGCGTCCGTCAGCAGCGTTTCGCCAGCGCCGACTACCCGACTTTCGAGGCGCTGCTCGACGAGTTCCTCGCCGGCCGGCCGGCCATCGACTCCGCCTGCTTCGGCGTCGCCGGTCCGACCGACGGGCACAGCGCCAAGCTGACCTATCTGCCGTGGCGGCTCGCTGCCGCCGACCTCGAGCGCCGTTTCGCCATCGGCCGCGTCGCCCTGCTCAACGACTTCGCCGCCGCCGCGCACGGCCTGGCGCTGGTCGATGCGCGCGAGATCGTCACCCTGCATCCGGGCAGCCCGGTCGCGCGCGCCCCGCGGGTGATCCTCGGCGCCGGCACCGGCCTCGGCGTCGCCGGCCTCGTCTGGCAGGATGGCGGCTACCGCGTCATTCCCGGCGAGGGCGGCCATTTCGGCTTTGCGCCGCAGACGCCGCAGCAGGGCGAACTGTGGCGCTGGCTGCTCGACCGCAACGGCCGCGTGACCACCGAGGACATTGTCTCCGGCCCCGGCCTCGCCCGGATTCATGCCTTTCTCGGCGGTCGACCG
This sequence comes from uncultured Dechloromonas sp., assembly GCA_964555315.1. Classification (GTDB taxonomy): domain Bacteria; phylum Pseudomonadota; class Gammaproteobacteria; order Burkholderiales; family Rhodocyclaceae; genus Azonexus. Next base: position 8,625 of record CAZKSD010000068.1, read on the forward strand.
CAGCAGCCCGACGAAATCGGCGATGCCGCCCTCGCCGGCAGCGACCCGCTCGCCCGCGAAGCGCTGCGCCTGTGGCTGGAATGCTACGGGGCCTTCGCCGGCGACCTCGCGCTGCACTGGCTAGCCCGCGGCGGCGTCTACCTGGCCGGCGGCATCGCCGCCAAGCTGATGCCGCACACCGACAACACGCCGTTCATCGACGCCTTCCTCGCCAAGCGCGAGCACGGCGAACTGGCCCGGAGCATGCCGCTGCGGCTGCTGACCGCCGAAGACCTCGGCCTGCGTGGCACGCTGGCCTGCGCTGCCGGACACTGACCCCGGCCAGCGCGCAACCCGTCGCCCGGAGACACGCGGCCCGTGAGCAAGAAAACCCCGCCCGAAACGGGCTGCAGCGACGCGGCCATCCATCATGGCAGCGGCGGCACCGCCCACATGGCTTTAACCACCGAGCCGCGCGTCCATGCACAGATCACGGCGTGGCTGGCGGAAACCCGCTGAGCGGCGAGGGCTGCATGACCTCAGACATGGATGGCCTCCTTCTCGACGTGGGGGCGCAACTCCGGCCGCAGGGCCTTGTCAGTCACCAGGTCGACCGGCGCTCCCAGAAGGTCTTCGAGATAGAACTGGACCCCGAAGTAACGCGCCGACGTCGCGGGACCGTCGAACGCCACCAGGATGTCGATGTCGCTGCCGCCATGCGCGGCGCCGCGTGCGGTCGAGCCGAACAGGGCCAGGTCCACGACCCCGAACCGGTCGGACAACGCAGGCTTGCATTGACCGAGAAGTTCAAGGGCGCGTAAGCGGTTCATGAGCACTCCACTGGGTCCGGCGGGCAGCCGGGAACTTCGCCGGCGGACAGTGTACGCCAAATATCCGATCTCGCTCCACGGCGGGCCTGACCCGAACCCGCCTTGTCCGGAATTGCCCCTTTCCGGGCGGTCGACCGCGACTGCTCAAGGAAACACCGATCCATTCCCGATTTGTCATTCCGGCGAAAGCCGGAATCCAGAAAAATCAACGAACTGGACACCGGCCTTCGCCGGTGTGACGAAAAATCAGTGCCTCCCCAAGCCTTCGGGGTCAGCCGGCCAATGCCTCGTACCGCCTGAACAGGAACGCGACCCGCTCGGCCTCGGTGGCGAACGGCGTCTTGCCGTAGGCGGCATCCACCGCCTTGTCGAGCTTCCTGTGGGCCGCGGTCAGTTCGGGCGGCATGGTCAGCGGGTCGTAGAGGTCGGCCAGCGTCGCGTTCGGACAGAGGGCGCGGGCGGCGAGAATGGCCTGGGCGGCCGACTCGATGGTCCCGCGCTGCGCCTCGTTCGGCTGCGGCCACGGGAAGTTGTTGTAGACGATGCCTGCGGAGTATTGGTAGCGGCTTTCGAGTCGGCCGCACACGGCCCGGGTCCAGGCCATGTGCATCTGTGACTGAATCACGCCGAAATGGTATTCCGTCGCGTCGGCGACGACGAGCGCCGAGCCGCTGACGATCGTTTCAGGTTCGCAAAAGCCGACCGGGATGTAGTGCCGGTTCTCCGAAGATACCTTTGGCACAAAGAGGTAACGTCCGGCAGGTTGCCTGATTTCGCCGAAGTGGGCGGGCGAATCGGCCAGCGCGACGGTTTGCGGCCGGTTGCTGGACAGCCGGTAATTCCGGTTCGCCTCGACGCGCGCCATGACGCCCGGCCAGACGCGCATGCTCTCCGGCGGACAGCCGACAAGCCAGAGGCAATAGCGCTCGCCGCCATTGATGAACTCCTCGCCACCGATGTAGCGACGGATGTATGGCGCGGCCGCCGGACTCTCTGCGCGCAGCGCGGCGGCTTCAGCCGGGACGAGGACGAGATTGCCGTCGTCGATGGGCATGCTGCCGTAGGCCATCGGCGGCACACCCGCAGCCAGCGGCTTGCCGCGCTTGGCGAGAGAAACCGGCGGCGCGTCGACGAGATAGCCGTTGATCTGCGCAACCTGAACATGGTGCGGCTCGCTTTGTGGTGTCTCGTAGTCGTAGATCACCTTCTCGTTCGCGTCGTGCAGCGCGAAGCCGATGATGACGCAATGCACCGCCGCCTTGCCGCGCGCCTCGGACGACCATTGAAACGTGCGGTGCGCGAAATGGATGCGGACGCCGAGGCGGAACAGCTCGGGGAACAGGATGCCGACCTGTTCGCCCTGGGTGATCGAGTTGGTCGAGACGAAGGCCGTGCGGATCGCCGGGTTGCGCGCCATCAGCCCGGCGGCCCTGCGGTACCAGCACGCCACGTAATCGAGCACGCCGGCGCCCTTGACGCCGGCGAAGGTCGCCAGCACCTCGGCCTTCTGCGCCGCGCTCTGTTCCTTCTTGCCGAGAAATGGCGGATTGCCGACGATGTAGGTCAGCCGGGCCGGGTCGACGAGCGACGCCCAGTCGAGCACCAGCGCGTTGCCGTTGACGATGCTCGCCGCCTTGCTGAGCGGCAGCCGGACGAAATACTGGCCGAACTCGTCGGACACCTTCATGTTCATCTGATGATCGGTGAGCCAGAGCGCGACCTGGGCGATCTGCGCCGGGAACTCCTCGATCTCGATGCCGTAGAACTGGTCGACGTCGACGCGCAGGATCGACCCGACGTCAAGGAAGCCGGTCTCCCTGTTGCGGTGCAGTTCGCGCAGGACATCGAGTTCGAGCAGCCGCAGCTCCTGATAGGCGACGACCAGGAAGTTGCCGCAGCCGCAGGCCGGGTCGAGCACGCGGATCGCCGCCAGCCTTTCATGGAATTCGGCGAGCCGGCGGGCGTTGCCGGCCATTCCCCGGATCTTCTCGAACTCGGCGCGCAGGCCGTCAAGGAAAAGCGGCGCCAGCGCCTTGCGGATGTTCGTCTCGCGCGTGTAGTGGGCGC
>CAZKSD010000069.1:0-11488 GCA_964555315.1 uncultured Dechloromonas sp.
GCCGCCAGCGCCCGCGGCCAAGGCATCCCGACCGCCCCGGCCGGCGAGCCCGCGGCCGCTGGCGCACACCGCGCCGGTCGCCGCGCTGTCCACCCCCGAACCCGAACCGGAAATCGTCCCTGAAATGCCGTCGACCGCGCCCATGACTCCTGCCCCGCCGGCGAAGCCGATCCTGCCGGCGTCCGGCACGATCCGCTTTGCCATCTTCAAGGAATCGCTCGGTTTCCAGGTCGGCCGCGCCGAGCACCGCTGGGAGTTCGGCGAGGACGGCCGCTACCGGCTGACCGGAATCACCGAGACCAGCGGGCTGGTTTCGCTGTTCAAGCCGATTCGCCTCGAAACCGAGAGTTCCGGGCGTCTGGTTGCCGGGGGCCTGCAGCCGGAAACCTATCGCACCCTTAAGAACGGCAAGGACGCCGGTGAAAACGCCGATTTCGACTGGTCGACCGCGGAAGTCCGGCTTGCCCGCGATGGCAGCGTGCAGCCCATTGCCAAGGGTACGCAGGACATCCTGTCGCTCAACTACCAACTCGCCTATCTCGGTGGACTCGCCGAAGGGAGCGTTATCGGCGTCGTCACCGGCCGGAAATATGAGCGCTACGCGGTCGACTCGCTGGGTGAGGAGGAAATCGAGACGCCGGCCGGCCGTTTTCGTGCACTGCATCTGCGGGCGATGACCGACAAGACGACGGAAGTCTGGATCGCGCTCGACCGCCAGCGTTTGCCGGTTAGAATCCGCTTAACCGACAAGAAGGGCGAAAGCTTCGAGCAGGTCGCCACGGAAATTGGATCGCCATGAACGCGCGCTTCACCCCTGCCCTGTTTGCCCATGCCGAAGCCGTTCTCGGGCAGGTGCTGCGCTTCGAATACCCCGCGGACGCGGTCGTTTCGCGCTATTTCCGCGACCATCACCAGTTGGGCCACGCCGATCGCGCCTTCGTCGCCGAAACCGTGTTCGCCGTCCTGCGCCGGGGACGCAGCGTCGAGGCGCGCTGCGCCGGCCGGTTGTCGGACCGCAATCGCCTGCTGGTCGCCCTGGCGGTGACGCGCGGCTGGAGCCAGCGCGAACTGGCGCCGGTGCTCAAGGCGAGCGAGGAGGAATGGCTGGGGGCAGCCAAGGCGATGCCTGAGAGCGGATTGCCGCCCGCTGTCCGCTGCGATCTGCCGGACTGGCTGTACGCCGCGCTGGAAGCCCAGTACGGCGCCGACGAAGTGCTGCGTCTGGCCGCCGCGCTCAACCAGCCGGCGCCGCTCGACCTGCGCGTCAATACGCTGAAGACCAATCGCGAGGCGGTTCTCGCCCAGTTCGCGGCGGAGGGGATCGCTGCCGTCGCGGGCAGCCTGTCGCCGCTGGCGATCCGCCTGCGCGACAAGCCGGCGCTGGCCAGGCACCCGCTGTTTCTCGCCGGCGCTTTCGAGGTGCAGGACGAGGGCAGCCAGTTGCTCGGCTACCTGCTGGAGCCGAGGCGCGGCGAAATGGTCGTCGATTTCTGTGCCGGCGCCGGCGGCAAGACGCTGCTGCTCGGTGCGCTGATGAGGAATACCGGACGTCTCTACGCCTACGATGTTTCCGACAAGCGCCTGGCCCGGCTGAAGCCGCGTCTGGCGCGCTCCGGCCTGTCCAACGTGCATCCGGTGCGCATCGAGCATGAGCGCGACACCCGGATCAAGCGTCTGGCCGGAAAGGTTGACCGTGTCCTCGTCGATGCCCCGTGTTCCGGCCTCGGCACGCTGCGCCGCAATCCTGACCTCAAGTGGCGGCAGGGCGAGGATTCCATTGCCGAACTGGCGGTCAAGCAGGCGGCCATCCTCGACGCCGCGGCCAGGCTGGTGCGTCCGGGCGGGCGCGTGGTTTATGCCACGTGCAGCCTGTTGACCGCGGAGAACGAGGCCGTCGTCGACGCCTTCCTCGCCGGGCATCCGGATTTCACGCTGGCGCCCGCTTCGCAAGTGCTGGCGAGACACGACATCGTGCTCGATGGCGACACCCTGCGCCTGCTGCCGCACCGGCACAACACCGACGGCTTTTTCGCCGCCGTTCTGGACAGAAAAGCATGACGCAGCAGCACAACGAAGCCCTGCAACTGTTTCGGGAACTCGTCGCGGATTTCCGGGATCCGAATTTCGTCTGGCAACTGGTCGCGCTGGCGGCCTGCATCGGCGCCGGCTGGCTGATCTCCCGCTGGTGGCTGGCGCGTCATCACAAGGTCGATGGCGGGCGCCTGCACGATGCCGGTGCGCGCCTGGCCTTCCCGGTAACGGCGCTGGTGCTGGTCGGCGTGACCAAGCTGGTGTTGCAGAATTTCATCCACATCAACCTGTTCCGCCTGGCGATCCCGCTGCTGGCCTCGATGGCGCTGGTGCGCGCGGTGGTGTTCGTGCTGCGCCAGGCATTCCCCAGGGCCACCTGGCTGACGACCTGGGAGCGCATCATCGCGAGCTTCGTCTGGGGCTGGCTGGCGCTTTACATCACCGATCTGGCGCCGCATGTCATCGATGCGCTGGAAGGGGTCGTGTTCCCGCTCGGCGCGCAGCGCATCAATCTCTGGATGATCCTGCAAGGCATGCTTACCGTCTTCCTGACGGTGGTGGTCGCGCTGTGGATCGCCGGCGTCATCGAAGCGCGGCTGATGCGCGTGGAAGGCGTCGATACCAATCTGCGCATCGTCGGCGTGCGCGTCGCCAAGACGCTGCTGACCGTCGCTGCGCTGGTCACCGGCCTGTCGATGGCCGGCATCGACATGACGGCCTTCTCGGTATTCACCGGCGCCCTCGGCGTCGGCCTCGGCCTCGGCATGCAGCGCATCGCCAGCAATTACGTCTCCGGCTTCATCATCCTGCTCGACCGCTCGATCCACATTGGCGACGTCGTCCAGGTCGGCGCCGACAGCGGGCAGGTGACCAAGATCACGACGCGCTACACGGTGCTCAAGCACCCGGCGGGTACCGAGTTCATCGTTCCCAACGAGGCGCTGATTTCCAACGTGGTGCAGAACCAGTCATACTCCGACACGCGCATGCGCCTGGCGACCACCGTCGGCGTTGCCTACGACACCGACCTCGAACTGGCGATGCGCCTGATGCGCGAAGCGGCGGCGGCACAGCCGCGCGTGCTGACTGATCCGCCGCCGCGCGTCTTCCTGAGCGCCTTCGCCGACAGCGCGATCAGCCTTGAACTCGGCTTCTGGATCGCCGATCCGGAAGAGGGCAGGGGGAATATCATTTCCGACATCAACCTCGCCGTCTGGCAGGCGTTCAAGGCGCACGGCATCCAGATTCCCTTCCCGCAGCGCGAGGTGCGGATGCTCGACAAGAAAACGGCGGAATAGCCCGGTCAGGGGTTCCGCCGCGGTGGGAAGGGATCGTCAGGTCAGAAGACTGCCGCGCTCAAGGCGCGCTCGATCCTTTCCTGGCGGCGCTGGGCGCCGTATGCGCGAAGGTCGGCGATCAACTGAATGATTTCGTCGAGACCGGGAAACCGTCTGTCAGTGGTTCTGATGGGGGGCATGATGTTTTCTCCGTTTCTTGGGGTGACTGAATGGTAAATTGCCCGGTGAAAGCTGTCTGTATGGCTTTTCGAGGGTCTTTGTAACAGTTATGGACAACAGCGGAGCGTATCTGGTTCCGGTGACGCCCCTTCGTTGCGTCAGAACAGCGTGGTCGCCCTGACCCAGGCATCGGGCAGAATGGCGACGACGCGCGCTTCCAGCCACTTGTCGGCGCCGCCGAGGATGGCGATGCCGGTGAGCAGGATGAAGACGCCGAAGGCTTTCTTGATCCCGTCGATGCGTTGCAGGACCCAGCCGCGCGCGGCATTGAAGCCGCTCCGCGAAGCATGGGCGACGGCGACCAGCGGAACGGCGGCGCCGATCCCGAACAGGCCGAGAAGGATGCCGCCGCGCACGGCGCCGCCCTCGCTGGCGACCAACGTCAGCGCCGAGGCCAGCAGCGGCCCCGAGCAGGGGCTCCAGACGAAACCGAGAACGCCGCCGAGCAGCAGCGCGCCGCCGAGCGAGCCGCCGTCGAGCCTGGCCGACGCCGCGTTGGCGCCGGAAGCGATCGGCAGCATCCATTCGGTGAAGCGCCGGTTCAGTTGCGGGACCAGCATCACCAGGCCGAAGGCGATCAGCAGCCAGGCGCCGAAGATGCGCACGCTGTCGGAGTCGATACCCAGCGCCGGGCCGAGAGCGCCGAGGGCGATGCCGATCAGCGCGAACGACGTCGCCATGCCGATGCCCATGGCCAGCGGCGCCAGCCGGTTGGCCTGCACGGCGCCGCCGATGACCAGCGGCAGGATCGGAAACACGCACGGCGAGAGCGTGGTCAGGCTGCCGGCGAGCAGGCTGAGGCCGAGGTGGGTCAGCGGAATGGCGTCCATGGGGGGCGCCTAGCGGGCGGCCAGCAGCGCGGCGCGCAGCGCCTGCGGATCGGTATCGCCGGCGACCCGTGCCTTTTCGGTCGCGCCCTTGTAGACGATCACGGTCGACTGGGTGCGGACCCCCAATTTCCTGCGCAACTCGCGTTCATTGTCGTAGTTGACGATCAGCAGCGTGCCCGGCACGGCGCTGTCGCCCTTCCAGCCGTTGAAGACCTTCTCCTGCGCGCGACAGGTCGGGCACCAGTCGGCGTGGAAATGCAGCGCGACCGCCTTGTCGGCCTTCTGCTCGCTGGCCAGCAGTTCCGGCGAATAGGGCTGGATGTCGAGGGCGTGCGCCAGATTGAGCGCGGCGGCAAGGCCAAGCGCGACGAGGGAATGGATGAACTTCATGGAGGCGGCTCCTGATGGATGGCGGATGAATTGTCCGTATCCATTGGTCGCCGCCGGCGACGATTCCTTACAGCGCCCGGCTGGTCCCTGTCCGGGGCAGGCGGGAATTTGCGGCGGGCTGGGCGGCGTTCGTCGAATTGCGGCGCGCGACCCACTATAGACATTGATCATCTCAGTGGTTCTGCGGCAGGTTTCTGAGCCGGAGCAGCCGTACAACGAAGACGTTGACCGAGAACTGCTCGGCCACCGCCGACATTGGATGTCTGGCCCGAATTGGACCGCAATACGTTAGCTACCTGTCACTCGGTTGCTCATGGCGGCCAACGGCCTCTCCCACGGTCGATGAACTTGAAATTGTATTTTGCGAACTATCTGCGCCAGCGGCGCGTACGCCACTGACTAGGAGTCAATCCACTCCACCGCTGAAACGCCCGGGTAAAACCTGCTGGCTCGGCATATCCGAGTGTCGCAGCAATGTCGGTCACCGGCATACGCGTGTTTTCGAGCAACTGACAAGCGACTTCCTGGGATGCGTCATTTCGCATCTCGCGAAACGAGGTCCCTGCAATTGCCAGTTTTCGGCTGAGGGTACGACGATGCAAACCGATTTGAACTGCCACCTCGTTAAGCGAGCAGTTCGACGACATCACCATGGTCCTTAACACCCGTCGCACTTGGCCAGCAATATCATTCACCGATCCTTGCTTGAGTTCGCGGACACGTTCCGCCATCAGCTTATGCAGCAACAAATCGGCGGAATGCGTTGGTGCACGCAGCTGGCGGGATTTGAAAACGACGCCCGTTCGTTCCATGTCAAAATTCGGCACAACCCCAAAGAATCGTTGGTAGGGAGCAACCCGTCTCGGTCGGGCGAATGCGAATAGCACCTGATCAGGGCGCCATGGCGGACCAAAGAAACTACGCAGGAGGTTAGTGGCAATTGCGATGGCGCAAGCCATGATCTGGTCCAGCGACTCAATTTCCGCACTGAGGAGGGTGTAGCCCAGAATTACCTGCTCACCTTCAATTTCGACCAAAACCGTCCCTCCTTGGTCCTGCACCTCAAAGTTACGCGCCAAAACGGCCAGCGCCTCCCCGACAGTCAACGAGCTTTGCGCCAGATAACCCAAAGCGCCAAGCGATGAAGCGCTGGCATGCTGGCCGAGCAACAGGCCAAAGTGCTCGCAGCCGGTGCGCTCCACGCAGCGACCGATGAGCCGGCCTGCCATCGCCGTCGACAACGTGTTTTCCGGATCATCGAAGAATGACTCGGACAGGCCAAACTCGGCCAACAACGCGTCCGGTTCGACGGCAAGTGATCGAAGCACGGTTGGCACCGCGAGGATCGGGCCAACACGAACCATTCCAGGTTCGACCAGCAAACGGCCAACTCTATTCGCAGCATCGCAATGGGGTTCTGGCATAAGGTTGCGAGGGGAATTAAACGAAAGCCCCAGTGTCCTAAAGTGACAATATTTTGGCGTAAATGATCAAGCATGGGTATCTATCTGCTTGTAAATTATTCGCTGTCTGTGTGGAGGAATCTTCGCATCGCCTGAGCAGGCCCCGGTTAGACTGGGGCTTAGGACGATTGTCGGTAGCGGTAATCACTCCCAAGCAACGACTGATCTTTGATCTTCTTTCCATTTCATCATTGCGGAGACTTGGCATGCGAATTCAATCAAGGGCGGCGATCACGGCGTTGTTTGCCGCAACACTGCTGGTAGCCTGCGGCAACCAGAACGACCCCGTCTCTCAGGCGGCAAAGAAGGAAGCGGCGGCTGGCGTGACGGCCCCGAGTATTGCGGAAGTGAAGGCCATCGCCGAGGAAGGCTTCGTTTACGGCCTGCCGCTCGTCATGAACTACGGGGTGATGTACGAATTCGTCATCGACAAGAGCTCGGGGCAGTACAAGGCACCATTCAATGCCATCAACAACCAGCATCGCGTCTTTACCTACGAGGACACGGCGATCCCGACGCCCAACAGCGACACCCCCTATTCCATGGCCTGGCTCGATCTGCGCGCCGAACCGGTCGTCATTTCGGTGCCGGCGGTCGATCCCAAGCGCTACTACTCGATAATGCTCAACGACGGCAACACCTTCAACTACGGCTACATCGGCAGCCGGGCCACCGGCAGCGAAGCCGGCGACTACCTGATCGCCGGTCCGCGCTGGAAGGGCGAAACCCCGCCGGGCATCAAGAAGGTATTCAATTCGACCACCGACTTCTCGCTCGCCGTGTTCCGCACGCAGCTGATCGACGCCAAGGACATGCCCAACGTCGAAGCCGTCCAGGCCGGCTACAAGGTGCAGCCGCTGTCGGCCTTCCTGAATCAGCCAGCCCCGGCTGCCCCCGCTGCGGTCGACTGGCCGAAGTTCGATAAGGAACTGGTCAAGACCGAGTTCTTCGACTACCTCGACCTCGCACTGCAGTTCGCCCCGGCCGGCCCGGAGGAAGAAGCAATCCGCGCCAAACTCGCCAGCATCGGTATCGGCCCCGGCAAGAAATTCGCCTTCAAGGATCTCTCGCTCGAACACAAGGCCGCCATCCTGCTCGGCATGAAGGAAGGCGACAAGAAGGTCACCGAGAAGGTCGCCAGCCTCGGCAAGCATATCAATGGCTGGAACGTCAGCTCGGCGTTCGGCGACCGCGCCTTCTACAACGGCGATTGGCTGCTGCGGGCGGCCGCAGCACGGGCGGGCATCTACGGCAACAACGCGGAGGAGGCGATGTATCCGATGGCCAAGACCCTCGCCGACGGCACGGTGCTCGATGGTTCCAAGCACAACTACACCCTGACCTTCGCCAAGGACCAGTTCCCGCCGGTCAACGCCTTCTGGTCGGTCACCATGTACGATGCCAAGAACCAGCTACTGGTCAAGAACCCGATCAACCGCTACCTGATCAATTCGCCGATGCTTTCCGGCATGAAGAAGAACAAGGACGGTTCGCTGACGCTCTACATCCAGAAGGATTCGCCTGGCAAGGACAAGGAAGCCAACTGGCTGCCGGCGCCCGATGGCGAAATCTACGTCGTCATGCGCCTCTACTGGCCCAAGGACACGCCGCCGTCCATCCTGCCGGCGGGCGAAGGCACTTGGCAACCGCCGGCGGTCGTGGTGGCGAATTGATCGCCAGTCGATGAACCTTTGGGGTCCGCAAGGTCGGGCTCCAAATCATTGAGCCTTCCAGAAGCCTAGGCAGGATGACAGGACTGAGAAAGCGCATTTGAGCGCTGTGTATTTGCCTTCAAACCTAACGAACTGGAGTCCAAAATGAAATCTCTTGCCATTGCTATCTTGCTATCTGTGGCCACCAGCAGTGCCATCGCCGTTGAATGTGCTGAAGGCGTCCGGCGCGCCGGATGTGTGGGGCCGAGGGGCGCAGTGGAAGTCAGCAAGCCTGTAGCGACCGCGCCCAAAGAGGTTGTGGTCGCACCGAAGAAAGAAGTTGTGGTAACCCCTGAAAAGGAAGTAGTAGCCGCCCCGTGCCGGATCATTGACGGCAGGCGTGTCTGTCGCTAAGGATGCTCTGGATTGGCAATACCGCTTATCGTTAGCCGACTCAGTGGAAAATCGCTGCCCGAGGAAGCGGCGCCAGGTCGGACGTTGCTTTGATCCCGCCATGGTGAGCATTTCGGCGACTTGTTAGTGCCGTTCACAGTGGCTACATCTTGGAATTTGCATGTCGGACATGGATTGGCGCATGTTGAATGATGAGCTGTGGTTGCGGATAGCGAATTTGCTGCCGGGTGAGCCGACGGAAGAAGGCGGCCGGGCGGTAGATAAATGACAGCTTGTTGAGGCAGTCTTGTACCTTGCCCATACGGCAATGCTGAAGAAGTAGCCCTTCATTGCCCATGAAAATTGCTATGAAGGGCTGCATATCGATGTATTGCTGACTGGGTTCTCGCGTGCCTCGTATGGCAGTATTGGCCGATGTGTTGAAGTAGGTTGTCCCCCAGGTTTCAGATTGGACCAGCCCTTCGGGCGTCCGGTCTGGAGCGGAGATGAGGGGGGAGTTCGTGGCCGACTTTCGCCTCGTCACCAACGAGATTCGGCCGGGGCGGGATTCCGGATGCGGTTCAGCGCGCTCTGCGTCGATGAGAGTCGGGGCGATTCGGTTCTTCCATGCCTTCTCCAATCGGCGCCATCCGCCCTTCCTCATGCCTGGAACAGCGATGCCATTCCGGCCTGCCTGAACAGTTACGGAAAATGAAGCGCAACGCTAGTACAATCTGCGCCTCACCGTGACACCGTTTCGGCAATCAACTACGCGAATCTCCATGGCCCGGATTTCCATTTACGACTCCACGCTGCGCGACGGCGCCCAGGCGCAGGGTATTTCCTACTCCGTCGAGGACAAGCTCAAGATCGTCGAGCGGCTGGATGCCCTCGGCGTGAGTTATATCGAGGCCGGCAATCCGGGTTCCAATCCCAAAGATCTGGAGTTCTTCGCCCGCGCCGCGAACCTGAAGCTTGCTCACGCCCGCATCATCGCCTTCGGGGCCACACGCAAGGTGGGTATTCGCGTCCCGGAAGATGTCGGCCTGCAATCGCTGCTGAAGGCCAACACGCCGGCTATCGCCATCTTCGGCAAGAGCTGGGATTACCAGGTGCTGGAAATCCTGCGTACCACGCTCGCCGAGAATCTGCTCATGATTTCCGACACCGTGCGTTACCTCAAGCAGCATGGCAAGGAAGTGGTGTTCGATGCCGAGCACTTCTTCGACGGCTACAAGGCCGATGCCGGGTATGCACTGGAGACGCTCGCGGCGGCGGCCGAGGCGGGGGCGGACAGCCTCGCGCTCTGCGACACCAATGGCGGCAGCTTTCCCGAGGAGATCTTCGCGATCACCCGCGTCGTCCGCACAAGGTTTCCGCATGTGGCCGTTGGCATCCACTGCCATAACGACAGCGAGATGGCGGTGGCCAACTCCGTCCGTGCGGTGCAGGCCGGGGCGACGCAGGTGCAGGGTACGATCAACGGTCTGGGCGAGCGCTGTGGTAATGCCAACCTGTGCTCGATCATTCCCAACCTGCAGTTGAAACTGGGGCTGGACTGCATTCCCGAAGCCGCGCTGCGCAATCTGACGTCGGTGGCGCGCTCGGTGAGCGAAATCGCCAACATGCCGCCCAACGAGAAAGCACCCTATGTCGGGGGTCACGCCTTCGCCCACAAGGGCGGCATGCACATCGACGCGGTCGTCAAGAACCCGGTTTCCTACGAGCACATCGACCCCGAGCTGGTCGGCAACAGCCGGAGCGTCCTGATGTCCGAAGTCGCCGGGCGCAGCACGCTGCTGGCGCGCATCAACGCCATCGACCCGAACCTGACCAAGGATTCACCCGAGACGCGCCGGATCATCGACAGGCTCAAGGAGCTTGAACACGAGGGCTACCAGTTCGAGGCGGCGGAAAGCTCCTTCGATCTGGTGGTGCGCAAGATGCTCGGTCGCTACACGCCTTTCTTCGAACTGGTCGAATTCAAGGTCATCGCCAACGAGCCGGCAGTCAATGATGTCAATTCCTCGGTGATCATCAAGGTCCGCGTCGGCGATCAGGAAGTCCTTACCGTGGCCGAGGGCGATGGTCCGGTCAACGCTCTCGACAAGGCCGTACGCAAGGCGCTGGAGCGGCTTTACCCGGCTATCGGCGAAATCCGCCTTACCGACTACAAGGTGCGCGTGCTGGATTCCGACAAGGCCTCGGCCGCCAAGGTGCGCGTGCTGATCGAGTCGACCGACGGCTGTGATAGCTGGACGACCGTTGGCGTGTCGACCGATATCATCAATGCTTCCTGGCAGGCGCTGGTCGATGCCATGGACGTCAAGCTGCTGCGCGATCAGGATCGTCGCTAGAACACCCGCAACACCACCACTCGCAAGGAAGAACCATGGCTGGCAAGACCTTATACGACAAACTCTGGGACTCCCACGTCGTCCGCGAAGAGAACGACGGCACCTGCCTGATCTACATCGACCGCCACCTGATGCATGAGGTGACGAGTCCGCAGGCGTTCGAGGGCATGCGCCTGGCCGGTCGCCGGCCGTGGCGGAGCGCTTCCATTGTTGCCAACCCGGATCACAACACGCCGACCGATCACTGGGACGAAGGTATCACGGATCCGGTCTCGCGCCTGCAGGTTGAAACGCTGGATGCCAATATCAAGGACTTCGGCGCGCTGGTGTATTTCCCGTTCAAGCATGCCAACCAGGGCATCATCCATGTCATCGGCCCGGAAAACGGCACCACGCTGCCGGGTATGACCGTCGTTTGCGGCGATAGCCATACCTCGACGCACGGCGCCTTCGGCGCGCTGGCGCATGGCATCGGCACTTCCGAAGTCGAACACGTGCTGGCTACCCAGACGCTGGTGGCGAAGCGCTCGAAGCGCATGCTCATCAGGGTGGAAGGGCAAGTCGGCGCCGGCGTGACGGCCAAAGACATCGCGCTGGCCATCATCGGCAGGATCGGCACCGCGGGTGGCACGGGTTACGCCATCGAGTTCGGTGGCGCAGCGATTCGTGCGTTATCGATGGAAGGTCGCATGACCCTCTGCAACATGGCCATCGAGGGCGGCGCGCGTGCCGGACTGGTGGCGCCCGACGAAAAAACCTTCGACTATCTCGAGGGCCGCCCGTTCGCACCCAAGGGCACCGACTGGGACAAGGCCATTGCCTATTGGCGCACACTGGCGTCGGATGCCGATGCGC
>CAZKSD010000070.1:0-11371 GCA_964555315.1 uncultured Dechloromonas sp.
GGTGAACCAGGGCAACAACCTGTTCAATCTTGGCTTCGAGTTCTTCAAGATCCGTGTCCATGGCAAGCACTATAGAGGCAAGAACAGCGCATGGTCAAGGACTAAGCCTTTATTCTGAAAGTGGTTTGTAGGCACCGCCCGGGAAGCCTCCCGAGTGCGCCGCAACATCGGCGGAAGCTGGATGTATAATGCGCCCCGTAACAGGTGCTGCGGAAGGATCCTCCAACCGCGGTTAAACGGGAAAGCGGTGCGTCCCCACGGACAACGCCGCTGCTGCCCCCGCAACGGTAAGCAAGTGCGGGCGCGCCACAACGCCACTGGGTTTCGGCCTGGGAAGGCGGCGCGTCAAGACTTGCGAGCCCGGATACCGGCCTGGGACAAACCAGCGGAAGTACCACGGGGGTGTGGTGCCGGGCTTCGACCTGCGTTCATTCTCCCAGTGCTTCCTTTTCAGTCATTCCGGCATGCGGGGACGCCTGCCGGGAAAGGGAGAATCATGAATCCACGTCTCACACCGCTCGCCGCGGCGCTCGCCGTCGCCTTCCTGGCACCCGCCCACGCCCAGACCGCCAGTCTCGACCCGGTCGTCGTCACCGCAACCCGCCAGCCGGTGCGCGAATCCCAGCTTCTCTCGGACGTTACCGTCATTGAACGCGCCGACATCGATCTTGCAGGTCAATCGACGTTCACCGACCTGCTGGCGCGCCAACCGGGACTGCAGGTGGCAACCAACGGCAGCAACGGCGCGACGACCAGTATCTTCATGCGCGGCGCGAACAGCAACCAGGTTCTGGTGCTGATCGACGGCATGCGTGTTGGCTCCGCGACATCCGGCACCGCGGCCTGGTCGCGCATTCCCCTGAGCCAGATCGACCGGGTCGAGATCCTGCGCGGCCCCGCGTCGTCGCTCTATGGCAGCGAGGCGATCGGCGGCGTCATCCAGATATTCACGCGCAGCGGAGAAGGGCCGGCAAGGCTGTTCGGCGAAATCGGCGGCGGTTCCTACAGCACCTTTCAGGCGAACGCCGGCTTTTCCGGCGCCAGGGAAGGCTGGCAATATGCGCTCAACCTGGCGACCGACTACACCAGAGGCTTCAACAGCATCGCGAACCCGCGCAATCGGGCGTATAACGCGGACAACGACGGTTTTCGCCAGAACAGCCTGAGCGGGAGGCTGGCCTACGAGTTCGTCAAGGGCCATGAAGCGGGCGTCACCGTCTTCTACAGCGATGGCGAAAACAAGTACGACAGCGGATTCACGCCGCGTCGCGCCGCCCTGGACTACCGGAACGACCAGACGGTTTCCAGCTACAGCGCCTACCTGCGCGATGCCTTCACCAGCTTCTGGACCAGCACCGTGCGTATCGGGCAGTCGATCGACGATTCGCGGCAACTGGAGAGCGGGGCTCGAACCAGCACGTTCCGCACCCGGCAGAACCAGTATGTCTGGCAGAACGATTTCTCGAGCGACTTCGGCAAGTTCCTCCTCGCCTTCGAACGGCTGGAACAGAACGTGGACGGCACCACGGCCTACGCTGTTTCCCAGCGTTCAACCAATTCGGCGCTCGCGGGGTGGACGGGTCGCTACGATGCGCACAGTCTCCAGGCCAACATCCGTATCGACGACAATTCGCAGTTCGGCGGCAAGACGACGGGCTCCGCCGCCTACGGCTACCGGTTCAACAACAACTGGCGAGCCAACGTCGGTTACGGGACGGCCTTCAAGGCGCCGACCTTCAACGAACTCTATTTCCCCGCCTTCGGCAACCCGCTGCTGAAACCGGAATTCTCGCGCACGACCGAAGCCGCTGTCCACTTCGAAAGCGGCCTGCAGCATGTGTCGCTGACCGCCTACCGGAGCGACATCGACGACCTGATCGTCACGGTCGGGCCGCTGATGCCCGGCTTCGTCTACCGGCCCGAAAACGTCGGCCAGGCCCAGATCAAGGGTGCGACCCTGGCCTACGACGGACAGATCGGCAGCTTCAAATTGTCGGCGAGCTACGATTACCTCGATCCGCGCAACGAAGAAACTGATAAATTGCTTCCACGCCGGGCCAGGCAGTACGGCACCGCTGCCGTCGGACAGCGGATCGATTCCTTCGAGTGGCGTATCGAGATGCAGGCCAGCGACTACCGTTACGACAATGTGGCCAACACCACCAAGCTGCCGGGTTATGCGGTCTTCAACCTTTACGGCGCCTATAACCTGACCAGCGAACTGGCGCTGTTCGCCCGCATCAACAATCTGTTCGACCGCGACTACCAGCTTGCCGCCGATTACGCGACATCCGGTGTGAATGCATTCGTCGGATTGCGCTATTCGCCGAAGTAACCGGCCATGCCCATCCGCCGCCGCGCTTTCCTGATCCTCGCCGCGCTCGTGCTGCTGGCCCTGGCGAGTTTCTGGACGGCGCTGGCGGTCGGCAGCATCCCGGTTACGCCATCCGCCATCATTTCCGCCCTCCTCGGGCGGGACACGCCGGGCGCCGACATCATTCGCGAGCTGCGCCTGCCGCGCGCGCTCGCCGGTTTCGCCTGCGGCGGTCTGCTGGCCCTGGCCGGCGCGCTGATGCAGGTGCTGTTGCGCAATCCGCTGGCCGACCCTTACGTGCTGGGAATTTCCGGCGGCGCCGGGGTCGGCGCGATGTTCGCCATCCTGATCGGCTTGCCGGTGTTCGGCATCGACGGCCTGGCTTTCGCCGGCGCCCTCGGCGCCATGTTCCTGGTCTTCGGGCTGGCGCACGGCGACGGCAGCTGGACGCAGACCCGGCTGCTGCTCACCGGCGTCATCGTCGCCGCCGGCTGTGGCGCGCTGGTCGCCCTGATGCTGGCCATCGCCGAGGAACACAAGCTGCGCGGCATGCTCTTCTGGCTGATGGGCGATCTCGGTCAGAGCGCCCGCTGGTGGCCAGCCATGCTCGCGCTGTGCGCGGCGCTGGCCATGGCCATGCCCTTCGCCCGCGAGCTCAACCTGCTCGCGCGCGGGCTGATGCAGGCGCAAGCCCTCGGCGTTGCGGTCAAGCGTCTGCGCTACACGATTTTCCTGCTCGCATCGCTGGCCACGGCCGCCTCGGTCACCACCGCCGGTTCGATCGGTTTTGTCGGCCTCGTCATACCCCATCTGGTGCGGCTGGCCAGCGGCAACGACCAGCGCCTGCTGCTGCCCGCCTCGGTGCTGGCCGGCGGTTCGCTGCTGCTGCTGGCCGATGCCGCCGCGCGCACGGTCATCGCGCCGCAGCAATTGCCGGTCGGCGTGCTGACCGCCCTGATTGGCGTGCCGGTCTTTCTCTTCTTGCTTTCGAGGCAGCCCAAGTGAGCGCGCCCTTGCTCGAAGCAAAGGATTTGCGCGTCGAAATCGGCGGGAAAATCGTGGTCGACCGCATCAGCTTCAAGCTGGCGCCCGGCGAAACCCTGGTCATCCTCGGCCGCAACGGCGCCGGCAAATCGACCCTGCTGTCCACCCTTGCCGGCCTGCGCCCGCCCGCCGCCGGCAGCGTGCTGCTTGGCGGCGACGATGCCGCCCGCCTGGCGGCCCGCGAAGCCGCCCTGCGCCGGGCCTGGCTGGGGCAGTTCCAGAACGATCCGTTCGGTTCGACGGTGCTGGAAACCGCGCTCACCGGGCGTCACCCGCATCTTGGCCGCTGGGACTGGGAATCGACGCGCGACACCGAGATCGCGCGCAACGCGCTGGCCGCCGCGGGTCTGGACGGCATGGCGGAGCGTCAGGTGCATACGCTCTCCGGCGGCGAGCGCCAGCGCCTGGCCATCGCCACGCTGCTGACGCAGGCCGCCCCGCTCTATCTGCTCGACGAACCGCTTTCCCATCTCGACCTGAATCACCAGATGGCGACCCTCGAACTCTTCAGCAACGCGGCGCGCGATTGCGGCGCGGGCGTCGTCATGGTCCTGCACGACCCGGCCCTGGCGCACCGCTTCTGCGACCGCGCCGTGCTGATTTTCGGCGACGGTCGCGCGGAATGCGGCCCGGTCGACGCCTTGCTCACCGCCGCGACGCTTTCCGACCTCTATGGCTACCGCCTTCGCCAGCTCGACGACCGCGGCCACCGTTGTTTCATTCCGGAGTAAATCATGACACTAAGCCACGAAGAACGCATGCAGAAGAAGAAAGCCGTGGTCGACGGCCACATCGCCGCCGCCCAGGAGGAGCGCGGCGTGCTGCTGGTCAATACCGGCAACGGCAAGGGCAAATCCTCCGCCGCCTTCGGTGTCGTCGCCCGCGCCCTCGGCCACGGCCTGCAAGTCGCCGTCGTGCAGTTCGTCAAGGGCCGCTCGGATACCGGCGAGGAAGCCTTTTTCCGCAGTCAGCCCGGCGTGCGCTGGCATGTCGGCGGCGAAGGCTTCACCTGGGAAACGCAGGACAAGGAACGCGACGCCCAAGCCGCCCGTGCCGCCTGGCATCTCGCCCTCGGCTATCTTGCCGACCCGGCCATCGGCCTCGTCGTGCTCGACGAGATGACCTACGCCTTCAAGTACGGCTGGCTCGACCTCGACGAGGTGCTGACCGCGTTGCGCGCGCGTCCGTTCATGCAGCACGTCGTCGTCACCGGTCGCGCCGCCCCCGGAGCGCTGTGCGCCGCCGCCGACACGGTCAGCGAAATCGCCAATGAAAAACACGCCTTCGCCGCCGGTGTCAAAGCCATGCCGGGGCTGGACTGGTGATGCCCGCCTGTCCTGCGCTCCTGGTCGCCGCGCCCGCTTCCGGCCAGGGCAAGACCACGGTCACCGCCGCGCTGGCCCGCCTGCATGTCCGGCAGGGGCGGCGCGTTACCGTCTTCAAGTGCGGCCCGGATTTTCTCGATCCGCAGATTCATGCCGTGGCCAGCGGTCGACCGTGCCACAACCTCGACCTCGGCATGTGCGGCGAAGCCGACGCCCGCTGGCGGCTGGCACGCGCCGCGCGGGACTCCGACCTGATCCTGATCGAGGGCGTCATGGGCCTGTTCGACGGCACGCCCTCGGCGGCCGACATCGCCGCCCGCTTTCGCATCCCGGTCATGGCCCTGATCGACGCCGGCGCCATGGCCCAGACCTTCGGCGCCATCGCCCACGGACTCGCCACCTACCGCCCCGGCCTGCCCTTTGCCGGCGTGCTGGCCAACCGGGTCGCCAGCCCCGGCCACGCTGACATGGTCCGCGCCAGCCTGCCACCCGGCATGGGCTGGTTCGGCGCCTTGCCGAAAAGCGGCGACAGCCTGCCGGAACGCCATCTCGGCCTGCTCCAGGCGGGCGAAATCGGCGATCTCGAAACCCGGCTCGACCGCCTGGCCGACGCGCTGGCCGGCAGTGCCGCGGTCGACCTTCCGGCGCCCGTCGTTTTCGCCGACGTGCCGGCCCCGGCCGACGCGCCGCTGCTGGCCGGCAGGCGCATCGCCATCGCCCGCGACGCGGCTTACGCCTTCATCTACCCGGGCAACCTGGAAACACTGGAACGACTCGGCGCCGAATTGCGCTTTTTCTCGCCGCTCGCCGGCGACGCCTTGCCGGATTGCGATGCCGTCTGGCTGGCGGGTGGCTACCCGGAGCTCCACGCCCGGGCGCTGGCCGCCAATTCGGCGCTGTGGGCTGCGCTGCGCCGGCATCATGCCGGCGGCAAGCCCATGCTCGCCGAATGCGGCGGCATGATGAGCCTGTTTGAAAAAATCGTCGACAAGGCGGGTGAAACGCACGCTTTCGGCGGCCTGCTGCCGGGGATCGCCGTCATGCAGAAAAGCCTGGCCGCCCTCGGCTTGCTGTTCCTCGACCTGCCGGAGGGGCGGCTGCAAGGCCACACCTTTCATTATTCGCGGAGTGAAACCCCGCTCACGCCGCTGGCCCTGGCCAGAACCCCCGACGGTCGCCCAAGCGAGGCGATTTACCGCGTCGGGCGGCTGACCGCCTCCTATGCGCACTTCTACTTTCCTTCCAATCCGCAAGCCGTGGCCAGCCTGTTCGGCTAGACGGCGCACCGCGCTGGAAGATTCGGCTCAGTCCGGCAACAGGGGGGCGAGTTTTTCCCAGTCGAGCGCCGCTTCCACCGAATCGGCCAGGCGCTCGAGGTCGGCTTCGCGACGCGCCGCAAAATCGACCGCCGCCGCCCCGTGCAGGCCGGCCCAGGCCAGCAGGGCGGTCAGCGCTTGCGGATGATCGAAGACGCCATGACAATAAGTCGCGAATATCCGATCGTCGGCCGAGACGGCGCCGTCGGCACGGCCATCGGCGAGGCGTACCGCCGGGCGCGCCGGATCGTCGCCGCCGGTCACGCCGAAATGAATCTCGTAGCCCTGCATGGCCGGACTGCCGGGCAGGACCAGATGCCCGGAAACGTTGCGCAACTGCTTCTCGGCCGCCAGCGTCGTTACGCAGGCGAGCACCCCCAGACCCGGCGTCGTGCCCGGCCGCCCCTCCAGCCCCTGCGGGTCGTCGATGGACTGGCCCAGCATCTGGTAGCCGCCGCACAAGCCGATCACCTTGCCGCCATAGCGCAAATGCCGGCGGATCGCCGTCTCCCAGCCTTGTGCGCGCAACCAGTCGAGGTCGGCCCGCACCGCCTTGGAACCCGGCAAGACGATCAGGTCGGCGGCCGGCGGCGTCTCGCCCGGGCCGACCCAGCGGAAATCGACCTCCGGGTGAAGGCGCAGCGGGTCGAGGTCGTTGTGGTTGGAGACGCGCGGATAGGCCGGGGCGATGGCCGTGATTTTCGGCCTTTTTTTGCCGTCGACCGCAGCCGTCGCGATCGCGTCCTCGGCATCGAGCATCAAGCCGTGCAGATAGGGCAACACGCCGAGCACCGGCTTGCCCGTGCGCGCTTCCAGCCAGTCCAGCCCCGATTCGAGCAGCGCGATGTCGCCGCGAAAACGGTTGATGACGAAGCCCTTGACGCGCTTTTGCTCGGAGGGCGAAAGCAGTTCGAGCGTGCCGACGAGGTGGGCGAAGACGCCCCCCCGGTCGATGTCGGCAACAATGATGACCGGGCAGTCGACCGCTTCGGCAAAGCCCATGTTGGCGATGTCGCGGTCGCGCAGGTTGATTTCGGCGGGCGAACCGGCGCCTTCGACGAGCACGCAGTCGTACGCCGCGGTCAAGCGCGCCCAGGAGGCCAATACCGCGCCCATCGCCCGCGGCTTGTAGTCGTGATAGGCCCTGGCGTCGAGGTCGCTGGCCACCCGGCCGTGAATGATGACCTGGGCCTTCTTGTCGGTCGTCGGCTTCAACAGCACCGGGTTGAAGTCGCTGTGCGGCGCCAGCCCGCAGGCGAGCGCCTGCAGCGCCTGGGCGCGGCCAATTTCACCGCCGTCGACCGTGACCGCCGAATTGAGCGCCATGTTCTGCGGCTTGAACGGCGCGACGCGCACGCCGCGCCGTCTGAGAATGCGGCAAAGTGCGGCCACCAGCGTCGATTTGCCGGCATCCGAAGTCGTACCCTGAACCATCAGCGAAAAACATGACATGGCGGACCGCTTGTGAAAAAACCTCGTAATTATGGCACCATCGCCCGCGCCGAAAGAATTCGGGCGACCGTCTCCGGACGCGGCTTCGTCGATGGAGCCGCCGCATTGCCAGAAGGGGAATCCGTGGAAAACCCGCATGCCTTTGCCGCTGCCGACCGCGCCGCGGTCTATGACGCCATTTTCAGCCGCCGCGACGTGCGCGGCCAGTTCTTGCCCGAGCCGGTCGACGACGAGGCGCTGGCGCGCATCCTGATGGCGGCGCACCATGCGCCCTCGGTGGGCTTCATGCAGCCGTGGAATTTCCTGCTGGTTCGCTCGGCCGCCGTAAAGCGGCGCGTGCAGGCGGTTTTCGCGCAAGCCAATGGCGAGGCGGCGGCCATGTTCCCGGACGGTAAGCGCGAGCTGTACAGCCAGCTCAAGCTGCAGGGCATCCTCGAAGCGCCGGTCAATCTGTGCATCACCTGCGACCGCTCGCGCAGCGGGCCGGCGGTGATCGGCCGCACGCACATGCCGACCATGGATCTGTACAGCAGCGTGTGCGCCGTGCAGAACCTCTGGCTGGCGGCGCGCGCCGAGGGGCTGGGCGTCGGCTGGGTCAGCATCTTCCACGAAAAGGCCTTGCAGGACGCGCTGGGGATTCCGCATCACATCGTCCCCATCGCCTACTTGTGCATCGGCCGCGTCAGCCATTTCCACGACCGCCCGGAACTGGAAAAAGCCGGCTGGCTGCCGCGCCTGCCGGTCAATGAGCTGATGTATTTCGAGCAATGGGGCGCGGCGGATTTGGGCGAAAATTCGGGGTTGACCGCAAGACTGGGTGAAATGCAGGGGGAAATCCAGCAAAACGGGGTTTTCCCGCGCTGATTTTGCCGATGCCCGACGCCTTCCTCCCGCTCCTCACCGGCCCCTGCGCCATGCCCCTGGCGGCGCTGGCGGCCGTGCTGCTCGACCGCCTCTTCGGCGAGCCCGCGCGTTTTCATCCGCTCGTCGGTTTCGGCCAGCTCGCCAGCGCGCTGGAAAAACGCCTGAATCGGCGCCGCGTCGGAAACGGCGTGCTCGGCTGGGCGCTGGCCGTGCTGCCCTGGGCGGCGCTGGCGTTCGTGCTGCGCCCCCGGGCGCCTTTTGCCGTCGATGTCGCCTTGCTCTATTTCGCGCTCGGCGCGCGGAGCCTGGGCGAGCATGCCGAGGCCGTGGCCCGGCCCCTGCGCGAAGGGCGGCTCGGTGAAGCGCGGCGGCGGGTGGGCCGGATGGTCTCGCGCGAAACGTCGCAGCTCGACGAGTCCGGCGTCGCCAAGGCGGGCATGGAATCGGTGCTGGAAAACGGCAACGACGCGATCTTCGGCGCGCTGTTCTGGTTCGCCCTGCTCGGTGGCCCCGGTGCGCTGCTTTTCCGGCTGGCGAATACGCTGGATGCGATGTGGGGCTACCGCAACGAACGTTTCAATTTGTATGGCCGTTTTGCCGCGCGCGCCGACGATGCGCTCAACTGGCTGCCGGCGCGCCTGACCGCCCTTTCCTACGCCCTGCTCGGGCGCACGCGCGCCGCGCTGGCCTGCTGGCGGGCGCAGGCGCCGGGCTGGGAAAGCCCGAACGCCGGGCCGGTGATGGCCGCCGGGGCGGGCAGCCTGGGCGTGCAACTGGGCGGCGCCGCGATCTACCACGGCCGGGAAGAAATCCGCCCGCCGCTGGGCAACGGCCCGGCCCCGGTCGCCGGCGACCTGGCGCGCGCCATCCTGCTCATCCGCCGCGGCCTGTGGCTGTGGCTGGCGGTTCTTTTCGCGATCGGACTTTGCCATGCTTGAACACGGCGGCAAGCTGCGCCAGGCCGCGGCGCACTATCGAATCCCGCTGGCCGACTGGCTCGACCTGTCGACCGGCATCAACCCCAACGGCTGGCCGGTACCGCCGCTGCCCGCCAGCGTCTGGCAGCGTCTGCCGGAAGCCGGCGACGGCCTCGAAGCCGCCGCCGCCGCCTATTACGGCAACGCCAACGGCCTCGTCACGGCCGGTTCGCAGGCCGCCATCCAGTGGCTGCCCGCCTTGCTGCCGCGCGCCGCCGTCGCCTGCCTCGCCCCGCTTTACAACGAACACCCGCAGGCCTGGCAACGCGCCGGGCATCGCGTGCGCCTGCTGCAAAACGCCAGCCTGACGCGCGCCCTCGCCGTCGCCACGCCCTACGTGCTGCTGTGCAATCCCGATAACCCGACCGGCCGCCATTACCGCCGGGCGGAAGTGCTCGATGCCGCGCACAAGCTCAAGGCACGCGGCGGCACGCTGATCGTCGACGAAGCCTTCATCGACGCCACGCCGGACGACAGCCTGACGCCCCTGGCCGGCGGCGCGGAAGCGCCCAATCTCATCGTGCTGCGCTCGCTGGGCAAGTTTTTCGGCCTGGCCGGCGCGCGCCTCGGCTTCATGTTCGCCAATGCCGAATTGCGCGACCGCATGCAGGAGGCGATGGGGCCATGGACCGTCTCCGGCCCGGCGCGCGAGGTGGCGCGCCGGGCGCTTTCCGACAGCGCCTGGCAGGCCGCCGAACGCCCGCGCCTGCGCGCGGCGGGCGAACGTCTGCGGGGCTTGCTCACGCCGCTGGGCGAAGCCGCCGCCACCCCCCTGTTCGCCACGCTCAGGAGCGAACAGTCCGCCGCGCTGCACGAACACCTGGCGCGCCGCGCCATCCTCGCCCGCGCATTCGCCGATCAGCCGCTGCTGCGCATCGGCCTGCCCGCCGACGAAAGCGGCTGGCAACGCCTCGCCCTCGCCCTGACCACCTGGAGTCCCGCATGAAATTCCGCCTTTTTGCGGCGTTGACCGTAAGCATGGCCCTCGCCCAGGCGGCGGCCGCCGCCGACCTCGTGCTGACCGACGACAGCGGCCGCGAAGTCCGCCTCAAGGCGCCGGCCAGGCGCATTGTCGCGCTGGCCCCGCACATCGCCGAAAGCCTGTATGCCGTCGGGGCCGGCGGGCAACTGGTCGGCACCGTCGATTACAGCGATTACCCGCCGGAGGCAAAAATGGTGGCGCGCGTCGGCGGTTATTCGCGCGTCGATCTCGAAGCCGTCGCCGCCCTGAAGCCCGACCTCGTGCTCGCCTGGGAAAGCGGCAACAACATGACCCAGGTGGACAAGCTGCGGGCGCTGGGTCTGACGGTTTTCGTCTCGCAACCCAACCGCATGGAAGACGTGGCCAGCCAGCTCGAACGCCTGGGACAGCTCGCCGGCACCGAAGCCGTCGCCAAACCGGCCGCCGAACGCTTCCGCCAGCGCCTCGAGCGCCTGCGCAAGGCCAATGCCGACAAGCCGCCGGTGCGCGTCTTCTACCAGATCTGGAAATCGCCCTTGATGACCGTCGGCGGCCCGCAGATCATCAGCGATGCGATCAGGCTCTGCGGCGGCGAGAACGTCTTCGGCCATCTCAACAAGATGGCGCCGACGGTGAGCGTCGAAGCCGTGCTCGAAGCCAACCCGGAAGCCATCATCGCCACCGGCATGGGCGATTCCCGCCCCGAGTGGCTCGGAGACTGGGACAAGTGGACGCAGTTGCTGGCGGTCAGGCGCAACAACCTCTTCCACATCAACCCCGACATCATGCAGCGCCACACGCCGCGCATCCTGGACGGCACGGAAAAGCTCTGCGCAATGCTCGACACGGCCCGCGGCCGACGGCCATGAGGCTGCCGGCCGGCCTGGCGGATGCCGAACCCTGAACGCGGAGCCCTGAGCGGCGCGCCGGGGAAATCAGCTCGAACAGCTCACCGCCAGCCCGTTCGCCCAGTCGGGCGGCAGCGCGGCGTAGCGCTCGCATTCGGGCTGCTCGTCGAACGGGCGGCGCAGGCAGGCGAGCAGGCGTTCGACCTCGGAATAGTCCTTGTCCTGCGCCTTGCGGATCGCGACTTCGGCCAGCCAGTTGCGCAGCACGTA
>CAZKSD010000071.1:0-11266 GCA_964555315.1 uncultured Dechloromonas sp.
GCAGTTTCCATTCTACCACGGACGGGGCTTAACTTAACGGCATTGGGTCTGTCCCCTATTGTCTTGGTTGCCCAGTTCTCCTGGCTTGTCGGCGCCGGGCGGGTAGCCCAGGTGATGACTGAGTTCGGCACCCAGGACGCGTTCGATCAGCGCCTTCTTGAACGCCATCGAGGCGGCATTCACCGCCTCGGCGTCCATCGGGCCACTGACCATCTGGTCAATGAGTTCTTTGGGAATGCTGGGCAGCACCGCTGCCGGTTTCTTCTTGCTCGTCTTGATTGGCATACATGCTCCTTGGCGACATGTTATGCCTCACACACAAAATTTCTGACAGGCTCACCCGACCCCTTGAAGGTGATCCCCTCATTATGTTGCAGGCGATGCTGCACCGCTGCAGCATGAATTGCAACATTGATCTTCATTGGCTTGGTCTTCCTTCGCCAGTTCCATGCGTTCAATTTCAACTTGGCGAGCCAGCGCAACGGCATCCTGAAGATTTAGCCGCAACATGGCTTGCCCGCCAACGTATCCGGCCAGTGCGCTCGTTGCGCGTTGTTCAATCTCGTCGGCGGAGGTCAGGCCGAGGCGAACCAGGGCAGCGATGTCCTTTTTGTCGTTGTCGGCAAAGCGGGCGATCTTGCTGACCGCAAGGTCACGAGGGGAGAGAACATGCAATCGTATATGTTCCATGCCCAAATCCAGCGGAACGGCATCGTCAAGGTAATCCTCGTGCAGCAAGGCAAAGGACGCGTTGTAGTTGGTGTCGAAATAGACCGACTCCCGCGTTCCATCCTCCAACTTAACCTCGACAATGAGGTCGTTCGGGATAAAAACGCGGCTGCCGAATTCGGCATCGACGTCAGTCGTGACGCGACTTGCCGTGTAGAGATGAACGGCCATTCCGCCCGCCAGATAGACATCGATGGGGCTGCGCAACGAGAGACGCTCTTCAAGCTGCTTGAACAGCGCTTTCAGACCTTCTGCCAGGGCGGTGTGGGTGTGGAACGTCGGGTTCGTCGGCATTGCTTCAGCGCCCGCAAAGCCGGTGGCTCAGCATGTCGCGCAGACGCGGCAGACTCGGAGCCCAGCCATTCCTGATGACATCGCCCGGCGCCAGTCGCTCATCGGGGTGCGCGGCGAAATACTGCTCGCTCGCCTGCATCAGGTGGGTGGATTCGCGAGGGAAGCGCGAGCGGATGACCGTCGCCGCCAACTGGAACACGTTAGCCTCGCGTTGATCTTGCGCTGCCGGCGCAACTTCCCGCGCAACGGCGGCACACCGGGTCAGCAGCGCGGCTTCAAGTTCCCTGGCAGTCATGGCGCCTCCGTTTGCAGTAGGTCATCTACGCCGCCAGCAAATGAATCTTGTTCAACCGATCTCCGTGCACGCGCTCAATTTCCTCCGTGTCGTAGTCGGCTTGCAAGCCCAGCCAGAATCCCGGCGTCGTGCCCAGTGCCCGCGACAGGCGCAAAGCGGTATCTGCTGTTACAGCACGCCGTCCGGCGCAGATTTCGCCAATGCGAATCGGCTGCACGCCGATGGCTTTAGCCAGGCGGTAGGGGGTAATGCCCAGCGGCTCAAGAAATTCTTCCTTGAGCACTTCGCCGGGGTGAATGTTGGGCAGCTTGTCCATGATGCCTCCTCAGTGGTAATCGCAAACCTCGACACGTTCCGCGTGCCCGGAATTCCACACAAAACACACCCGCCATTGATCGTTGATACGAATGCTGTGCTGACCTGCTCGATCACCGATTAGCGCTTCAAGCCGGTTATTTGGCGGGCTGCGTAAATCTTCCAGGGCACGCGCATTGGCCACCATCCGCAGTTTGCGTCGCGCCACAGCCTGAATCTGGTTGGGCAACTTCTTGGTAAACTCACCGCGCCAGATGCTTTCCGTTGCGTCGTCGTGGAACGAAGTAATCATGTGACCGATAATATCGCAAAACGATATTATCGCCAAGCGATATTTGCATTTGACAACCCCCCAGAACCTCTCAGGGATAGACCACGGCTTTGCTCAAAGTTGATGACTTAGCCTATCGCGCAGACGCGGCAGACTCAGAACCCAGCCATTCCTGATGACATCGCCCGGCGCCAGTCGTTCATCGGGATGCGCGAGCGAACGACCATCGCTGCCAACTGCCCCGCCTGACGGGGTCCGAGGAGCACGACAGCCGGGAATTGGGCCAGCAGAGTCGACAGGTCGACTTGCACGAAATGGGGATTCATCCGTGCAAATCAACGCATCTATGGAGATATTGCACGGTTCGCAGCAAACAAATCTCAAACCATCTTGGTGCCGAATGAGGCTGCGGATGGCTTATAGGGCGCGGCCTGAAGGGGCCGGCTCAAAGTTTCGTTTCTGGCGCGCAGGAACCGTCGACCGCAGCAGTCTTCAGGCGACCCCGGCGCTGTGCGCCTGCTGGTCGGCCCAGTAGCTCGAACGCACCATCGGCGCGCAGGCAGCCCCGGTGAACCCCATCTTCTGTGCCTCTTCCTCGAACATCCTGAAGGTGTCGGGGTGCACGTAGCGGGAAACCGCGAGGTGGTGGTTCGATGGGGCGAGGTACTGACCGATGGTCAGCATCTCGACGTCGTGGGCGCGCAGGTCGCGCATGACTTCGAGGATTTCGTCGTCGGTCTCGCCGAGGCCGACCATCAGGCCGGACTTGGTCTTGACCTGCGGGTAGCGCGCCTTGAAATCCTTCATAAGTTGCAGCGAGTGCGCGTAGTCGGCGCCGGGGCGCGCCTGCCTGTAAAGGCGCGGCACGGTTTCGAGGTTGTGGTTGAGGACGTCGGGCAGCGCCTCGCCGAGGATGTCGAGGGCGATGTCGAGGCGGCCGCGAAAGTCGGGGACCAGCGTCTCGATGGTCGTCGCCGGCGACGCCTCGCGCACGGCGCGGATGACCTCGACGAAGTGCCGGGCGCCGCCGTCGCGCAGGTCGTCGCGGTCGACGCTGGTGATGACGACATATTTGAGCTTGAGCGCGGCGACCGACTCGGCGAGTTCGCGCGGTTCGTCCGGGTTGGGCGGTAGCGGCTGGCCGTGGCCGACGTCGCAGAACGGGCAGCGGCGGGTGCAGATGTCGCCGAGGATCATGAAGGTTGCCGTGCCGCGCCCGAAGCATTCGCCGATGTTGGGGCAGGTCGCTTCCTCGCAGACCGTATGCAGCTTGCGCTCGCGCAGCATCGACTTGATCTCGCCGAAGCGGCCGGCGCTGTTGCCAGCTTTGACGCGGATCCATTCCGGCTTCTTGAGCGGGGCGTCGACCGGGACGATCTTGATCGGGATGCGTGCGGTCTTCAGCTCGCCCTTCTGCTTGACGCCTTGTTCAGCCATGTCGTTCGTCCAGTTGTCGCCGCAAGTGCCGGCAAAGGTGTTCGCCGGCCTCGGCCGGGGTGAGCGTGATGCCCAGTTCGCTGGTTTGCGTGACCCTCAGCCCGGCATAGCCGCAGGGGTTGATGGCGGCGAACGGAGAGAGATCCATGGCGACATTGAGCGCCAGCCCGTGGTAGCTGCAACCGTTCCTGATCCTCAGGCCGAGGGCGGCGATCTTGGCGTCGCCGACATAGACGCCGGGGGCGCCGGGGCGGCGCCCGGCGGCGGCGCCGTGCTCGGCCAGAAAGTCGATGATCGCCTGCTCGATCGCGGTGACCAGTTCGCGCACCTTGATCTTCAGGCGTTGCAGGTCGAGCAGGAGGTAGATGACGACCTGGCCGGGGCCATGGTAGGTGACCTGGCCGCCCCGGTCGATCTTGACGACGGGGATGCCGACATCGCTCAGGATGTGCTCGCGCTTGCCGGCCTGGCCCAGCGTGAACACGGACGGATGCTCGACCACCCACAGTTCGTCGGGAGTTTCCGGTGTCCGCCCGGCGGTGAATTCCTGCATCGCGCGCCAGGTTGGTTCGTAATCGACCCGGCCGAGACGGCGGATCTCCATCCTCAAAGCACGACCTTGACCAGCGGGTGCGCGGTCAGGTCCATGTACAGCGCATCGAGCTGCGCCTTCGAGGTGGCGACCACCGTGCACGTCAGGCCGAGATAGTTGCCCCCGGAGCTGGCGCGCATTTCCATGCTGGCGCCATCGAAACCGGGGGCATGGCGGGTGACGATTTCGAGAACGGCCTGGGCGAGTTCGTCCTCGGCCTTGCCCATGATCTTCAGGGGAAAGGCGCAGGGAAATTCGAGGAGCGTGTCCTTGTACGAAGCCACTTCAACCCTTGCGCATGACCGATTGCTTGAAATCCTGATACCACTGCCACATCCGCTCGCCGAGCGGACCGGGTTTTCCGCTGCCTACCGGGAGGCCGTCGAGCGTGGTGATCGCCAGCACTTCCTTGGTCGATGAGGTCATCCAGACCTCGTCGGCGGCGCGAAGTTCATTTTCGTGAATTTCGCGGATTTCGAGCGGTTGACCGTGACCGGCCGCCAGTTCGAGGACGACGTCGTAGGTGATGCCGGGGAGCATGAAACTGGTCTTGGGCGGGGCGAGCAGCACGCCGTCCTTGACGACGAAGATGTTCGAGGCGGCTCCCTCCTTGAGCCAGCCGTCACGAATCAGCAAGGCTTCGGCGCAACCCGCATCGACCGCCTGCTGGCGGGCGAGGATGTTGGCCAGCAGCGAGACGACCTTGAGGTTGCAACGTGCCCAGCGGTCGTCGGCGACGGTGATCGCGGCGACGCCGGTCGCCCGGATCGCCGCCGGCGTCGTGACCAGCGGCGAACTGAAGGCGAAGGCGGTCGGCGGCACGGTAGCCGGCGGAAAGGCATGGTCGCGCTTGTTGTCGGCGCCGCGGGTGACCTGCAGGTAGATCGACTGGTCTTCCCATGGCGCACCGGCGATCAACCGCTCGACAACGGCCTGCCAGCCGGCGCCATCCAGCGGGTTGGCCAGACGGATGCCGTCGAGCGTCGCCTGCAGGCGCGTCAGGTGTTCGGCGAGGCGGAACGGGCGGCGCGAATAGACCGGGATCAGCTCATAGACGCCGTCGCCGTAGAGAAAGCCGCGATCGAGCGGCGAGATGCCGGCTTCCGCCAGAGGCAGGAAGCGGCCGTTCAGATAGACCGGGTCGGCGACGTAGGGAGTCATGAATTCAGTTGAACCACAGTCTCACGGTATCCACGGCGCGGCCAAAGATGCCGGCGAGCGGGACGGCTTCCAGCGCCGCCACCGGATATTCGCCGTAGACCTTGCCGTCGATCGTCACCTTGAGCGTGCCGAGCTTCTGGCCGGCCTCGATCGGCGCCAGCAGGCGCGGCTGCGGGGTGAACTCGCTCTTGACCTTGTCGGCGTAGCCGCGGGGCACGGAAAGCGAGAAGTCGTTGCCGAAGCCGGCCTTGACGTTGGGTTGCGCGCCCTTCCAGACGCGCAGCGTGGCCACCGGCGAATCCTTGGCGAACAGCGTGACCGAGTCGTAGGACTGGAAGCCCCAGTTGAGCAGCTTGAGCGACTCGCTGGCGCGCATTGAACTGGATTTGGCGCCGAGGACGACCGACAGCAGGCGGCGCTTGTCGCGCAGTGAAGAGGAGATCAGGCAGTAGCCGGCCGCGTCGGTATGACCGGTCTTGACGCCATCCACCGTCGAATCGATCCACAGCAGGCGGTTGCGGTTGGGCTGGGTGATGTTGTTGTAGCGGAACTCCTTCATCGAGTAGTACTTCCGGTACTCCTCGGGAAAGTCGCGAATCAGGGCGCTGGCCAGCGTCGCCAGGTCGCGCGCCGTCGTATAGAGCTGCGGGTCGGGCAGGCCGGTCGAGTTGGTGAAATTCGACGAGGTCATGCCGAGGCGCTTCGCCTCGCGGTTCATCAGTTGGGCGAAGCTCTCCTCGCTGCCGGCGATCGCCTCCGCCAGCGCGACGCAGGCGTCGTTGCCCGACTGCACGATCATGCCCTTGATCAGGTCTTCGACCGGAACCTGGGTATCGACCTGAATGAACATCTTGGACCCGCCGGTCTTCCAGGCCCTCTGCGAAACCGTGACCGGGGTATCGAGGGCGATGGTCTTCTGGCGCAGCGCGGCAAAGGTCAGGTAGGCGGTCATCAGCTTGGTCAGCGAGGCGGGCTCGATGCGTTCGTCGGGCCTTTCCGCGGTCAACACCTGACCGGAGCCCATTTCCAGCAGGAGCCAGGACCGGGCGGCAAGGGTGGGCGGGACGGGAAGCTGCTGGGCCAGCGCCTGGCCGGTGAGCACGAGGAGCGACGCGAGGGCGATGAATTTGCGGAACGGGAACATGGGCTGTCTGTTTGGGCTCGGCATTGGGAAACGCAAATTATACCTGCGGCGAGGGGGCCTGCCGGCGCGCATCCTCCGGCAGGGGTGAGGCGCCGGTAAGACTCGGGGACGACGAGCAGAGGACCTCGATGGCGGGATGCCGGATTCGCCGTTCGTTGGAAATGGCGTAGATCTGCTCGCTGACCCCGGCCATTTCGCCGAGCGGGCGGGAAGCGAGTTGCTCGGCGATCTGGTCCGTGAGCGCCAGCGGCGCCGGAAAGAGTCCGAGTCCGGCGCGCCCGAAGGTCGTCAGCAGGGCGCTGTCCTGGAATTCACCGATGACGCGGGGAAGTATGCCGTTGCTCTCGATCCAGCGGTCGATGCGGCTGCGCAAGGCGCTCTGCCGGGTTGGCAGAAACAGCGGGGCGCCGTTCAGGCTTTCCGGGTAGCCCGCCAGGCAACGTTCGACCAGCGCGGCGCTGCCAAACAGCCCGGCCGGGAATTCGCCAAGGTAGGTACTGAAAACCTTGAGGTTGCCGCCCACCGGCGCCGGTCTGTCGGTGAGCACCAGATCGAGGTGGTGCAGCGCCAGTTCGCCGAGCAGCGCCTCGAAACCGCCTTCGCTGCAGATCAGGCGCACATCCTCCGGCATCGCTAGCACGGCAGCCAGCAGGCGGTAGGCAAGGAGTTTGGGAATGTCATCGGAAATCCCGACGCGCAGGCGCAGTGCATTGCCGCTGTCCTGCGCCCGCACCGCTTCCTGCAGGGCATCGCCGAGCTGGAAGATCTGGTCGGCGTAGCCCAGCGCCGTGCGCCCGGCATCGCTGAGCGCCAGTCCGCGCCCCTGGCTGACGAACAGCGCCTTGCCCAGGCTGCGTTCGAGCAGCGCGAGCTGGCCGCTGATCGTCTGCACCGCGACGCCGAGACGCTCGGCGGCACGGGTCATGCTGCCTTCGTGAGCGACAACCCAGAAGTAGTGGAGATGCCTGTAGTTGAGGTTGGACATGATCTATCCGGAAAACCGAAGTGAAATTCAATTCTGTCAGGATTTTACAGGATGTTCGGGTGGGGTATGATGCGACCGTTTTCTCTTCCGATGGAGGATGTGATGAAACGTGTCGTGCTTTTCCTGGTTACCAACCTCGCGGTGATGCTGGTCCTTGGTCTGGTCAGCAGCCTGCTCGGCGTCAACCGGTTCCTGACGGCCAATGGCCTCAATCTCGGCATGCTGCTGGCCTTTGCCGCGGTGATCGGCTTCGGCGGCGCCTTCATTTCGTTGCTGCTGTCGAAGACCATGGCCAAGTGGAGCACCGGCGCCCGCGTCATCGAGTCGCCGGGCA
Organism: uncultured Dechloromonas sp.; assembly: GCA_964555315.1. Taxonomy (GTDB): domain Bacteria; phylum Pseudomonadota; class Gammaproteobacteria; order Burkholderiales; family Rhodocyclaceae; genus Azonexus. Next base: position 7,558 of record CAZKSD010000071.1, read on the forward strand.
GCTCGACCGAAGTCTGGCTGGTCGATACCGTCGCCCGTCTCGCCGAGCGCGCCGGGCTGCCGATGCCGGAAGTCGCCATCTACGACGGCGAGCCGAACGCCTTCGCCACCGGCGCCACGAAAAACAGTTCGCTGGTCGCCGTTTCGACCGGCCTGTTGCAGGGAATGACGCGCGAGGAGGCGGAAGCCGTGCTCGCGCACGAGGTCGCCCACATCGCCAACGGCGACATGGTGACGCTGACGCTGATTCAGGGCGTGGTGAACACCTTCGTCGTCTTCCTGTCGCGCGTCGTCGGCTATCTGGTCGACTCGTTCCTGCGCCGCGGCGAGGAAAACAGCGGCCCGGGCATCGGCTACATGGTGACCAGCATGGTCTGTGAAGTCGTTTTCGGCGTGCTGGCCAGCATCGTCGTCGCCTGGTTCTCGCGCCAGCGGGAATTCCGGGCCGACGCCGGCGCCGCGCAACTGATGCGTTCGCCGGTGCCGATGCAGAACGCGCTGCGCCGCCTCGGCAGCCTGCACACCGAGCCCTTGCCGCAAAGCATGGCGGCGTCGGGCATCGCCGGCGGGCCCGGCTGGATGTCGCTGTTCGCGACCCACCCGCCGCTGGAGGATCGCATCGCCGCCCTGAACGAGGCGTGATCGCAGGCTTCCCCCGGACTGTTCAGGGGAAGCGCAATCAACCGGGCATGCCCTGGGCTCTCGGTGCGGGCAGTTCAGGGTGCTCCGGGAAATCGTCTGTTTTGGGGCGTCGACCGCAACGGTCGGCGCACCGTGTTGTCAGCCTGCCGCGAGTTTCGCGAAGGCGGCGACGACTTCGGGCGGCGCCTGCACCAGTTCAATCAGCACGCCTTCGCCGCCGATCGGGAATTCGTCGTTGCCCTTGGGGTGCAGGAAGGTGATGTCGAAACCGGCGGCGCCCTTGCGGATGCCGCCCGGCGCGAAGCGCACGCCGTTGGCGGAGAGCCATTCGACGGCCTTGGGCAGGTCGTCGATCCACAGGCCGACGTGGTTGAGCGGCGTCGCGTGCACGGCCGGTTTTTTCTCCGGATCGACCGGCTGCATCAGGTCGACCTCGACCTTGAACGGGCCGCTGCCCATGGCGCAGATGTCCTCGTCGACGTTCTCGCGTTCGGAAACGAAGGTGCTGGTGATTTCCAGGCCGAATTTCTCGACCCACAGCGTGCGCAGTTTTTCCTTGGAGGGGCCGCCGATGGCGATTTGCTGGATGCCGAGAACCTTGAATGGACGTGTCATGGCTGGATTCCTGTCTGGGTGGTTGACGTGATCCCCGATTATAGGGATTTCTTGCGGTAGGCCATCGCCAGCATCGCGATGCCGATCAGGATCATCGGCAGTGACAGCCACTGCCCCATGCTGATCGTATACGACTGGCCGAAAATGCCGTGGTCCGGTTCGCGGAAGAACTCGGTGATGAAGCGGAAGGCGCCGTAGCCGATCAGGAAGACACCCGACACCGCGGCGCGCGGTCGCGGTCGACTGCTGAAAAGCCACAAAATCGCGAACAGCGCCAGCCCTTCCAGCCCGACGTGGTAAAGCTGCGACGGGTGGCGCGGCTGCATGTCTCCGGCCTGCGGGAAGACCATCGCCCACGGCAGGCTTGGGTCGGCGACGCGGCCCCACAGTTCGCCGTTGATGAAATTGCCGATGCGCCCGGCGGCCAGCCCGAGCGGCACCAGCGGCGCAATGAAATCGGTGACGTCGAACCAGGCGACACAGTGCTTGCGCGACCACAGCCCCATGGCGACGAGGACGCCGAAAAATCCGCCATGGAAGCTCATGCCGCCCTTCCAGACGGCAAGGATTTCCAGCGGATTGGCCAGGTAGTAGCCCGGCTCGTAGAACAGCACCTGGCCCAGCCGGCCGCCGACGATGACCCCGAGCATGCCGTAGAACAGCAGGTCGTCGAGCTGCTCGACCGTCAGCAGGCCGGGGCGCGTGCGAATCCGGTAGCGGCCGAGCAAGATAAATTGAACGAAAGCGACGAGATACATCAAACCGTACCAGCGCACCGACAACGGGCCGAGCGAAAAGGCGACAGGGTCGAACTGGGGGTGCAGAAGCATCGAAGGCGGAGAGTCGGCTAGAATTCGCCAATTATAGTTCGCGCCGTAGGGCGCAAAGTTTTCGACGGAGATTCGCATGCCCGATTACCGCTCCCGCACCTCAACCCACGGCCGCAACATGGCCGGCGCCCGCGCCCTGTGGCGCGCCACCGGCATGAAGGACGGCGATTTCGGCAAGCCGATCATCGCGGTGGTTAACAGCTTTACCCAGTTCGTGCCGGGCCACGTGCATCTCAAGGATCTCGGCCAGATGGTCGCCCGCGAGATCGAGGCGGCCGGCGGCATCGCCAAGGAATTCAACACCATCGCCATCGACGACGGCATCGCCATGGGCCACGGCGGCATGCTCTACTCGCTGCCCTCGCGCGACCTGATCGCCGATTCGGTCGAATACATGGTCAACGCCCACTGCGCCGACGCCATGGTTTGCATCTCCAACTGCGACAAGATCACCCCGGGCATGCTGATGGCCGCGATGCGCCTCAACATCCCCGTCGTCTTCGTCTCCGGCGGACCGATGGAGGCCGGCAAGGTCAAGCTCAAGGATCAGGTCATCCACCTCGACCTCGTCGATGCCATGGTCAAGGCCGCCGACAGCTCGGTTTCCGATGCCGATCTCGCCGAGATCGAACGCTCGGCCTGCCCGACCTGTGGTTCGTGCTCGGGTATGTTTACCGCCAACTCGATGAACTGCCTGACCGAGGCGCTCGGCCTCTCGCTGCCCGGCAACGGCACCGTCGTCGCCACCCACGCCGACCGCAAGGAACTCTTCCTGCGCGCCGGCCGCCTGGCCGTCGACCTGTGCCGCCGCTACTACGAGCAGGATGACGCCTCCGTCCTGCCGCGTTCGATCGCCACCTTCGCGGCTTTCGAAAACGCCATGACTCTCGACGTGGCGATGGGCGGCTCGACCAACACCGTGCTGCACATCCTGGCCGCCGCCCAGGAAGCCGGCGTCGATTTCAAGATGGCCGACATCGACCGCATTTCGCGCCAGGTGCCCTGTCTGTGCAAGGTGGCGCCGATGACCGACAAGTACCACATCGAGGACGTCCACCGCGCCGGCGGCATCATGGGCATCCTCGGCGAACTCGACCGCGCCGGCCTCTTGCACCGCAACGTGCCGACCGTGCACGAAAAAACCCTCGGCGACGCGATCGACCGCTGGGATGTCGTGCGCACGCAGGACGCGAAAGTCCATGAACTGTTCCGCGCCGCGCCGGGCGGCGTGCCGACCCAGGTCGCCTTCTCGCAGAACCGGCGTTACGACAGCCTCGACCTCGACCGCCGCCGCGGCTGCATCCGCACCCGCGCCGACGCCTACTCGCAGGAGGGCGGCCTGGCGGTGCTCCACGGCAACATCGCGCGCGATGGCTGCATCGTCAAGACCGCCGGCGTCGACGAGTCGATCTGGAAATTCACCGGCCGCGCCCGCGTCTTCGAAAGCCAGGATGCCGCGGTCGACGGCATTTTAGGGGGCAAAATCGTTGCCGGCGACGTCGTTGTCATCCGCTACGAAGGCCCCAAGGGGGGGCCGGGGATGCAGGAAATGCTCTATCCGACCTCGTACCTGAAGTCGATGGGGCTGGGCAAGGAATGCGCGCTCCTCACCGACGGCCGCTT
>CAZKSD010000072.1:0-11160 GCA_964555315.1 uncultured Dechloromonas sp.
TTTCATCTCGATTTCTCCCATGAAAACAAGAAGTAGAACTTCCTACCCTCGATCGCCGCTTGCGACACAATGCCGCTGCGACAATATGCCGCACACTGTATGCTTCCCGCCATGCCAATAAATTGATCTCTGTTAATTCCTTTCGCCCTCGATGAAGGAAAATGCTGCCTCCTCTCCGGCCGCCAGGCCAGGACCAGACTGGTGAACAAGAAAATACTGATAGACGTGATCGGCATCCTGTTGATAGCCCTCATCGTTGTCGTCGGCTACAAGCTTTCGCCATTGCTGCTCCCCCGCGCTGATGTCGTGATCCAGCCGGATCCGGCGTGCAATCTGCAGCGCCAGGCCTGTGCGGCGGCACTGCCTTCCGGCGGCAGCGTCGAACTGTCGATGGGGACGCGGCCGATCCCCATGGTCAAGCCCTTCGAGGTGCAGGTGACGACCAGCGGCGTTGCGCCGACCCGGGTCGAGGTCGATTTCGCCGGCATCGACATGAACATGGGAGTGAATCGGCCGCAACTCGCCGCGCGCGGTGATGGGCGCTTTGCCGGCGCGGTGACGCTGCCGGTGTGCATCACCGGCGCCATGGACTGGCAGGCGACGGTGCTGATCGAAACCGGCGGCGAGCGTATCGCGATTCCCTATCGCTTCGGTTCGCGGGGCCCGGAATAGGATGTCCGAACGCATCCTTTCCGTGATCGCCGGCCTGCTGGCGGCCCTGGTGCTCGGGCTGACCTTCCTCTGGCAGCCGGAACTTCCGGAACGGCCGCTGCCGCAGGCGGCGATGCCCGAAGGCGGCGAGTTTACGCTGCAGTCGGCGGACGGCCCGGTTGCACTCAGCGATTTTCGCGGCAAGGTGGTCCTGCTCTACTTCGGCTACACCTACTGCCCCGACGTCTGTCCGACTTCGCTGGCGGCTACCGCCGAGGGATTGAAGCAACTGACGCCGGGCGAACTGGCGCGGGTCGCCGTGATCCTCGTTTCGGTCGATCCGAAACGCGACACGCCGGCGCGGCTCAAGGAATATGTCCGTTTCTTTCATCCGGCCATCGTCGGCGTGACCGGAACACCGGAGGAAATCGCCGCGGCGGCGAAGCGCTATGGCGTCTTCTACGCCGAGCAGAAGGTCGCGACGGCCGGCGACGGCTACGTCGTCGACCATTCGGCGGACACTTACGTCGTCGCTGCCGATGGCAAACTGGCGGGCAGGATCGCCCACGCGACGGCGCCGGACCGGGTGGCCGCCATCATCCGCAAATACCTCTTCCCACCTTGAAGGAGACAAGCATTATGAAGCAACCATCGATTCTGGCCGTCGGCCTGCTGTTTTCCGCTGGCGTCCTGGCCGGCGCCGCCGACAACGTTTCGGTGCAAGATGCCTACGTCCGCCTGGCGCCGCCCAATGCTCCGGCGACCGGCGCCTTCATGGTCATCAGGAACAACGGCGACAAGGACGTCAAGGTGGTCAAGGCCGACAACCCTGTCTCGAAGGCGACCGAATTGCATACCCACCTGAACGAAGGGGGGGTCATGAAGATGCGTCCGGTACCGGCGATCGAGATCAAGGCGAAGGGCGAGGCGGTGCTCAAACCGGGCGGCCTGCATGTGATGATGATCGACCTCAAGGCGCCCATGAAGGAGGGGGATGCGGTGTCGATCACGCTGACTTTCGACGACGGCAGCAGCAAGCAGGTCGATGCCAGGGTGGTCAAGGCAAGCGCCGCCCCGGCGCCAACCGAGCATAAGCAGCACTGACTTTCGGGTGTTTCGGGGCGTCGACCGCAGGGTCGCGGGGGCGCCGCGGCTTGTACCGCCGCGCCGCGGCGTCCCTGGCGCCACGGCGAGGAACACTATTTGGGGCAAGGCGTGAATTCGCTCACGGAACTTGGGTCAGGGCGTGAATTCGCTCACGGACAGTCGCGGGATGAATCGGCATCATGCGTTCAACGGCTCAACATGAGGTCTCGAACCATGACAACGATCACCAGCAAAACGATTTCATCGACCCGCGGCGCCTATCCGGGCAGCGATGTCCATGACCGTGCCGACGAACGGGCTGTTCCCAGTTTCGTGCTGCGTGACACGCTGGTCGATACCAAGGTTCGCGAAGTGAGCTTCGCCGAGTTCCTGGCCGAACTCAAGAAGAGCGGCAAGCAGGCGGCGTGATCGCATCCCCGGTCTCCCTCGGGAATCCTGCGCAACGGCTGGCCTGCCGCCGGACATCGCCCTCCCCGCAAACGGCCTGAGCCGCGGCGGACTCAGGACCGGACCGGCCGTTTCGCGAGCTTGCGCTGCAGGGTGCGACGGTGCATCCTGAGAGCGCGCGCGGTGGCTGAAATGTTGCCGTCGTTTTCGTTGAGGACACGCTGAATGTGTTCCCATTCCAGCCTGTCGACCGAAAGCGGCTCATCCGGCGCCTCCATATCCAGGTCGGGCCCGTCATCGGTTGCGAAGGCCGCGAGAACGGCCTCGATCTCGACCGGCTTGGCCAGATACTGAACCGCGCCCAGCTTGATCGCGTCGACCGCCGTGGCGATGCTTGCGTAGCCGGTCAGCACGACGATGCGGCAGTCGGCATTGATGGCCAGCAGTTGCGGGATCAGCGCCAGGCCTGAACTGCCGTTCAGATTGAGGTCGAGCACCACGCGCGCGGGGACTGTTTCACGCGCCATGGCGAGCGCGGAAACCGGGTCGGTGGCGCCGTGAGCCTCGTGGCCGCGCCGTTCGAGAGTGCGGACGAGTATGGCGTTGAAGGTGGCGTCGTCATCGATGACGAGGGTCGGATCGGGCATCAGGTTCCCCTGGGCAGTTCAAGGCGGGCAACGGCGCCGCCCGCGGGTGGGTTGAGCAGCAGGAGGCGTCCGCCGATCTGTTCGATCGCTGAGCGGGTAAGCATCAGGCCGATACCGCTGCCATGTTCGTGAGCGGGAAACTCGACCCGGCCGCCTTGCGTCAGAACGCCCGCGGGAAAACCGGGGCCGCGATCGTGAATTTCGATGGAAATCGGCCCGGCTGTCCAGTCCAGACGAATTTCGATGGACTCCGCCGAGGCGCTTGCCGCATTGTTCAGAAGATTGAGAATCGCCTGCTCCAGGCGCGGGTCGGCGACCACGGCCGGCGCCGGCTGGGCGCCGGTCACTCCGAGCCGGCTCTGCGCCTGCGGGCGCACGGCATGCCAGCGTTGGCGCAGCGCAGCGAGCCAGCGGTCGACCGGCTGGATGCCCGGATTTTCGAGGCGCTCGGCGCCGGCGCGGCGCGACAGGCCGGTGATGATTTCCTTGCAGGCGGCGATCTGCTGGCGCAACAGGGCGATGTCGTCACGCACGGCAGCCGGCAGTTGCGGATCCCGCGCGAGTTCCCCGGTGACGAGCGACATGGTGGCCAGCGGTGTCCCCAGTTCGTGCGCGGCGCCGGCGGCAAGCGTGCCGATGGCCATGATGCGCTCGTCACGCAGCGCCTGCTCGCGGCGCGCTGCGAGTTCGGCGTCGCGGACGCGGATCAGGCGCGTCATGCGGACGACGAACCAGGCGATCATCAATGCCGAGATGGCGAAGGTCAGCCACATTCCGAGCAGGTGCAGCCGTGTCGCGCGGGTGGCATCGCTCAACGGCAGCGGCACGTAGAACACCATCAGCGCGGAATACACGGCGACCGCGGCGAGTCCGACAGCCAGCACGCTGCGCCCCGGCAGGGTCAGCGCGGCGATGGCGACCGGCGGCAGGAGCAGTGAAACCAGCGGGTTGGTGGCGCCGCCGCTGAAGAACACGAGTGCGCCCAGGGCGGCGATATCGACCAGCAAGTGGCTGAACAGTTCGACCGGCGCCGCCGCGTCGGCGCGCCTCGCCCGCCACAGCGCGACGCCGTTGAACAGGGCGGTGACGACGATGATCGCCAGCAGCGGTGCGGTCGGCAAGGGAATGGCGAGGGCGGCGGGAAGCAGCACGGTCAGCGCCGCCATCGCCGCCAGCGCAACCCAGCGAACCGCGATCAGGCGGCGCAGATTGGCAAGCTGGTCGTTGCTGTCGGCGGCGCTGGAGAAGAGGGGCATGAGGCGGATTATGCGTGATTTGCGTCAATTGCCGATCACCGGGGACGTGCGACAATTCGCCGCATCGAACCGAGGAGTTCCCGCAAATGATGCCGTCCAGACTTCTTCCCCTGCTTCTCGCGGGCGTCCTCGCTTCCAGCGCGGCGGTCGCGGTCGACCGCGAAAAAGGCAAGGAAATCAACGGGACCTGCGCCGCCTGCCATGGCGACCAGGGGGCCGGCGGCAAGAAGGGCGAGTATCCGCGCATCGCCGGCCAGCGCGTTGCCTATATCGAAAACCAGTTGAAGAACTTCCGTTCGCGAACCCGGGTGAATATCCCGATGTATCCCTACACGCAGGAACGCGAACTTTCCGACGAAGACATCAAGGATATCTCGGCCTATCTCGCCGGCATCGAACTCTCCAACAGGATGCCGACCTTCAAGGGCACTGAAGATGCGCTGACCCGCCTGCAGATGGTGGACCGCGTCATGATCATTCCGCGTGCCGAAGGCAACCTCGACCGTGGGCAGGCGATCTACCAGAAGCAGTGCGCCTCGTGTCACGGCAAGACCGGCAAGGGCAGAGGCATGTTCCCGATGCTCGTCGGACAATACACGAACTACCTGAAGCGGCAGGTCGATCTCTACCTCAAGGGCGATCGTCCGCATGACGAGGAGGGCACGGTCGGCGTGCTGAACGGCCTCAAGGAACAGGACGTTCAGGACATTTTGGCCTACCTCACGTCGATTCAGGAGCCGACCGAATGAAGCTGCCGACGATCGCGGGCTCCGCATTGCTGGCTATGGCCAGCGCCCTGCCGCAGGCCCATGCCGCCAGGTACGGCGACGGGATGCCCGATGCCCAGAAGATCCGCTTCTGCGAGCGGGTGCGTGACTTTGCCGTGCAGGCCTACTACAACCGCGAAAAGGGGCGGCCGATGAAGGTATTCGTCGAAGATGGCAGCGCTGGCGCGGACATCGCCAATGTCGTGATCAGGCGCATCTACGCCGAGCCGGGGATTTCCACGCCGAGGGCGGCAGAAACGCTCGGCCGGGAGACCTGCAACTCGATGATGGGCAGCAAGGGTTCAGCGGAATAGTGGCGCCGGCGTATTCCCGATTCGGCGCTTCATCGGTAGACTGTACGCATGAGCGAAATACTGATCACCAAGAAGCACCGCCTTAGCGCGAAAAAGGCGCGAACCGCCGCCGAACTGGTGGCAGCCGACCTGGAAAAGGAATTCAACCTGGTGCACGAATGGGACGAGGAGGGCGTCCTGCACTTCGAGCGCATGGGGGTCCACGGGCAGCTGACGCTCGGCAGGGGCGAGGTGACGATCCACATCCATCTGGGATTTCTGCTGAGGCCGTTCAAGAGCGGACTCGAGCGGGAAATCCACGACTACTTCGATGCGCGCTTCGCCTAGCCCTTCAATTCCGTGATCAGATCGACGTAAGCCTGCATCGCCGCCTCCGATGAGGTTCCCTGCAGCGCTGCCCAGGCATCGTACTTGGCGCGCCCGACCAGGTCGGTGAAGCCCGGACGCTTGCCCGTCGCGTCTCCCTCGCTGGCCTGTTTGAACAGGCCGTAAATCCGCAGCAGGGTCTTGTTGTCGGGGCGCTCGGCGAGCGTCTTGGAATCTGCAACCGCAGCGTCGAAGGCTGCCTTGAGCCGGCTCATGGTGGGTGCTCCAATGGGTGAGGGAAACGACGGTATTATAGTGGCCTGAATACTTACGGAGTTCCCGATGCCTTCACGCGAGCGTATCTCCAATGTCGACAAGGCGTGGCTGCGCATGGATCGCCCGAGCAATCTGATGCAGATTGTCGGCGTCATGCTGTTCGATGGCGCGCTCGATTTCGAACGCCTGCGACTTGCCGTCGAGCAGCGCATGCTTGCTCACCGGCGCTTTGTCCAGTGTGTTGTCGCCGAGGGAACGGGATACTGCTGGCAGGATGACCCGGATTTCGATCTCGCCAACCACCTGCGTCGGGTGGTTCGCCGCGGCAGGCTGGGCAAGGCGGGACTGCAACGCTTCGTTGCCGACCTCGTCAGCAGGCCTCTCGATCCCGGGCGGCCGCTGTGGGAGATGCTGGTGGTCGATACGGCCTTGGGCGGACAGGCGCTCGTGCTGCGGATCCACCACAGCATCGCCGACGGGATCGCTCTGGTCGGCGTTGTCCTGGCGCTGGCGGACGGCACGGAGGCAGCGAGGGAGAGACCGCCGCTTGCAGACCGGAATGACGATGACGACGATCACGAACACGACCTGTTCTGGCAAGCGCTATGGCGCCCCGTCGCCGACGCCGTGCTGGGCTCCGCCCGCTTCGCGCTCGATCTGCGCAACCAGTATGGTTCCTTGCTGTCCAGTCCCGGGCAGCTCGTCGGCATCGCCCGCGCCGGCCGCGACATTGGCGTGGAAATCGCGAAGCTGGCGCTCATGGCGAACGACAGTCCGACCCGCTTCAAGGGCAAGCCCGGGACAAGAAAGGAACTGGCCTGGTCGGAGCCGATTCCGCTGGCGGAGATCAAGGGAGTCGGCAAGGTGCTCGGCTGCTCGGTCAATGACTTGCTGCTGGCGGCGGTTGCCGGGTCATTGCGCGCTTACCTGGTTGACCGTGGCGACGACGTCGCTGGCGTCGAGATTCGCGCCATGGTTCCGGTCAACCTGCGCGGACCGGCCGACCTGGGCACGCTGGGCAACCGCTTCGGACTGGTGGCGCTCGAGTTGCCGGTGGGCATCGAGAATCCGCTGACCCGCCTGTTCGAGGTTCGCGAACGGATGGCGAAGCTGAAAGGTTCGTATCAGGCGGGGTTGACGCTGACCATACTCGGAGTCGTCGGCATGCTGCCGAAGGCCGTCCAGCAGGCGGTCCTCGATCTTCTGGCCAACAAGGCGACAGCGGTCATGACCAATGTGCCGGGGCCGCCATCGGCGCTCTATCTGGCGGGAGCCAGGCTGCGCCAACCGCTGTTCTGGGTGCCGCAGTCGGGTGACATCGGGATGGGCGTCTCGATTCTCTCCTATGACGGCAATGTGTACTTTGGTCTGATGACCGACCACAAACTCGTTCCCGATCCCCAGTCCATCGTCGACCGGTTCGCCGGCGAGTTCGAAAAGTTCCTGATGCTGGTGTTGATGGAGCCCTGGGAGCGGCTCGGCGATCCCGACGCGGTGGCCGCCGCACTGGCGGAGGAGTTGCCGTAAAGGGACCGGGATTGCCGCCGCCCGGAGGGCTTGCCCGGCGGTCGGCGTCGTCTCAGTCCGCCAGTTCCTTCGCCAGTTCGAGGTCGAGCTTTTCCATGGCGTCGGCCGGGGTGCAGGCAGCCGCCTCTTCCCGGAGTCGGTCGACGTCCCTGGCGCGCGCGCGACCGAACAGCAGAATGAGGCCGTTGGCATACTCGGTGCGGGCGATCGACGAGTCCGGGTTGAGGTCGAGCGCGGCGCGAAAGTGCCTTTCCGCCACGTCCTTCTTCGCGCCATAGGTCAGTCCGCCGACCATGCTCCCGACCTTGTCGATGATCTCGGCATGCCAGGCGCCAAGGGCGATGTGGGCATCGGCATGGCGGGGCTGAAGTCCCAGCGCCTGGTCGAGGCTTTGCCTGACCTTCCCGCCCAGGCCTTGGGCCAGCGCCTTGACGATGGAGATTCCCTGACTGTAGCGGCCCAGCGCATAGGCGTGGATGTACCAGGCGTTGGCATTCTTCGGCTCGGCTTCCTGCAATGCCTCGCAACGCCCGCAGATATCCTGAAAAAGCTGCAGGCGCGCCGGCTCGGTCTCCTCGAGATAATTGGCATAGATCATCGCCGCCTTGTTGGCGGCGTTGATGCCGGCGGGACCCGCATCCAGGCCGATGTCCACGGCTTTGGCAAAGTCGCCGGCGTGATAGGCGCGCCACGCATCCTGCGCGGCGCGATTCTCGGGAAACGGCTCGCAGTCGCCACGGTGCAGTCGCTCCCAGTTTCTCTTGAGGGCCGCGCCGGCATGCGAGAACGCCTTGTCGGGGTGCTGAAACTTCGTCCAGGCTGGTTTCTTCATGGTCCCGTGACATTCAATGTTTGGCGACGTATTCGGCCGAGAGCTTTTCCAGCAGGCTGCGCGCCTCGCCTTGCAGGTAGGGTGCCGAGAGCGACATCACCTGATAGACGCCGCGCCCGATATCCGGTTCGCCGCGGGGGCGGCGGGCATGCTCGAACGACAGCCAGAAGGTCGCGACGACGGTCATGTTGGTCGCCAGCGTGCTGATTTCGCCGGGCGTCGCGGTCAACACGCCCGAGGCAGCCAATCCTTCATAGACCCGGAGTGCAGTTTTCTCCTTGCGTTCAAGAATGCGCTGGAAATGCGTTTCGACGAGACGGTTGCGGGTCAGCAGATCGTTGATGTCACGATAGAAGAAGCGGAATTTCCAGATGGTCTCGAAGAGCAGATGGAGAAACAGCCAGATGTCCTCGGTACTCAGCGTCCGTCCGCCCGGCACCGTGAGCAGCGCCTCGATCTCCTTTTCGTAGTCGCCGAACAGCGAGTTGACGATTTCGTCCTTGTTGTGGAAGTGATAGTAGAGATTGCCGGGACTGATCTCCATTTCGTCGGCGATGACGGTCGTTGTGACGTTCGGCTCGCCGAAATCGTTGAACAGCCGGAGTGCTGTTTCGAGGATCCGTTCCCGGGTGCGGCGTTTCGGCTTCTTCTCCATGTGGGGTCCCTCGTCGTTCTGTCGAAGAGGAAGCATACATCATGCGCGCCGCGGTCGCGCAATCACCCCCCGGCCCGCGGGGTCGCCGGGACAGGGCGCGCAGAACGAGTTTGAAGGGCGATCAACTGCCCGCCATGCATGTTTCGATGACCCGAAGTGAAAGATGCCCGGTCATTGCCGGGCATCCTGGTTGCTGTTCATCCTTTCCGGATGGCCGGGGAGAGCCCGGCTGCTACTTAGGAAGCAATTGCTGCACCAGCAGCGGCATCAGCGGACTCCGCTGGTTTCCCGGCGGCGACGCTTTTCGTGGCGGCCGGCTTGCGGACCGGCGCTGCCTTGGGGGCGGCTGCTTGAGCGGTGTCGGGATCTACCGCCGCCCGGGCGGCGGGCTTGGCAACCTTGCCTTCCTGCGCGTCGCTCATCTTCTGGACCAGCGCCGTCAGTTCCGTGATGCGCTTGGTCAGTCTGTCGATGTCCTTCTTGGATGGCACGCCGAGGCTCGAAAGGGCGCGGGCAACGCGATCTTCGAAAACCTTCTCGAGACTGTCCCACTTGCCGCTAGCCTTGTCGGTCACCGCCGTCACCTTGCCGGTCACGGCTGCCACCTTGGCATCGACGGCCTTGCGCACGCCGGCCAGCTTGCCGTCGGCGACCTTGCGCACGTCGGCGATCTTTTCGTCGGCGCTCTTGCGGGTCTTCTTCTGGATGGCTTCGCCTTCCTTGACCAGCGCATCGAAAACCTTGGTGCCTTCTTCCTGCGTCTTGGCGAACGCGCCGAGACCAGCCAGCCAGATCTGTTGCGCGGATTCCTTGACCGTTTGAGCCAGTTGCTTCTCGGCAGGAGGGGTGACTTTCTTGACCATGTTCAACTCCTTCAAAGTAAAAGTTGCGGCAGACTCATTCCCTGCCAACAGAGCCAGTGTAGGATATTCCCCTAGAGGAGGCACACTAATAAAGTGGACAAGCCACTCTGGAACGGCGAGGCCGTGCAACAAGTATCGAGGAGAGGAAAGTGCAGTATTTCATCACCGGAGCAACCGGTTTCATCGGCAGGCGCCTGGTCAGGAAGTTGCTCGAGCGCGACGGCAGCATCATCTATATTCTGATTCGCGAGTCCGAGAAGGACCTGCTGGAGCACCTCCAGGAATTCTGGGGATGCGATTCCGGTCGGGTGGTGCCGGTGGTCGGCGACCTGACCCAGCCGCTGCTCGGCGTCACTGCGGTCGACTGCCGGAAACTGGGCAAAAAGACGACGCACTTTTTCCACCTGGCGGCGATCTACGATCTGAAGGCCGATGCCGCGAGCCAGCTCCGCGTCAATGTCGACGGCACCCGGAACGCCGTGCGCTTTGCCGAAGCGATCGGCGCCAGGCACTTTCACCTGTTCAGTTCGATCGCTTCCGCCGGCCTCTACGAAGGCCTGTTCCGCGAAGACATGTTCGAGGAGGCCGAAGGGCTGGAGCACCCGTATTTCAGGACCAAGCACGACTCGGAAGGGATCGTGCGCGGCGAGTGCGGCATTCCCTGGCGAATCTATCGGCCGGCGCTGGTGGTCGGTGATTCGCGTACCGGCGAAATGGACAAGGTCGACGGTCCGTATTACTTCTTCAAGCTGATCCAGAGGCTGCGCAAGATGCTGCCGTCGTGGATGCCGACGATCGGCATCGAGGGCGGCCGGATCAACGTGGTGCCGGTCGATTTCGTGGTCGATGCGGTCGACCATATCGCCCACCTCAAGGGCGAGGACGGCAAGTGCTTCCATCTCGTCGACCCGACACCGATGCGCGTCGGCGACCTGCTCAACACCTTTGCCCGGGCCGCGCACGCGCCGGAGATGTCGATGCGCATCAACGCCGCGCTGTTCAGCTTCATTCCGCGCCAGATGCGCAAGGGGCTGATGGCGCTGACCCCGGTGCGGCGCATCCGTGGAGCGATCCTGAAGGATCTCGGGCTGCCCGATGACATCTTTCGCTTCGTCAATTATCCGACCCGCTTCGACTGCCGCGAGACGACGCGGGCGCTGAAGGGCACGGGCATTGCGGTGCCGCGGCTGGAGGACTACGCCTGGCGCCTGTGGGATTACTGGGAACGCCACCTCGATCCCGATCTCTTCGTCGATTTCAGTCTGCGCAGCCAGGTCGGAGGTCGCGTGGTGCTCGTCACCGGCGCTTCGTCGGGCATCGGCAAAGCGACCGCCTGGAAGCTCGCCGAGGCTGGCGCGCATGTCGTCACCATCGCCCACGACAAGGAGCAGCTCGACGAAGCGGTGCGCGAGTTCGAGGCAGCCGGACTCAAGCTCCATGCCTACTTCGGCGACCTGTCCGACATGGCCTCCGCCGAGGCGATCACGCGCCAAGTACTGGCCGACCATGGCGCCGTCGATATCCTGGTCAACAATGCCGGGCGTTCGATCCGCCGCGCCATCGAGAATTCCT
>CAZKSD010000073.1:0-10790 GCA_964555315.1 uncultured Dechloromonas sp.
TCCGGGCCGTGGATGCTGCGGTCGACGTGCGATTCGGCGGCAAAATTGACGATGGCGCGCGGGCGGTGGCCGGACAGCAGTCTGGCAACGAGGTCGAAATCGCCAATGTCGCCCTTGACGAAGATGTGGCGCGCATCGCCCTGCAGCGATGCGAGGTTTTCGAGATTGCCGGCATAAGTGAGCGCATCGAGGTTGATGACGGGCTCGTTGCTCACCGCCAGCCAGTCGAGGACGAAATTGCTGCCGATAAATCCTGCCCCACCCGTTACGACAACCATTGCATCGACCTGTAATCTTGGTGCGACGGATTGTACCGCAGCGCCGGAACGCCTTGTATTCGGTATGGCCGCCGACTTGTCGCTGATGCTTTCATCAGCTCGATGCCGCCAAAATCGAGACACCTGCCACGCACCACCGAGGAAACTTGGTAGGATTCGCCCTTCGCGTCGGAAATCAGATGGCCGCAGACCTCGAACGAGACCGGAATCAGCACCCGGCCCTTTCCTTCCTGACCGAACCAACACCTGGAGCAGACCCCTGTGCAGCACGATAGCCCCCGCCTGAGAGCCAACAACTTCGATCTCCTCAGACTGCTGTTCGCGGGAACCGTCTGCCTGGTTCATGTTCACGGCCTGTCCGGATTCAGCGAATTGGAGCCGATAACCCGATTCCTGTCAGCGGGGATGGCCGTGAAGGCCTTCTTCGTGGTCAGCGGCTTCCTTATCTTCATGAGTTTCGAACGGTCTTCCTCGCTCAGGGCTTACGCCCTGAAACGGGTCCGCCGTATCTATCCGGCCTATTTCACCGTGGTAACGCTCTGTGCGATAGGTCTTGTGGCGGTCAGTTCATTGACCGTCGCGGATTATTTCTCCTCGGCATGGGCCAAGTATGTCGTCGCCAACCTGCTTTTCCTGAATTTCCTGCACCCCACGCTGCCCGGCGTTTTCGAGGCCAACAAGATACCCGAAGTCAACGGCGCACTGTGGACGCTCAAGATCGAGGTGATGTTCTATCTCTCGGTCCCCCTGTTTGTTCTTCTCTTCCGACGCTTCTCGCATTTCTCGGTGATTCTCGTCACCTACTGCGCGTCAGTTGCCTATTTTATGCTGATGACATCGATCGCCGAGAGTACCGGATCGGAGTTGTATGTGCGGCTTGGGAGACAACTTCCGGGACAGCTTTCCTATTTCATGGCCGGCGCCTTTTTTTATTATTTCCTGCCTCTGTTCGAGCGAAAGAGTGCCTACTTTGTGGTTGTGGCCGTCATCGCTCTTGCGGTCAACGCCGGGTACCCGATGCCGTTCTTCGAACCGTTCGCCCTGGCAGCCCTGGTGGCCTTCTTCGGTTTGTTCCTGCATGTGGGGAACTTCGGCAAGTACGGGGACTTTTCCTATGGCGTCTACATCCTGCACGTCCCGATCATTCAGCTTCTTCTGGTATCCGGCCGGTTCAGCGACAGCCCGTGGACCCTCCTGGGCACGTCCGTTTTCCTGACCGCAATTTGCGCCATCGCCATGTGGCATCTGGTTGAAAAGCGATTCCTCTTTCGCAGCAGCCATTACATCGTGGCCGTATCCGCCGACGGAAATAGCGAAACAAATCCATAGTTCGGCCACTCCGCCCGTGCAGATCGACCGCGGCGTTTCTCCGTCGGTCAATCCGCCCGCACCCGCAGGAAACTGGCGAAGCGTGGCAGCCCCTTGCGTGTGAGGTCGTGGTAACGATAAGTCACCGTGGTGCCGAGTGGCGGCGGGTCGCGGCGCTGCTGGTCGGTGAAGCCGGCGCCCAGCGAAAATTCCCGCCCGTCTTCGGCGCGGACGCGCAAGGCGCCCATCCTGCCGGCATGCCTGCCCTTGCCTGGCAGGTAGCCGATGACGACTGCTTCGGCATCGTCCCAGGGCTTCATCTTGAGCAGGGTGTCGCTGCGGCCGGTTTCGTAGGGCGCGTCGGCGCGGTGCAGCATCAGGCCTTCGCCGCCCGCCTTGACGACCTCTTTCATGCGCTTTTGCAGACTGTTGCGGTCGACCACCCTGAACTGCTCGATTTCACGCAGCCACGGCACATTCGCCTGTCTGACCGTTTCGCGAATCTGTTCGGCGCGCTCGGCAAAGGTGCCGGGCGCACCGGGCAGTTCGAAGATCATGTAGCGCAACTGCCGCCATTCGGCATCGTCGGGAACCTCGCGCCGAACGATGCCGGCGAGCCGCTCGAAGGTGCCGCGGCCCATCCACAGTTCGCCGTCCAGAGGGCGCTTCGGCAGGCCCTCGACAAACCAGGCGGGGGCATTGATGGTCTTGCCGCTGCGGAAGCGCAGGGTCTGACCGTCCCAGACCGCGCGCACGCCATCGAGCTTCTCACTGACCAGATACCGCGCAACGTCGACCTGGTTGCGATAGACCTCGGCGAGGAGGATGGCCGGGGCTTCGGCGCCCGCCGGGATGGCCGGGAGCGCCAGGGCCAACGCCAGAATCAGCGTGCGCAACACGCCGATCATTTCAGCCCTTGTCCGCCCACTCGCGCCTTGCCTGCCGGGCAACGCCGAATATTTCCTCGAGGCGCTCGCCATCGTTGCGCGCCAGCGCGACGCGCAGCTCGTCGAGCTGGGCGCGGTAGCTGTCGAGTTCGATCAGCAGCGCGTCACGGTTGGCGAGGCAGATGTCGCGCCACATCTCGGGATGGCTGGCGGCGATGCGCGTAAAGTCGCGGAACCCGGAGGAGGCGAAGGTGAAAAACAGGTCGGCGTCCTCGCGCACCGCCAGATCGTGAACCAGCGCGAACGACAGCAGATGCGGCAGATGGCTGACCGCGGCGAACACCCGGTCGTGCGCTTCCGGCGCCAGTTCGTAGATATCCGCCCCGCACAGCGACCAGGCGCGCTTGATGTGGTCGAGGGCGTCATCGTTGTTTTCCGGCAGGGGCGTGACGACGACCTTCTTGCCCCGGTAGAGATCCCAGCGCGCGGCCGACGGGCCGCTGTTCTCGGCGCCGGCGATCGGGTGCGCCGGCACGAACTGGCATACCCGCTCGCCGAACGCTTCGCGCGCGGCGGCAACGACATCGCCCTTGGTCGACCCACCGTCGGTGACGATGGTGTTGGGGCCAAGGTAGGGGGCGATGCGCTCGAAGATCTCCGGCATCTGCGCCACCGGCGTCGCCACCAGCACGATGTCGGCGTCCTCGATTTCGTAGGTCGGATTGATGCCGGCGCGGTCGATGACGCCGAGTTCCTGCGCAACTCTCAGCGTCGATGGCGTACGGCCGAAGCCGACCACCTCCTCGACCGCCTCGGCCTCCTTGAGCGCCAGCGCGAACGAGCCGCCGATCAGGCCGGTGCCGAAAACGACGACTTTGCCGAATTCGGGCATTTACAGCGCCTTCTCCAGCGCTTCGAGGAAACGGGCGTTTTCCGGCTCGCTGCCGATGGTGACGCGCAACCATTCGGGCAGGCCGTAGCCGCCGATCGGGCGGACGATGACGCCCTGCTTCAACAGCTTCTGATTGACGCCCGCCCCGTCGCCCGCCCGGAAGGTGACGAAGTTTCCGTGCGAAGGGATGTGTTCCAGCCCGAGGCGCTTGAGGCCGGCGACGAGTTGTTCCATGCCGCGCCGGTTGAGCTCGTAGCTTTCGGCGACGAACAAATGGTCGTCGAGCGCGGCGATCGCCGCCGCAATCGCCAGGTTGTTGACATTGAACGGCTGGCGCACCCGGTTCATCAGGTCGGCGATTTCAGCGGCAGCCAGCGCATAACCGACGCGCAGTCCGGCGAGGCCAAAGATCTTCGAGAAGGTGCGGGTGACGACCAGGTTGGGAAAGTCCCTGATCCAGGCGGAGGTATCGACCCGCTCGGCCGGCGGCAGGTATTCGTTGTAGGCCTCGTCGAGGACGACGACCACGTCCTGCGGCACCGCTGCGAGGAAAGCCCGCACCTCCGGATAGGGCAGGAAATTGCCGGTCGGGTTGTTGGGGTTGGCGATCCAGACGATGCGCGTGTCGGGCCGGATGGCGGCGCGCATGGCAGCCAGATCATGACCATAGTGCTTCGCCGGCGTCGCAATCAATTCTGCTCCGGTCGACAGCGTCGCCAGCGGGTAAACCGCGAAAGCGTGCTGGGCGAAAACAGCGGAGCGACCGGGCGCCAGGAAAACGCGGGCGATCAGGTCGAGCACGTCGTTGGAACCGTTGCCGAGGACGACCTGGTTCTGCGCCACGGCGCAGCGCTCGGCCACCGCCCTGATCAGCTCGAACTGGTCCGGGTAGCGCTCGACGCCGCTGATCGCCGCCTCGACCGCCCTTCTCGCCTTCGGGCTCATGCCCAGCGGATTTTCGTTGGAGGCCAGCTTGACGATCCTGTCGACCGGGATGCCCATCTCGCGGGCCAGTTCGCTGATCGGCTTGCCCGGTTGGTAGGGCGAAATGGAACGGACGTAGGACAAGGCTTGATCGACAAGGCTCATGACGCTTCCTCAATAGACGGCAACCGGGTAGGACCCGAGGATTTTCAGATAGGCGGCGCGACCGGCGAGTTCTTCCAGTGCGGTCCTGACCGCGGGGTCGTCACGATGGCCATCGACATCCACGTAGAAGACATATTCCCACAGCGCATGCCGGGCCGGACGCGATTCCAGGCGCGACATCGAGACGCCGGCATCGGCGAACGGCAGCAGCAGTTCATGCAGGGCGCCGGTGCGATTCGGCGCCGACATGATCAGCGAGGTCTTGTCACGCCCGGACGGACCGGCATCGTGCTTGCCGAGCACCAGGAAGCGCGTCGTGTTGTTGGGCTCGTCCTCGATGTTTTCGGCAAGGCGCGGCAGCTTGTAGCGGGTAGCCGCGGCTTCGCCGGCGATCGCCGCCGCGCCTGCCTCGTCCGCCGCGTTCTGCGCCGCCTGCGCGTTGCTGCCGACAGGAATGCGCTGCGCCTTGGGCAGCATCCGGTTCAGCCACTCGTGGCACTGCGCCAGCGACTGGGCATGCGAATAGACCCGGATGATCCGGCCCAGGTCGGCTTCGTTGGACAGCAGGTGCTGGTGAATGCGCAGCACGAGTTCGCCGCAGATCCTGAGCGGGGTCGCCAGCAAAAGGTCCATCGTCCGCCCGACCGCGCCCTCGGTCGAGTTTTCGACGGGAACCACCGCGTATTGCGCGTGCCCCGACTCGACCTCGCGGAAGACATCGTCGATCGAGACCTGCGGCAGCAGGCGGGCGGCATGACCGAAATGCTTGGTCGCCGCCGATTCCGAAAAGGTGCCGAGCGGCCCGAGAAAGGCGATGCCCAGGGGTTCTTCCAGCGCCAGGCAGGCCGACATGATCTCGCGGAAGAAGAAGGTGATGTTTTCGCCCGGCAGCGGGCCGGGGTTGGCCTCCTGCAGGCGGCGCAAAACCTGCGCCTCGCGCTCGGGGCGGTAGATGTGCCCCGCCTCGCCGTGTGCGGCCTTGATCGCGCCGACCTTCTGCGCGCACCGGGCGCGCTGGTTGAAAAGGCGCAGCAGTTCGCCGTCGATGCCGTCGATTTCGGCGCGGACGCCGGCCAGTTGCTTCTGCAGTTCGTCACTCATCGGCATCTACCCGTTGCGTTTGGCGAAGTCGTCCATGAAATCCACCAGCACCTGCACGCCTTGCAGCGACACGGCATTGTAGATCGAAGCGCGCATGCCGCCGACCGACTTGTGGCCCTTCAGCGACACCAGTCCGGCCGCCTTGGCTTCGGCGAGGAACGCGGCGTCGAGTTGGGGATCGGCCAGCGTGAACGGGACGTTCATCAGCGAGCGGCAGTCACGATCGACCGGATTCGCGTAGAAGCCGCCGGAAGCATCGATGCACCCGTACAAAATGCGCCCCTTTTCGGCGTTGACCGCGGCAATGCCTTCCAGTCCGCCCTGGCGCTTGAGCCACTGGAAGACGAGGCCGGCGATATAGATCCCATAGGTCGGCGGCGTGTTCAGCAGCGAGCCGTGCTCGGCCATCACCGCGTAGTCCATGACGCTCGGAATCGTCAGCGGCGCCATGCCGAGCAGGTCGCGGTGGATGATGACCAGCGTCAGGCCCGAGGGGCCGATGTTCTTCTGCGCGCCGGCATAGATCAGGCCGAATTTTTCAACGGAAACCGGCCGCGACAGGATATGCGAGGACATGTCGGCAACCAGCGGCACGCCGGTGTCGGCGATGCGCTCGGCGCTGATTTCGACGCCATGGATGGTCTCGTTGGTGCACAGGTGCAGGTAGGCGGCGAACGGATCGAGCCTGATCTCGTCGGCCACCGGCAGACGGGTGAAGTTGCTCGCCTCGGTGGTCGCCGCGCAGCGGACATTGCCCGGACTTGCCGCCACCCGCCGCGCTTCATTGAAGGCCTTCTTCGACCACGAACCGGTGACGATGTAGTCGGCCGAACGCCCGGCCAGCAGGTTCATCGGGATCTGCGCGAACTGCAGGGTTGCTCCGCCCTGCAGGAAGAGGACCTTGTAGCCGGCGGGAACGGCCATCAGTTCGCGCAGTTCGGCTTCGGCCTGCGCGAGGATGCCGGTGAATTCCTTGCCGCGGTGACTCATTTCCATGACACTGCAGCCGGCGCCATGCCAGTCGAGCATTTCTTCCTGCGCCTGGCGCAGGACTTCTTCCGGAAGGGCGGCCGGCCCGGCGCTGAAATTCCAGACCCGGCTCATCATTCCTCCCCGGCAGTCTCGCCCGCCGCTTCGCCTGTTGCTTCGCCGGCCACGTTGCCTCTTGCTTCGACCTCGCTCTCGATGTCGCCGACGGTTTCGACGATCTTTTCCAGCCCGGCGAGCTTCTCGCCATCGTCCAGCGAAATCAGTGTCACCCCCTGAGTCGCGCGGCCCATGCCACGGATCTCGGCAACGCGGGTCCGGATCAGCACGCCGCCGGTGGTGATGAACATGATCTCGTCTTCGTCGCGCACCAGCTTGGCGCCGACGACGATACCGTTGCGCTCGCTGTCGGCGATGGCGCGCACGCCCTGCGTGCCACGCCCGGAGTGGCGGAAATCGGCGAGCACGGTGCGCTTGCCGAAGCCGTTCTCGGTCGCCACCAGCACGGTCTGCTGATCGCTCTCGGCAACCAGCAGCGAAATCACCGACTGCCCCGGCTGCAGGCGCATGCCGCGCACGCCGCGGGCGCCGCGACCCATCGGGCGGACGTCCTCCTCGTCGAACCAGACCGCCTTGCCGGCGTCGGAGACCAGCACGATGTCGCTCTGCCCCGAGGTCAGCTCGACGCCGATCAGGTAATCGTCGTCGTCGAGCGCGACGGCGATGATGCCGGCCTTGCGCGGATTGGAGAAGTCGGACAGCGGCGTCTTCTTGACCGTGCCCATCAGCGTCGCCATGAAGACGTAATGGTCGTCGGAGAATTCCTTGACCGGCAGCACGGCGTTGATGCGCTCGCCTTCCTCCAGCGGGAAGAGATTGACGATCGGCTTGCCGCGGCTGTTGCGGCTGCCCTGCGGCGCCTCGTAGACCTTGAGCCAGTAGCAGCGGCCACGGTTGGAGAAGCACAGGATGTAATCGTGGGTGTTGGCGACGAACAGCTGATCGACGAAATCCTCGTCCTTGATCGCCGCCGCCTGCTTGCCGCGACCGCCGCGGCGCTGGGCGCGGTAATCGGTCAGCGGCTGGGCCTTGATGTAGCCGCCGTGCGACAGTGTCACCACCATGTCCTGCGGCGTGATGAAATCCTCGATGCCGAGTTCCTGCGTGTGCAGGACGATCTCGGAACGGCGCCCGTCGCCGAACTGGTCGCGGATGGCGGTCAGTTCGCCGACGATGATCCCGGTGATGCGCTCGGGACGTGCCAGGATGTCGAGCAGGTCGGCGATCCTGAGCATGACCTCCTTGTACTCGGCGACGATCTTGTCCTGCTCGAGGCCGGTCAGGCGCTGCAGCCGAAGTTCGAGGATGGCCTGCGCCTGGGCGTCGGACAGCCGGTAGCCTTGTTCCGAGAGCCCGAATTCCGGCGCCAGACCTTCGGGACGCGAGGCGTCGGCCGCCGCGCGCAGCAGCATCTCCTCGACCACGGGGCTGCGCCAGGTCCGTTCCATCAGACCGCGCTTGGCATCGGCCGGGGTCGCCGCCGCCTTGATCAGGGCGATGATTTCATCGACGTTGGACAACGCGACGGCCAGGCCTTCGAGAATGTGGCCGCGCTCGCGCGCCTTGCGCAGTTCGAACACGGTGCGCCGCGTCACCACCTCGCGCCGGTGGGCGAGGAAGCATTCGAGCATCTGCTTCAGGTTGAGCAGGCGCGGCTGGCCGTCGACCAGCGCCACCATGTTCATGCCGAAGGTATCCTGCAACTGCGTCTGCTTGTAAAGGTTGTTGAGGATGACCTCGGCGACTTCGCCGCGCTTGAGCTCGATGACGACGCGCATCCCGGACTTGTCCGACTCGTCGCGGATATCGGAGATGCCCTCGATCTTCTTCTCGTTGACCAGCTCGGCGACCTTCTCGATCAAGGTCTTCTTGTTAACCTGGTAGGGGATCTCGTCGATGATGATGGCCTGACGATTGCCCTTTTCCATGTCCTCGAAATGCGTGCGGCCGCGCATGACGACGCGCCCGCGGCCGGTCCTGTAGCCTTCGCGGACGCCCATGATGCCGTAGATCAGCGCGGCGGTCGGGAAGTCGGGAGCGGGAATGTACTCGATCAGATCATCGATGCTCAGCGCCGGATTTGCCAGCAGGGCCAGGCAGCCGGCGATCACCTCGTTCAGGTTGTGCGGCGGGATGTTGGTCGCCATGCCGACCGCGATGCCGGCCGAGCCGTTGATCAGCAGGTTCGGGATGCGCGCCGGCAGAACCAGCGGCTCGTTTTCGGAACCATCGTAGTTCGGTCCGAAATCGACGGTTTCCTTCTCCAGGTCTTCGAGCAACTGGTGGCCGATCCTGGCCATGCGCACTTCGGTGTAACGCATCGCCGCCGCGTTGTCGCCATCGACCGAACCGAAGTTGCCCTGGCCATCGACCAGCATGTAGCGCAACGAAAAATCCTGCGCCATGCGGACGATGGTGTCATACACCGCCGTATCGCCATGCGGGTGATACTTGCCGATCACGTCGCCGACGATACGCGCCGATTTCTTGTACGCCTTGTTCCAGTCGTTGGAAAGCTCGTGCATCGCGAACAGCACGCGGCGGTGCACCGGCTTGAGGCCGTCGCGCACATCGGGCAGCGCCCGGCCGACGATGACGCTCATCGCGTAATCGAGATAGGAACGCCGCATCTCGTCTTCGAGGCTGATCGGCAGTGTTTCTTTGGCGAATTGGTCCATGCTTCAGGTCCGCGCCGCCCGGGCAGCGCTGTTATTGGTCGAATCGAGTGTAATTTGATATTTTAACATGCCACGCACACCGAGTCAGACGCCGTTGTCCATCACAACCACCCGCCAGTTCATCGACTTGCTCATCGAGCCGCGCTGGATCGCCGCGGTCGACCCCGATGTGACGCTCCGGCACCATGCCGTCGCCGTCCACGCCGGAAGGATCATCGCCGTCCTGCCGAGTGGCGAGGCGCGCGACCGCTTCGATCCGGGACAGCGGGTCGTGCTGGAGGACCACATCCTGATTCCCGGCCTGGTCAACCTGCACACGCACGCCGCGATGTCGCTGATGCGCGGCCTGGCCGACGACCTGCCGCTGATGGACTGGCTGCAGGGACACATCTGGCCCGCCGAATCCGCCAACGCGTCGCACCAGTTTGTCCTTGACGGCACCCGCCTGGCCTGCGCCGAAATGTTGCTGGGCGGCGTCACCTGCTTCAACGACATGTATTTTTTCCCGGAAGCGGCCGCCAGCGCCGCCAGCGAACTCGGCATGCGCGCCCGGCTCGGCATCACGGCGCTGGAATTTCCGACTCCCTACGCCAGCGACGCGGACGACTATCTCGACAAGGGGCTAGCGGTCCGCGAGCAATGGCTCGCGGACCCCCTGATCGGCTTCTGCCTCGCGCCCCACGCCCCCTATACGGTTGCCGATGCGACCTTCGCGCGCATCGTCACCGTTGCCGCACAACTCAACGTGCCGATTCATTGTCATGTGAATGAAACCCGCCACGAAATCGAGGAGAGCCTGCGCCAGCACAAGGTCAGGCCGCTCTTGCGTCTGCGCCGCCTGGGCCTGCTCGGCCCGGGGTTCATCGGCGTCCATGCCATCCACCTCGACGATGGCGACCTGGAACTACTCGCGGCAACCGGATGCAGCGTCGCGCATTGCCCGACATCGAACCTCAAGCTGGCCAGCGGTGTTGCCCCCGTGGTGCGCATGCGGCAGCTCGACATCAACGTCGGCCTCGGAACCGACGGCGCCGCCAGCAACAACCGCCTCGACATGTTCGGCGAAATGCGCCTCGCCGCGTTGCTGGCCAAGGTCAGCAGCGGTGATGCCAGCGCGTTGCCCGCCCGCGAGGTGCTGCGCATGGCGACGCTGAACGGAGCGATCGCACTCGGTCTCGGCCACGAAATCGGTTCGATAACCCCCGGCAAGGCGGCCGATCTGGTCGCTGTCAGCCTCAAGGGACTAAACACCACGCCGTGTTACGATCCGGTATCGCACCTCGTCCATGTCGCGGGCCGTGAATGCGTGACGCATGTCTGGGTAGCCGGGAAGTGTTGCGTAGACGACGAAAAGCTCTCCTGGAGTCGCCAAAATGACTTGGAATCGGCAATCACCCTATGGCAGAATAGGCTCGAGGTCAGTAGTGAATCCTGAATACAGGGCGCTGCTTGGGTAAAAGGTTTGCTAATTTTCTTCAACGAGGGAAAACAATGATCAAGAACATTGCCA
>CAZKSD010000074.1:0-10743 GCA_964555315.1 uncultured Dechloromonas sp.
TTGGCTCCCCGACTTGGGCTCGAACCAAGGACCTACGGATTAACAGTCCGGCGCTCTACCGACTGAGCTATCGGGGAACAGAGGCGCGCATGTTAGTCAGTAAAAGCAGTCCAGTCAAGGGAATGCAGGATATACTGCCAAAAAATCTTCACCCCCATGGACCAGAATCTAGTTTACGCAAAGACCCCCATCGGGGATGAGGCTGTCCGGCAGCGGACGCGTGTTGCCCGTCGCAATCTGCGCATGGTTCTCGTGCTGGTCGATGGCAAAATGACCGTCGGAGAATTGGGCGCAAAGCTCAATGATCCCGGTCTGGTCGAGAATGCGCTGCATGAACTGGAGCAGGGCGGGTATATTGCGCCCAGCCTGGAGGCGGTGTCGGTCTGGCAGGAGAGCAAATTGCGGCTCGAGAAGCTCAAGGCGCCGGTTGCGTCTTCGTCCAGCGGCGGGTTGTCGAGTCAATTGGAGTCGCCGGATGCAGCCAGCAGTTTTTCCACTTTCGGCAGGCCCATTCTGCCTGCCGGAGCGGCAATTGATATCGCCGGGGAAGGGCAGGCGGGACAAACGGCTTCGTCAGGTTCGCTGCGCTCGTGGTTGACCTACGTGGGGTTCGGGTCGGTCGCCGTAGCGCTTGTCGCCATGGCAGTCTTTCTGTTTTTCCCGTATGACCGCTACAGGCCCGCTATCGAGAATGAACTTGCGCGTGTCTGGCAGGCGCCGGCAAGGGTCGGCGAGGTTAGGCTGGTCCTGCTGCCGCAACCCGGCTTGCTGCTTTCGGATGTGCGGGTCGGTGAGGGTAAGGAATCGGTATTGGAGAAGATTCGCGTTCATTCGTTGTTCGCGATGCTCGGTTCCGGTACCCATAGCCTGCCGCGCATAGAGATTTCCGGCGGAACGGTTGTTGCGGATCATCTGGTTGGATTGTCGCCGGCCGACAACGGGCGGCGCAAGAGCAACCAGAAATGGCTGATGCAGCACGTTGTCATCGAAAATCTATCTGTCGCTGCCGGCCCTTTGACTCTCCGCCAACTCAACGGTGATGTCTCCTTTGGTCCTGACGGCGGGATCGAGAAGGCTTCATTGCGGACAACCGACAATACTTTGCGTATAACTGCCGAGCCGACGCCGCTGGGCCCCGGGCTCACGATAGAAGGATTTGGCTGGCGTCCGACCGACGCACCGCCAGTGACCTTCGATTCACTGCACGCGACCGGCCTGTTGCAGAAGGGCAGGCTGGTCGTCAACAGTTTCGACATGCAGACTCTAGGCGGGGTGCTCCGGGGCAACTGGCTTGTCGAATGGAACCAGGGACTGGTCATGGCCGGCAATGCGACACTCGAGCGCGTGGATTGCCGCAGGATGACTGCCCTTTTTGCACCCTCACTCGCCCTCGAGGGAGACCTGATGGGGAATCTCCGTCTGCGCGGGGCTGGCGGCGACTGGGATTCAGCTTGGGCGACCATGGATGCCGCCCTCGATGCCATGGTACTGCGCGGCGTTCTGAACGGGGTCGATCTGGGCGAGGCTGCCCGCCGTGGCCGCGGTTCCACGGTTCGTGCCGGAAGCACGAAATTTGATCGTCTGACGGTCAATGTCACCATTGATCCGCGGCAGATTCGTGGGCGCAACCTGGCGATGAACGCCGGGATGTTTGCCGCAACTGGCCAATTCATAGCGACGCGCGACCGCCAGGTTGAAAGCAGCCTTCAGGTGACGATGCAGACGTCGGTCTCGCCGTTGACTCAAACGATGATAGTCAGCGGGACGCTTCCCAATCTGCAGGCCAGCGTTCGCTAGCCTGTGAGCAAAAAGAAGGCGAGGCAGGCGTCTCGTCCGGGTTCCTGGCCCGCCTGGTTCAGCCGCTGGTCACTGTGGTGATTGCCTTGGCAACGTAATCGACGTTCCTGGAGTTCAGCGCAGCCAGACAGATGCGGCCGGTCGACACGGCATATATCCCGAATTCTTCCTTCATGCGCTCCACCTGCGCAGCCGTCAGCCCAGTGTACGAGAACATTCCGCGCTGCTGGACAATGAACGAAAAGTCCTGCACCACACCCTGCGCCTTGATTGCATCGACGAGACCGGTACGCATGCTGCGGATACGGTCGCGCATGCCGGCCAGTTCGGTTTCCCACATCTGGCGCAGCTCTGGCGACGCGAGCACACCGGCCACGAGGGCGCCGCCGTGGATCGGCGGATTGGAGTAGTTGGTGCGGATGACGCGCTTGACCTGCGACATCACGCGGGCCGATTCTTCCTTGCTCGCGGTGATGATGGAGAGCGCACCGACGCGCTCTCCATAGAGCGAGAAGCTCTTCGAGAAGGAACTGGAGACAAGGAACTGCAGGCCCGAGTCCGATAGTGCGCGGACAGCGACCGCGTCGGCATCGATCCCGTCGGCGAAACCCTGGTAAGCCATGTCGAGGAAGGGCACCAGGCCCTTGTCCTTGCAGATTGCGACCACTTCGTCCCATTGGGCTTGCGAGAGATCGGCGCCGGTCGGATTGTGGCAGCAAGCGTGGAGAACAATGATGGAACCGGCAGCGAGGGAATTGAGCGAGGCCTTCATTCCGGTAAAGTTCACGCCGCGCGTGGCGGCATCGTAGTACGCATAATTTTCGACTTCGAAACCGGCCGATTCGAAGAGGGCGCGGTGGTTTTCCCAGGAAGGATCGCTGATATACACCCTGGCTTCGGGGTTGAGACGCTTCAGGTAGTCTGCGCCGACCTTCAGCGCGCCGGTGCCGCCGAGCGCCTGGGCGGTAATCACCTGACCATTGGCCAGCAGGGCCGAATCCTTGCCGAAAAGCAGGTTCTGCACAACCTGGTTATAGGCGGGTGCTCCCTCGATCGGCTGATAGCCCCGTGGAGGGGCAGCCTTCAGGCGGGTCTCCTCGGCAATCCTGACGGCGCCGAGCAACGGAATCTTGCCATTGTCGTCAAAGTAGACGCCGACGCCGAGATTGACCTTGGTGTCACGGGGATCGGCGTTGAAGGCTTCATTCAGTCCGAGAATGGGGTCGCGCGGGGCCATTTCCACCGCGGCAAAGATCGAAGAAGACATAGAAACTCCATAAAGAAATCGAAAAAGCTGTCCGCGCAGCAATGTTTCACTGCGCGCAAAACCGTAAAATTCTAGCATGAGCGAAATCAAGACCGGCAGTCCGGTTGCTTCCTTTGACGGCAGTCCCTTCCGGCTGCACCAGCCCTTCCCACCCGCGGGCGACCAGCCCGAGGCGATCCGCCTGCTGGTCGAGGGGCTCGCGGATGGGTTGTCCTACCAGATCTTGCTTGGGGTCACCGGCTCCGGCAAGACCTATACGATGGCGAATGTGATCGCCCGTACCGGCCGGCCGGCGCTTGTGCTGGCCCCCAACAAGACGCTCGCTGCCCAGCTGTACTCCGAGTTCAAGGAATTCTTTCCGGAAAATGCGGTGGAATATTTCGTTTCGTATTATGACTATTATCAGCCCGAGGCCTACGTGCCGTCGCGTGACCTCTATATCGAGAAGGACAGCTCGATCAACGATCACATCGAGCAGATGCGGCTGTCGGCCACGAAAAGCCTGATCGAGCGGCGCGATGTGGTGATCGTGGCCACCGTTTCCTGCATCTACGGCATCGGCGATCGTGACGAGTATCACGACATGATCCTGACGATGCGCGTCGGCGATCGTCTGGACCAGCGGGCGATCGTCAAGCGCCTGACCGAGATGCAGTACGAGCGCAACGACATGGACTTTCACCGCGGAATTTTCCGCGTGCGCGGCGACGTGATCGATATCTTTCCGGCCGAGCATGCCGAGCATGCAATCCGCGTTTCCCTATTCGATGATGAAATCGAAGGCTTGCAGTACTTTGACCCGCTGACCGGCCATCTCCTGCACAGGGCATTGCGCTTCACCGTCTTCCCGGCATCACATTACGTGACCCCCCGGGGAACCGTGCTGCGTGCCATCGATGCGATCAAGGAAGAACTGCGCGAGCGCATCGATTTCTTCAATGGGAACAACAAGCTGGTCGAAGCCCAGCGCATCGAGCAACGCACTCGTTTCGACCTTGAACTGCTCGACCAGATCGGCTTCTGCAAGGGAATCGAGAATTACTCGCGCCATTTTTCGGGGCGCCAGGCAGGTGAACCGCCACCGACCCTGATCGACTACTTGCCGTCAGATGCTTTGATGTTCATCGACGAGTCGCACGTGACCATCGGCCAAGTCGGCGGCATGTACAAAGGCGATCGTTCACGCAAGGAGAATCTCGTCGATTATGGCTTTCGCCTGCCATCGGCCCTGGATAACCGTCCGTTGCGGTTCAACGAGTTCGAGGCCCACCTGCGGCAGACGATCTTTGTCTCGGCGACGCCGGCGGATTACGAAAACCGGCACGCCGGACAGGTGGTCGAGCAACTCGTGCGGCCGACCTGGCTGATCGATCCGAAGGTGATCGTGCGACCGGCATCCACCCAGGTCGACGACCTGCTGGCGGAAATCCATCAGCGGGTGGAAGCGGGCGAAAGGGTTCTCGTAACCACGCTGACCAAGCGCATGGCCGAGGACCTTACCGATTTTCTGGCGGACAACGGGGTCAAGGTGCGTTACCTGCACTCGGACATCGATACGGTCGAGCGGGTGGAGATTGTCCGTGACCTGCGTCTGGGCGAGTTCGACGTTCTGGTCGGCATCAATCTGCTGCGTGAGGGGCTGGATATTCCCGAGGTATCGCTGGTTGCCATTCTCGATGCCGACAAGGAGGGATTCCTGCGCTCGGAGCGTTCGCTGATCCAGACAATGGGCCGCGCGGCGCGCCATATCAATGGCACAGCGATCCTCTATGCTGATACGATTACGCATTCCATGGATCGTGCCATCGGTGAAACCGAGCGACGCCGCGCGAAGCAGATTCTCTTCAATACGGAACACGGGATCACTCCGCGTGGTGTGTCGAAGATGATCAAGGACATGATCGACGGCGTCTATGATGCCGAGTCCGTCCAGAGTGAGTTGAAGGCGGCGCAGGAGCAGGCGGCATACGAGGTCATGGATGAGAAAACGGTGGCAAGGGAAATCAGGCGCCTGGAAAAAGTGATGCTCGAGGCAGCGCGAAATCTGGAATTCGAAGAAGCGGCGAATGCACGCGATGAATTGTTTCGCCTGCGGGAACGGGTGTTCGGTGCAGCGCCGCACGACCGCGATGGGGGCGAGACGGCATGAGCTATCGGGTGCTGCTGGTCTGTATGGGGAATATCTGCCGCTCCCCAACGGCCGAGGGGGTATTACGCAAATATTTACAAGACAATATGTTGGCAGAGTTTGTTGAAGTGGATTCTGCTGGAACGCACGGCTATCATGTCGGTGAGGCGCCGGATTCCCGGACGCAACGGGCCGCAGCGGCAAGAGGTTACAACCTCTCGCAGTTGCGGGCCCGCAAGGTGGCGGCACAGGACATCGAATACTTCGACCTGATCCTGGCAATGGACCGGAGTAATCTCGATAACCTGCGCCGTATGGCGCCGCCCGAGGCGCACAAGCGCCTCCGACTGTTCATGGAATACGCCAGGAACTTCGAAGATGATGAAGTGCCTGATCCTTACTATGGTCTGGGGCACGGCTTCGACCTGGTCCTCGACATGATCGAGGATGGCGCCCAGGGCTTGGTCGACGAACTCAGGCAGCGCTTCGGCAGAACCTGTGAAGACTAAGCGCAGAAATCCGGGAGGGCATCAGGGCGCCCTCCCGGATTTCTGTTTCGCCAGCCTACCTGGCGGTTTCGACCATGACCAGCGGTGCCTCGTCGGCTGTCGCGGCGTGTGCTTGCTGCTTGCGGGGCCGCCCAAGCCGGGGTGCCGGTTCGTTTGGAACGGCTGCGGCCGGCACCGTGGTGTGCACCAGGACGAGTCCGCTTTCGCTCAGCGCCATTTCAAGGGTGACCGTCGGTTCGGCAACGGCAGGCGCCGGCAGCGGCGTGATTTCGTTGCTTTTTGGAACGTCGACCGCAACAGCCTCCGGCACCGCGATTTCGCCCCTCAGCGAAACGGGGACGGGCTCGGCAGCCGCCGGGGCCGGCTCGATGGCCAAGGGCGCGGGTTCTGAGACAACCGGCAACGCCTCGACTGGCGCCAACACTGCCGGAGTCTCAGCGACAACCACGGCCTTGCTCTCGATTGGGGGTATCACGACCACCACCGGTTCCTCGCCTAGGGTGGCGATGGCATCGGGCGTCGCTTCCGGGATTCCCGCAGCAACGGCACCGTCAGGCTCGTTGCGCTTTTCGCCGCGGCTGCGGCCACCGCGGCGACCCCGGCGGCGACTGGCCTGCTCCTCGGTCGTGCCGGCGCCTTCGGGGGCTACATTGGTGTCGGGCGGGAGGCTGCCTGCCGCGACCCCGGTGACGGTAACAGGCTGGACAGGCCTGTTTTCAACGGCTTCAGGCTGCTGGCGTGGTGCGCGCTCCTTGCGCTCGGCGCGCGGGCGACGCTCCTGACGCTCGCCACCGGTTGCGCTCATCTCTTCGCGCGGGTTCTTTTCGGCAACGCGCTCGCTGCGGCTGGTGGGCCGTTCCTGACGCTCGCCGGCGCGTTCGCCGGTTTCCTCGCTCCTGCGACTGCCGGAGTTCCTGCCGCCGCGACGGCTGTCACGGACCGATCCGCGCTCGCCGCGGTCGGGGTTGCGAGCATCGCCCGTTGGCCGGAGCGGTTCGGGCGCCGCTGCCGGCGCACTCGGCGCCGGCGTCTTGCGAAACAACGCAATGATCCTTGCAAACACGCCTTGTCCTGAATCTGCTGGCGGCGTCGGCACTTGAGCCGGTGCGGCGGTTGCTGTCCGGGACAGATTCGGCGCCGGTTGCTCCGGGGAGACGCCCTTGATGACCGCTTCCTGGCGCGGCTTGGCGGCTTCCTGCTGGGTAGCCTGCTTGATTGCTTCCTCGAGCGGCACATCAACCATCTTGTAGGAAGGTTCGCGCAAATCCTCGTTGTTCAGATCGTCGTGGCGCAACCGGGTAATCGAATGGGCCGGGGTTTCGAGATGGATGTTCGGGATGAGCAGGATGGTGACCTTGTGGCGCAATTCGATGGCCTGGATGTCCGGGCGCTTCTCGTTGAGCAGGAAAGTGGCGACATCGACGGGGACCTGGACATGCACGGCCCCGGTGTTCTCTTTCATCGCTTCTTCTTCCAGAATGCGCAGGATGTGCAGGGCGGCGGATTCGGTGGAGCGGATATGGCCGGTGCCGGTGCAGCGCGGGCACGAAATGTAGCTGGTTTCAGCCAGGGCAGGGCGCAGGCGCTGACGCGACAGCTCCATCAGGCCGAAACGGCTGATCTTGCCCATCTGCACGCGGGCGCGGTCGAAGCGCAGGGCATCGCGCAGGCGGTTCTCCACCTCGCGCTGGTTGCGCTGGTTCTCCATGTCGATGAAGTCGATGACGATCAGTCCGCCAAGGTCGCGCAGACGCAACTGGCGCGCCAGTTCTTCGGCAGCTTCGAGGTTGGTCTTGTAGGCCGTCTCCTCGATGTCGGCGCCCCTGGTGGCACGACCCGAGTTGACGTCGACGGCGACCAGCGCCTCCGTGTGATCGATGACGACAGCACCGCCGGAAGGCAGATTGACCTGACGGACGAAGGCGGTTTCGATCTGGTGTTCGATCTGGAAACGCGAGAACAGCGGCACATCGTCACGATAGCGCTTGACGCGATTGACGTTGCCCGGCATCACCGTGCCCATGAAGGCGCGCGCCTGTTCGTAAACCTCGTCGGTGTCGATCAGGATTTCGCCGATTTCCGGCTGGAAGTAGTCACGGATGGCACGGATGACCAGGCTGCCTTCGAGATAGATCAGGAAGGCGCCGCTCTGCTGGCGGGCAGCGCCTTCGATGGCGCTCCACAGTTGCAGCAGATAGTTCAGATCCCACTGCAGTTCTTCGGCCTGGCGCCCGATGGCGGCCGTGCGGGCGATCAGGCTCATGCCGTTGGGTACTTCCAGCTGATCCATCGTGTCGCGCAGTTCGGCCCGCTCGTCGCCATCGACGCGACGGGAAACGCCACCGCCACGCGGGTTGTTCGGCATCAGGACGAGGTAGCGGCCGGCAAGTGAAACATACGTGGTCAGGGCGGCGCCCTTGTTGCCGCGCTCGTCCTTGTCGACCTGGACGATCAGTTCCTGGCCTTCCTTCAGCGCCTCGTTGATCTTGGCGCGGCTGACCTCGACACCAGGCTGGAAATAGGCGCGGGAGATTTCCTTGAAGGGCAGAAAACCGTGCCTCTCGCCGCCATAGTCGATGAAGCAGGCTTCAAGGCTGGGTTCGATGCGGGTGATGACACCCTTGTAGATGTTGCTTTTGCGTTGTTCCTTGGCGGCCGATTCAATGTCGAGGTCTATCAGTTTCTGGCCATCGACAATGGCGACACGAAGTTCTTCGGCCTGTGTCGCATTGAAAAGCATGCGTTTCATGATTTGGGGCTCCAGCGCACCAAGGCACGCTGCAATGGAGTCCCGTGCAGGCAGCGACAGTTCAGTTATCGGGTTGCGTCATGCGTAAGAAGGCAAAAGCGACGATAAAAGTGCTGATTTAGACCGGGCCGCGAATTGTTTTATTGAAAGGCGCGACCTGAAAATTCCTGCAACGGGCAATCCGTGCGTGCTTACGGTGGGCTTATCCATTACCATCACTACTTCTGGTGAGTGAACTTAACCAGTCGCTTCACGTTGGTCTGGTTTGTGCAACTGGCCAAGGGAGACTTCGGAGCCTGCCGCGTGACGGCCGCACCTGGGGCGCGAAGCAAGCGGTCTGACGGTTCAGGATCTCCTGCAAACCGGAAAATGAAGCGAAGGCAGTATATTGCAAAATGAACGGCGCTGGTAACAATTCGGTCACCCATCTGATGATCGGCGAAGACGATCCGGGCCAGCGTCTCGACAACTTCCTGATCCGCATCTGCAAGGGGGTGCCCAAGAGCCATATCTATCGCATCCTGCGCAGCGGGGAAGTCCGGGTGAATAGGCGGCGGGTCGCCGCAGGCTATCGCCTCTGCGTCGGGGATGTGCTGCGCCTGCCGCCGCTCCGGATAGCCGAAAGGCCTCAGGGCGAGGTTGACGAGGCTGCCAAGCAGCGCGTCGATCTGCCGATAATCTATGAGGACGAAGCCATACTGGTCATCGACAAGCCAGACGGCATTGCCGTGCATGGTGGCAGCGGTGTCGGTTTCGGCGTCATCGAGGCGCTCCGCCGGCAACGCCCCGAGGCCAGGTTTCTCGAGCTGGCGCACCGTCTCGACCGCGAAACCTCCGGCATCCTGCTGGTCGGCAAGAAGCGGCTCGCCTTGACGGCGCTGCACGACATGTTCCGCGAGCATGGCGCCGGCGCCGACAAACGTTATCTGGTGCTGGTCAAGGGGCGCTGGATGAACACGGCGCAGCACATCAAACTGCCGTTGCACAAATATCTGACGGAAGGCGGGGAGCGGCGGGTGTCGGTGAGTCCCGAAGGAAAGGACTCGCATACGGTTTTTCGGCTTTTGGCGCGCTGGCCGGAGATCAGCCTGCTTGAGGCCCAACTGAAGACCGGGAGGACCCATCAGATCCGCGTGCATCTCGCGCATCTGGGCTTTCCGATACTCGGCGACGAAAAATACGGCGATTTCGCGCTTAACCGGGATCTCAAGCGCGCCGGACTGAAGCGCATGGCCCTGCATGCCTGGCGCATTGCACTGCGGCACCCGCTGAGCGGAACGCTTCTGGAATGCACATCTCCGCTGCCGGAGGCCATCGCCGGCTACATTGCCGCGGTCGACGGTGAAAAAACGCGTGAATTCGGCGCCGACGGTCTCGAACAGATCATCGGCAAGCGGCCCTGATCGCCATGAGATACGATCTGGTGGTTTTCGACTGGGACGGGACACTGCTCGATTCGGCGGGAGCGATTGTCCAGGCGATCCAGGCCGCGTGTCGCGACATTGGCCATCCCCCGCCGGGCGACGACCGGGCGCGGCATGTCATCGGCCTTGGCCTTGCGGATGCGATGCGCCATGCGGCGCCGGACCTGCCCCCGGAACGCTACCAGGCGATGGTTGATCGCTACCGCTTTCACTATCTCGGTGCGGATCATCGACTGGCCTTGTTCGCGGGAATCCCCGAATTGCTGGCCGAACTGCAGTCAGTAGGCCACGCCCTGGCGATCGCCACCGGCAAGAGCCGCCTCGGGCTGGAACGGGCGCTCGATCATTCCGGGTTGCGCCCGTTGTTTCAGGCGTCGCGCTGTGCCGACGAATGTCATTCCAAGCCGCATCCGCAGATGCTCGAGGAATTGATGGCGGAATTCGGTGTCGCCGGCGAAGCGACCCTGATGATCGGCGATACCTCGCACGACCTCCTGATGGCGCGAAACGCGGGCGTCGCGGGTCTTGCCGTCACCTACGGCGCGCACGCTCACGATCATCTGCTCGAACATCGCCCCCTGGCTTGTCTGCATACCGTCGCGGAACTCGGAACTTGGCTCAGGGAAAACGCCTGATCTGCGCCAGCGCCGATCTTGTCGAGGCCGCTGCGGGTTTCCGCTTTCGCCTCAACCTCGCAGGGCGCGAGGCAGATGCCTTCGCCGTTCGTTTTCGCGGGAAGGTCTTCGGCTACCTCAACGAATGCGGCCACATTCCGGCACAACTTGATTGGCTGCCGGGAGAGTTCTTCGATGAATCCAAGCTATACTTGATCTGCTCGGTTCATGGCGCGCTTTATGCTCCGGACTCGG
>CAZKSD010000075.1:0-10741 GCA_964555315.1 uncultured Dechloromonas sp.
TGGAACCGCGAGCATGACGGCGGCCCGCCTGACGCCTAGAGCAGCGGACTCATCATCTGCACGGCGTTTTCGAGCAGCCGCCGCCCGCGCGGCCGGGCGCGCCATGCCGCGAGTTCCAGGCGCCGCGAGCGGGCTTCGTAGTCGCGCTGGAGGGCGCGCGTCGTGGCCGAGAATTCATGATCGTAGGCAATCAGCGAGACCTCGAAATTGAGCTCGAAGCTGCGAAAATCGAGGTTGACCGTGCCGAAAATCGTGAATTCATCATCAACGACCATACTCTTGGTGTGCAACAGCCCGTCGCGGAACTGCAGGATCGTCACCCCGACTTCGAGAAGGTCTTCGTGGTAGGCCTCGCTGGCGAAACGCACCAGGCGCGAGTCGACCTTTTCGGGAACGATCAGCACGACCCGGATGCCGCGCATGGCAGCCGAGCGCAACGCCGTCAGCAGGGCCTCGCCGGGAACGAAATAGGGCGTGGTCAGGACGATTTCGCGGCGGGCGGCGTAGATCGCCGTCAGCAGCAAGGCGTCGATGCGTACCCGCGAGGTCTGCGGTCCCGAGGGAAATATCTGGACGTGGCCAGGCCCGGCAGGCGGCAGGTCAGGGGGCGGCAGCGGCGCGAAATCCCCGCCGGTCTGCAGCGAGGTCAGCGAGAGCGAGACCGCTTCGAGCACCCAGGCGGCCGGTCCTTCGATCCGCGCCATGGCATCGACCCACTCGCCGACCCCGGCATCCTGTTTGAAGAAGCGCGGATCGGCGATGTTCATGCTCCCCATGTAGGCAATCCGGCGGTCGATGACGGCGATCTTGCGGTGATCGCGCAGGTCGAAACGGACGAAGAGCGCGCGCAGCGGGTTGACCGGCAGCATTTCGACGACGTTGACGCCGGCGGCGCGCAGACGATCGAAGTCAGCGCTCTTGAAGAACGGGCGGCTGCCGAGCGAATCCATGAGCGCCGAGCAGGCGACGCCGCGCTGTGCGGCACGCACCAGCGCCGCGACCAGGTCATCGACGAAGCCGCCGGCGCTCCAGATGTAGAACTCCATGTGGACCGAGGAAAACGCAGCATCGATGTCGGAAATCATCGCGCGCATGATCGATTCGCTGTCGGCGAGCAGTTGCAGGCGATGACCGCTCATCAGCGGCAATCCGACCGCGGTCTGGGCCAGGCGGCTGACGCTTTCGCCGCCGCTGGACAGGCGTGTCGGCGAGGCGATGCTGGTGACCGGGATGCGTTCGGCCCAACTCAGCACCTGCGGGCGCAGGGCAAGCGCCCGCTGCATCCAGACCCTGCCGAGACGCCGCTCGCCGATCAGCAGATACATCAGGGCGCCGATACCCGGGAGCAGGATGACCAGCAGCAGCCAGGCCACCGCCGTCCCGTGCGCCGAGCGCCGCGAAAAGATGCGCAGCGACACCGCCACGACCACGAGGACGTCGAGAACGGGGAGGAGATTCAGCATCATCGCGCCAGTATCATCCGCCGGATCGACCCCGGTCAACGGGGGGCGTTTCGCGCGATGCGCCTTCCGCCGGCTGCGGATGCTGCCGGAAATTGAAGCGTTCCGGCAGGTCGACCGCGGCGATCGGCTTTAGCGGCAGACCTTGCCAGAAAACCTGCCCGGATTCGCCCTTCATCAGCGCAAGCAATGCGTCTTCGCCGGCCGGGCGGCCACCCGCGTCATGGCACCGGGCGAGGAACCCGGCCAGGTCGCGGTCATCGAGGAGGCCGACGCCGAGCGCGGTTGCGAGCAGCACGTTGCCGTCTTCGTCGACATGAAGCGACTTCGGCGCGCCGCTCGCGGCCCCGGTCTGGCTGACGAAGCCTCCGTCTTCCTGGCGGAATACCCACGGCGTGCAGGCCAGGTCGACGAAAACCCGCTGCGGGCCGTTCTGCACGAACCAGCAGCCGCCGTCATCGCAACCGTACTGCCGGTTGATGAAGGCGATCAGGCCGCCATGCGCGATGCGCTCGCCCCGCAATCGCCAGTTTCCGCGCCGGTCGAGCGACAGCCAGCCGTAACAGGCGGGGACGTCGGGCCACTTGGCGATGGCCGAGAAATCGACCGCCATCAGTCGGCGTAGGCCTCCGGCGGCGGGCAGGCGCAGTTCAGGTGGCGGTCGCCATAGACATCGTCGATGCGATTGACGCTCGGCCAGAACTTGTTGGCGGCAACCCACGGCAGCGGGAAGACCGCCTGTTCGCGGCTGTACGGGTGACTCCAGCCGGCGTCGCTATCACCCAAAATCACGTCCGCCTGCGAATGCGGGGCATTCTTCAGCGGGTTGTCGTCGGCAGGCCAGACGCCGTTCTCGACCTGGCGGATTTCCTCGCGGATGGCGATCATGGCCGCGATGAAGCGGTCCAGCTCGGCCTTCGATTCGGATTCGGTCGGCTCGACCATGATCGTTCCGGCGACCGGGAAGGACACCGTCGGCGCGTGGAAACCGTAGTCCATCAGGCGCTTGGCGATGTCGGTCTCGGCGATGCCGGTATTTCCTCCCGTTGCGGCCTTGAGCGGGCGGATGTCGAGGATGCACTCGTGCGCCACACGCCCATTCTTCCCGACGTAGAGCACCGGGTAGTGGTCCTTGAGCCTGGTGGCGACGTAGTTGGCGTTGAGAATGGCGACCTGGGTCGCTTTCCTGACGCCTGCGCCGCCAAGCATGGCCAGGTACATCCAGGATATGGTCAGGATCGATGCCGAGCCGAACGGGGCCGCGGAAACCGCGCCCTGGCCGCTGTGCGGGCCGTCGACGGGCGCAACGATGTGGTTGGCCATGAACGGCGCCAGGTGCGCCTTGAGGCCGATCGGACCCATGCCCGGTCCGCCGCCGCCGTGCGGGATGGCGAAGGTCTTGTGCAGGTTCATGTGGCTGACGTCGGCGCCGATGAAGCCGGGCGAGGTCAGGCCGACCTGGGCGTTGAGGTTGGCGCCGTCCATGTAGACCTGGCCGCCGTGCCGGTGAACGATGGCGCAGATCTCGCGCACCGCTTCCTCGAACACGCCGTGGGTCGACGGGTAGGTGAGCATCAGGCAGGCCAGCCTGGCCGCGTGCAAACCGGCCTTGTTTTCGAGGTCGACCGTATCGACGTTGCCGTGCTCGTCGCAATCGACGACGACGACCTGCATGTTGCACATCTGGGCGGTGGCCGGATTGGTGCCGTGCGCCGACTTCGGGATCAGGCAGACGTTGCGGTGGTCTTCGTCACGACTGGCGTGGTAGCGGGCAATCGCCACCAGACCGGCGTATTCGCCCTGCGCCCCGGAGTTCGGCTGCATGCAGATGGCGTCGAAGCCGGTGACGGTCTTCAGCCATTCGGTCAGGCCGCCGATCATCTCGTGATAGCCACGCACTTGGTCGCGCGGGGCGAATGGGTGCAGGCCGCCGAATTCCGGCCAGGTGACCGGGATCATCTCGCTGGTCGCGTTCAGCTTCATGGTGCAGGAGCCGAGCGAGATCATCGAGTGGTCGAGCGCCAGATCCTTGTTCTGCAGCGACTTCAGGTAGCGCAGCATCTCGTGCTCGGTGTGGTGGGTGTTGAACACCGGGTGCCGCAGGATGGCGTCGGCACGGATCAGCGTCTCCGGCAGCGCGGCGTCGGCGGCGGTGACCTGGGCGTCGATCGTCTTTACGTCGAGCGTGACCTGCGCGATCAGCTTGAACAGCGTGGCGACATCGTGGCGCGTGGTTGTCTCGTCGCAGGAAACGCCGAGCACGCCGGCGGCGACGCGGCGCAGGTTGTAGCCGGCAGCCAGCGCTTCGCGATAGACCGCTTCGGCGCGGGCGCCGAGGTCGAAGTGGATGGTGTCGAAGTACTGCCGGGTCAGCACCGCGATGCCGGCGCGCTTCAGGCCTGCGGCGAGGATCGCGGTCAGGCGGTGGATGCGCCCGGCGATGGTGCGCAGCCCCTCGGCGCCGTGATAGACGGCGTACATGCCGGCCATGTTGGCCAACAGCACCTGCGAGGTGCAGATGTTGGAATTGGCCTTTTCGCGGCGGATGTGCTGTTCGCGCGTCTGCAGCGTCATGCGGTAGGCGGTCTTGCCGCGGGCGTCTTTCGAGACGCCGATGATGCGGCCCGGCATCGAGCGGACGTAGGCTTCGCGGGTGGCGAAGAAGGCGGCGTGCGGGCCGCCGAAGCCCATCGGGATGCCGAAGCGCTGGCTGGAGCCGAGGGCGATGTCGGCGCCCATGGCGCCCGGCGACTTGAGCAGCACCAGCGCCATCAGGTCGCTGGCGACGGCGACGGTGGCGCCCCTGGCCTTGAGGCTGGCGATGACCTCGCTCAGGTCGCGCACTTCGCCATTGTCGTTCGGGTACTGGAGCAGGGCGCCGAAGAATTCTTCGTCCTTTGCCGCGTCGACCGCGGCAACCTTCAGTTCGAAGCCGAAGTAGGCGGCGCGCGTCCGGACGACGTCGATGGTCTGCGGGAAGCAGGCGGCATCGACGAGGAAACGGTTGGACTTCGACCGGGATACGCGGCGCGCCATGGCCATCGCCTCGGCGGCGGCGGTGGCTTCGTCGAGCAGCGAGGCGTTGGCGATTTCCAGACCGGTCAGGTCGACGACCATCTGCTGGAAATTCATCAACGCTTCCAGGCGGCCCTGGGCGATTTCGGCCTGGTAGGGCGTGTAGGCGGTGTACCAGCCGGGGTTTTCCATGACGTTGCGCAGGATGACCTTGGGCGTCAGCGTGTCGTAATAGCCCATGCCGATGCACGACCTGTTGACGACATTCTTGCGGGCGATCGCCTTCAGCGCCGCCAGCGCCTCGTGCTCGCGTTGCGGCGGGGGCAGCGGCAGGTCGGCCGGCAGGCGGATGGCGGCCGGCACGGTCTGGTCGATCAGCTGGTCGAGGCTGGCGGCGCCGATGGCCGCCAGCATGTCGGCGATTTCGGTCGCGCACGGGCCGATGTGGCGGCCGATGAACTCGTCGCACTGTTCCAGCGCGGAGAGCGGTTGATTGAGCGGCATGGACTTTCCTTGCTCAGGCGGCGTCGGCGACGGCCTGGTAGGCGGCGGCGTCGAGCATCTGGTCGAGGTCGGCGGCGTCGTCCGGGGTCATCCTGAACAGCCAGGCGGCGTAGGCGTCCTGATTGACGATTTCCGGCGCATCGGCGGCGGACTGGTTGACCTCGGTGACGGTGCCGGCGATCGGCGCATAGACGTCGGCGGCGGCCTTGACCGACTCGACAACGGCGATTTCCTTGTCCTTCTCGAAATGCGCGCCGACTTCCGGCAGCTCGACGAAAACGAGGTCGCCCAGCGCTTCCTGGGCGTGGTCGGTGATGCCGACGGTGACGGAGCCGTCGGCGTTGAGCAGCATCCATTCATGGGAGGCGGCGTACTTGAGATGGGCGGGGACGTTGGACATGGTGGTTTCCTTGATGAAAAGTCAATGGGTCGAGAGCGGCAAATCGCCGCGCGCCAGCGTACCGGCTTCGATCGCTTGCAGATTGGCGAGAATTCGCTCGCAGGTGATGAAACGGCCGTGCGCCTTTTGGTCTTGCTCTCGCACGATGGGAAAGGTGGAAAGAATGTAGGCGGCGTCCGCGGTCGACAGGCCGTAGAGGTGGAAAAATAGCGCATCGAGGCGGGCCATGCGTTGCGCGCGGTCGGCGGCGTTCCAGGGAAAAGGCGGCTTGACCGCGCCGTCTGCGTCGACGTAGCCGAGGTCACGGGCGAAGGGGGCCAGGTCGTGGGCGGTGTAGGACAGCGCGAGGACTTCGTCGCGGATGAAATCGGCAATGCGGACGCCGCCGATCTCGGCTTCGTAAGCGGCGGGCGCGATGACCGGGAGTTGTTCGAGGATGTACCAGTTGAGATGCTGCCCCTGGACTTTCTGACGAGCCAGAAAGTCGAAAGCGAAGGCGTTTAGGTTGGCCAGGATCAATGCGGCAATTTTGGCATCATCAATTGCCAATAAGGGTAAGGTGTTGCCGAAAGCAGCGGCAGGCAGAATTGCTGCAATCATCGTTCGAACATTGGTGGGGGCCGTCACATCCTTGAACCCCAACGCCCATTCCCCGCCATAAACCTTCTTCACCTCTTCTTTTTCTACCCAGTATTGGGGTGCTGGGTAGCGGTCTGGCTGTTCTTTCAGCGTCTCGGAGATGCTTTCCTGCTGCGCGGCCCGGTGCAGGTTGTCCTTGTTGATCACGACATCGGCGGCGCGATGATCATACATCTGGACCATCTTGCCTTCGTAGAGCGGCAACGCGCCGTCTTCCGGCTTTTTCAGAAACAGGTGCGAGTCGTTGGTCATGTCGAACATGCGCACATAACGCAGCGGCCAGGCGCGCTGTTCGCCGGATTCGCCGTGCCTGACCAGGACCGGATGACGGCGGTAGATGGCGAGCGTCAATTCGGCGTCGCGCTGGCTGCGAAAGACGGGAGCGGCGCCGGTGTTGGGATTGAGAAGCAGGAAATCGGCGCCGGAGAGGCGCAGGACCCGTTGCGGCTCGGCCAGTTCGGCGACGTCGTGCAGGTAGAAGGCGGAGCGGATTTCGTGAAAACGGCGGGTTTCGCTACCGAAAACCAGGGCGCAGAACTTGAAGCTGGCATGAACATCGGGAAAGAAGACCTTGCGGTTCTCGAAATCGTAGAGGGCGGCGAGGCGGCTGCCCCGGCCCTCGACCGCTTCGCTCAGCGTGCGGAAGAAGGGCGCGGCGCCTTTGTCGGCGGCGATGCCGGAGGGCGTGAGCAGGCCGACGATGCCGTTGACGCCTGCCAAGGCGGCGGCGCGTTCGACAAAAAGGCTGTAGAGGTTGGTGTCGCCGCCGGAGAGCAGCGGAAAATCACCGCATTCACGCAGCACGCGGGCGCCGGCTTCGGCGGATTCCTGGGCGGCTTGATAGTCTTGCCAGAGGCGTGTCTTGCGGCGCGCCTCATGTTCGATCAGCGCCTTGCGGTCGGCGGCGCGCGCTTGCAGGGCAATGGCCGGCTTGCGTTCGGCGAACCATTCGACTTGCTGGAGCTTGATGCGATCCCACGGGGGATTGCCGATCAGCGCGTCGAAGCCGCCCTGGCCGTTTTGCCAGACGGTGGCGAAGGCGGTCTGCCAGTGGAAAAAGCGCTCGCGGCGGGCCAGGGTGAAAATACGGGTCAAAACGGCGTTGACCGCAAGCGTCGTTTCGTCGGCGTCTTCGGGGGCGTCACCCTCGTCATCGCCGGCTTGGTTGCAGCGAAGCCACGCGCTTTCGGCAACCAGGCTCAGGTTGTAGCGGCCGGAGAACAGTTCGGCCAGCGCGGTTTTGAGCGATTCGTCCTTGAGATTGGCCTTGACATGGGGCCAGCCGGGAACGATCCAGCGCAGCGCGCGCCAGAAGTCGAGCAGGGCATGGATGGGACGCAGACAGCGTTGCGCTTCGTCGGCCAGACGCTTTGATTCATGCGCCTCGGCGATGCTGGTATCGGTCAGTTCGGCGACCGTTTCCAGGCTTTGCGCGGCCATGCCGAGGCGGGTCATTTCGCCTTCCTGGAACAGCGTGCCGAGCTTGGCCAGGCCGGCGCGAACCGTCGCGATGCTCTCGCCATGCAGGGAATCGCCGCATTGCAGGTGGTGATCGAGGAAGGAGAGCGGCGCACCGACCGTGAAGGTGTGCAGCCAGAGGCCAACCTTGGCCAGTTCGACCGCCATCGGGTTCTTGTCGACGCCGAAGACGACGCGCTTCAATATCATGCGCCGGATGATGTGGCGGTCATCGAGCTGACGGCGGTCGATCGCCCAGCCGTGTTCGTCGGCGGCCTTGAGGATGCGCCGGCGAATATCGGCGATGCGGCTGACGACGGGCGATGACCACGGGCGCCCTTGCTCTTCGAGGTGGGCGGCGAAGGCGCAGCCATTGACCGCGTTGGCCGTGCCTTGGGCGGCTTCGAGCGCGCGGTCGGCCAGCCAGTCGACCAGGGCCACGAGAAAGTGACCGCTGCCCATCGCCGGGTCGCAGATCTTGAGCGAGAGGAACCGGCTGGCCGGGTCGGCGGCGTCGAGGCGGTCCCATTCGTAGGGTTTGAGTTCGGCTTTTTTGCGGTACTTGTCGAGCAGGGTATCGAAAGCGGCTTGCCTTTCGCTCAACAGGCGGCCGACCGCTTCGTCGAGAATCAGGCGCACCAGCGCATCGTGCGTGTAGTAGCTGCCGCTGCCTTTACGGGCGAAGCTGGCCTTGTTCACCTTCAACTGGCCGTCTTCCTGTTCCAGACGATATTCGAGGAGGCGCTCATAGACGCCACCCAAATGGATGACCGACAGGTCGCGGTAGTTGATGTGCGCCTTGAGCAGGTCTTCGGTGCGCCGGGAAAGGGCGTCGATCACCGGCGCCAGCAGGGAATCCGGAACCTTGGCGCGGGCCAGGATGGCGGAGCGCCCGCGTTCGAAAAGGCCGCCGTTGTAGGCGGGCATGCCGAGCGTGTCGTCGCCTTCGGCGATCAGCGTGAACAGGTTGTCGAGCTGGCTCCAGTAATTGTGGATGCGCCTGGCCAGGGTCTTGCCCTTGTCGA
Source organism: uncultured Dechloromonas sp. (assembly GCA_964555315.1). GTDB lineage: Bacteria > Pseudomonadota > Gammaproteobacteria > Burkholderiales > Rhodocyclaceae > Azonexus. The sequence continues at coordinate 8,502 of CAZKSD010000075.1, forward strand.
TCGCTTCGGCGATCTGCTCGCGCAGCCGGGTCAGGGAGTAATCGGCGTAGCGCGGGTCGTTGACCGGGAGCAGCCGCCGGTCTTCGGCATAGAACAGGAAGAGTAGGCGGTAGAGCAGGACCAGCGCGGCTTCGCGCAATTCTTCCAGATAGGCGGTGGTGTATTGGCCCTTGCGGTCCTTCCCGGCCTGCCGGTCGTCGGCGGCGATGGCCTCGCAGAGCGCCGGGAAAACTTCCTTGAAAACGCGTTGACCGAGGAGTTCGGAGACGGTTTCCTCGTAACGCCGGGCTTCGGCCAGGGCAATGGCATGGAAGGACCGGCGCTCGCTGTCCCAGGACTGCGGCAGGAAGGCGCTGCGCCCGAAAAGCACAAAAAAGAGCTTGAGGCCGTGCCGTGCCTCGAAATCGTCAAATTCGGCCGGGATGCCCCCGACACCGAGCAGCGCAGCGAGATTGATCTCGAAGAAATCTTCGGCGCGCGAGCGGGCATCCTGCCAGTAGAGCCGCCATGCCGCGCCGTTGGTCAGGATGCCCCACTTGACCGCGCGGTCGCTCATGACGTCGGCGCGCGACAGGTAGCGCAGCATTTGCGAGGAAGGCGCGCCGAAATCGAAGCGCTTGCGGGTCTTCGCGCCGGCGCTTTCTTCCCGCCGGTCGAGCGGGCGCAGCCAGCGCTTGGCTTCGAGCAGGGCGATGCCGTGGCTGGCGCGCTGGTCGTCGCTCAGGGCGAGGGCGCGTGTTTTGGCTTCCGGGCTGGGCAAGAGCAGAAAATCAGGAACGTCCTCGCGACCGGTTTCCGAGAGATTGACCTGGGAAATCCAAGCGTCGCTCCAGCCCAGCAAGTCGATGATGGGCTCGACCAGTTCGTCCTCGGTTTGGGCTTCGTTCAGCGTGCTGGCGGCTGAAAACCGGGAAAAATGAATGCGGAGTTCGGCGATGAAGGCGTCGAGTTCCGTCTCGGCCAGGGACTGCCAGGCGCCGGTTTCGGAAATGCCGCGGAGCAGGAAATCGGACGAGAAGAGCAAGCCTTGCATTGGCCTAGCCGGTAAATGGGTTCAACAAGCCGATCCCGCAACCGTCGAAATCGCGGAGGTTGCGCGTGACCAGGGTGAGGTTGTGGGCCTGGGCGGTGGCGGCGATGAGCATGTCGGGTTGACTACGCAAGATCCCTTTTCGCGAAAAATCACCGCGCATCCGGCCAGCACGTTCGGCAATTTCTCCAGTCACTGGGATAACCGTGTGGCGGTTCAGATAGTTCTCCAGCCAGGTGACAAGCTGAACTTCAGGGCGGCGGGCAATGCCGAACCAAAGTTCGTCGACGGTGATTGCGCTAAGGCGTTGATCTGTCATCTTGTCGGCCCAGACCAGCAGGCCCGGATTGGGGCGGCGGCGAGTGAGTTCGCTGACGATGTTGGTGTCGAGCAGGAAACTCATGCCCGACTCTCTGGGTACTCTTCCTCCAGCATCTCGACGAAGGCATTTGGGCGCCCAATGCTTGAGCGTGGCGGCAGTTCCAGGCCATCTTCGTAGCCTGCGTCGATCATCAATTGGCGCAACTCCGCGAAAGCCTCGCCCAGCGTCTCGGACTTCGCCTGAGCGGCTTTCCAGGCACCGAATGCTGCCATTTCATCGGCCGTAATGACGACCGCAACCGGTGTGTTGCGGTTGTAGATTATCTGCGGTTCGGTGCCCGCCTGTTTGACGACTTCCGAGAAGTGCTGCTTGGCTTGGGCAATGTTCCAGTTCATGGGGAACTCCAATTATGTCCATAATTAGTGCTCATTATAGACATTTCATATGCCTCGCAGGGTCAAATTACAGACTTGCCGTTGCGGGCGAATACGGGTTTGACAACCCTGGCCTTGAGCAGCTTGCCGCGGATATCGACTTCGACTTCATCGCCGATTTGCACGCCGGGCGGCAGGCGGGCGAGGGCGATGGATTGCTGCAGCGTTGGTGAGAAACTACCCGAAGTAATTTCTCCATTTCCCTGTTTTGTAATGACTGTCTGGTGTCCGCGCAGCACGCCTCTGTCTATCAGGATCAGCCCGAGGAACTGCTTCTGCTGGCCGGTTGCGGTCAACGCGGATTTTCCGACGAAATCGCGATCGTCTTTCATCGCGACCGTCCACGCGAGGCCGGCGTCGAGCGGCGAAACCGTCTCGTCCATGTCCTGGCCATAGAGGTTCATGCCGGCTTCGAGGCGCAGCGTGTCGCGGGCGCCGAGTCCGCAGGGGGCGA
>CAZKSD010000076.1:0-10533 GCA_964555315.1 uncultured Dechloromonas sp.
TCGATGTCCTTCTCGACCGTCTCGCGCAGGCCGCCGCCCTTCTTCAGTTCCATGGCGAGTACTTCCATGTGCTCGGCGACCACGCGGTCGCCGACCTTGATCTGCTTGAAGTTCTTGGCTTCCTTGCCGACGACGACGTCGAAGACATTGCCATCCTCGCCCTTGAGCGTCACGGTGCGCGTCTTCTTGTCGATCCCGACGACTTCGGCCTCTGCCCTGACGACGTCGCCCGCCATCACCGCCGGCGTGCCGGCGTCAGAGGCTAAGGGTTTGGCATCGGCGGCATGGGCGGAACCGAAGGCGAGGGTCAGGGCAAGCAGGGTGGCATTCAATGCAGTTTTCATGAAGGATCTCCAGGGGGGGTTGGTGCCGTTGTGGCGGGAAAAACGGAAGTGGAAAGGAAGCTGCGCGCCGCGGATGGCTACCTGATTATCGGCGGAACCGACAGCGGGGGCGGCGACCCCGGCGCCGGCATCTGCTGGAGGATGCAGCGAATGCCCGGCGAACCGGGAGGGGAATTGTAGAAGCTTTCCAGAGCCTCGACGAAATTCTGTTCCGAGACCAGCCCGTTGAAGAAGCGCGAGGTCAGGTCAAGGAAGTAGGGGTCCTGCTGGCGCAACAGCGTCCTGATGAACGCCGGTCCGAGCCGGAGATTCCCGCAATCGTTCTGCACGCGGTCAAGGAACGCGTCGTAAGGGCGTTCCGGGCGGACGGCGTCGGGGGCGCACCCGGCAACCGCGACCGACAACGCGATGCCGATCGCAATCAGGTAGTGGCGTCGTTCCAGGCCGGGGCTGACAAAAAAGGGCATGATGCGTCCTTGTTGCGGTCGACCGGTTGCAGGCGCCGATTTCGCGCCCGCAACCGCCCGGATGGATGGCTCAGCGCAGAACGACGCGTGCGTCTTCGCCGCTGCCCTCGATGTACACCCTCTGGCCCTGACGCAGGTTGGGGTTGGCCGGCTGGGTTACCGAGACGAGGACGCCGTTGGTGGTCCGGACGATGATCTGCTGGCCGGCGACCGGCTGCCTGTAATGCTCCTGTACCTTCTGGCCCGCGACCGCGCCGCCGATGGCGCCGACGACCATGGCGACATCGCGCCCGGTGCCGCCGCCGATCAGGCTGCCGATGCCGAGACCGGCCAGGCCGCCGACCACGGCGCCGACGCCGGTATGCTGATTACTCTGGATTTGCACCGGCGTGATCTGCTCGATGGTGCCGGTGCGAATCTCCATTTCGCCCGGCCCGCCGCCCGGCGCCGCACACGCTGCAAGGGTCAGGGCAAGGGCCATGGCGGAAATGTAGGATGAAATTCTCTGGATCATGATGTGCTCCTTGACAGGGGTTGATGAAGAGTTGCGCTCGCAGTCTCGTCGCATCCGGAAATGCGGGTGGGCCATGGTATCAACTTTGGGCGCCCGCAAGACCCGGGACTCGTGGGTCTAACGAATATTTCCCAGCGTGTCGGCCGAGAAACAGCCGTCTCCGCCCTCGGGGCAGATGATCTGGTAAGTCTTGCGCTGGCCACAGCCGCTGATGCCGATGGTGAACGAGCCGCGCTGGATGCCCTGGAAGCGTATCGTCTCGATGGCCGGCTGCATCAGTTCCCGGGACAGCAGCGCGGCCTGGACATCAGGGCAGTTGAGTTCGAAGCGCCCGCGCTGGACGGCCGTATTGATCGCCGTCGGCTCCATGCTGTCGAGGATCTGCGCCGGCGGCGTGGCGCAACCGGCAACGGCGAGGGCGGCAAGCAGGGTTGCGGCGGATAGGAAGGAAGTCTTCATCGATGGTTCTCCTCTCAAGGTCGCTAAGCCGGGCGCGCCGATGCCCCCGGCTTCACTGATGATGATGGTGGTTCTTGTGATTGTTCTCGAGGGCGAGTTCGGCGGCGGCTTCCTCCTCGATTTCGGCGAGATCGGCGAGCAGGCCCTCGTCGGAAAGGTCCAGCGATACCGAATGCGACCAGTCGTGATGGACGACCTGTTCGAGTCGTTTGACCACCGCCTCGTCATGGACGACGATCGCCAGTTCGCGCCGGCTGTCGAAACTGCCGGGCGCGAGGTTGATCGAGCCGATCAGGGCGCGCGCGCCATCCCCCAGCATCATCTTGGCGTGCAGTTTCAAGCCCTTGAGCTTGTGCACCTTGGCCCCGAGGTCCTGGAGGATGCGCAGCCCCTCGACGCCCTCGACCAGCTTGCCTTTCTTCAGCGAGTGCGCCGGTCGCGCCAGGATATGGATCTTGACCCCGCGGGCCGCCGCGCGCACCAGGCGCTCGATGATCACTTCATCCTGGTAGCGCTCGTTCTGCAGGAACAGCGACTCGGTCGCCTGGTCGATGAAATGGGCAACCCGGTTGCGCCCGTTGATGTTGCACCAGATCAGGTGCGAGTCCGGGCCGGGATCGAACTCCTTGCGCTCCCAGTCGGCATCGAAGCAGGCGCTGACTTCGTCCACCTCGTGGCGGTGCGAGGTGACCACCGCGTAGTCGCGCGTCACGGTGAGATTTTTGGTCTCCCAGTTCAGTGACTGGATGAAGGCGGTCTCGTCGTCGACAACCATCGACTTTTCGTGGGTCAGGTCGATGGCCGGATTGGTGTCGGCCACGTCGACGCCGGCCTCTTCGAGCGCCTTGCGCGTTGCCTCGTTTTCCGGCTCGCCGCCGCGGCGGGCGGGGTTGAGCATGACGCGAACCGTGACCCCGCGCTGGTGGGCGGCAATCACCGCGGCAAGCAGCGACGGGTCGGAAAACAGGAACATCTTGATGCGGATCGACTTCCTGGCGCCGGCGATGGCATCCACAAGCGGCTGGCCCGTGTCGTCGGGCATCACGATCAGCGAGCGTGAAGACATGAAACCTCCGATGATTGTCGTTTGTTCAGGATGCCGGCGGGGTTTCCGGTGCGCTGGTTGCCGCGGCCTTGGCCTCCTTCGCGTCCTTGGGTGGCTTGGCGGGCGCGTGCGCTTCGTAGGTCGCCTGCAGGCGTTTGAGCTTGAGGACGCCGTAGAAGACCACGATCGTCATCAGTGCGACCAGGAAACCGTCGATCGCCTTTTCGACGGCGAAGTTGGCGGTGCGGTTGGCGACGTAGCCGGCGATGATCGCCGCGAAAATGACCCCATTGAGAACCCAGTTCGTCGTTCGCGACACGATATAGCCCAGCGTCCCGAATCCGGACAACTGGTAAAGCATGAACGGCAGGATGGCGACGGCCGGGATGAGTTCGGAGGGGCCGAGACTGAGGTCCACGGCGTCCAGCGCCTTGGCGTGCAGCAGGGTGCTGTTCGCCAACTGGTGGAACAGCGGCGGCAATGCGCAGAGGAAGGGAACGACCGAAAGGAACTCGAGAATCAGTCCGCCGGACCACAGGCTGACCTCGGAGGCCGGGTCGGCGCCGGCGCCCGACGATTGCGAGGCGACGAACAGCCCGCCGACGACGGCGGTGGCGCATGACAGCATCAGCAACTCGATGGTGACGCCGAAAGCCGCCGGCTCGCCGGCCTTGATCAGGAGCAGGGCGACGAAGCCGGGGGTGAAGAACATGACCCGGACGAGCCGCGTCCACAGGCGCGGATCGCGTTCCGGCGGCAGCAGCGGGAGCGGATGTCCGTCATCGCCGATGGCTGGTCTGCTTTTTGACATGGCCTTTTCCTCCTCGCGAAACGAAATTGGCGGCACCCCGGCAGACAGCGCCCCCTGGCGCCCTCAAGCAAAAGACCCGCCGGAGAGTCTGGTCGCCGGGAAATCTCAAGTCAGTCTTCGGTATTGTGTAGTCTTCCGATGATGTCTGCAAGAACCGCCGTCGACCAGCCGAACATCAGCATGCCGGTCATCGACTCGAAATTCCCGAACCCCACCCAGCCCCTGGGCAGAACGATGCCGCTGGCGCCCAAGGTGGTGTAGGCATTGAACGAGTAGTTCATGGCATACGACATGTCCTTGATGAGGTCGTTCAAATAGTAGAAGGCGGCCCATACGACTACCCCGCCAAAATGCGTTACCAGCAGGATCGCGACCACGCAGATGATGACCGCCGTGCGCGCGGTCCCGTGCGGACCGCGCATGACGGGTCGTCCGAAGCGACGGAAGAAGCGATGCACCAGTTCGATGCCGGCGCCGTGCAGGATGACGGTCAAGCCCATCGGCAGCAGGGCGGCGACGATCTGCTTGCTGTACTTGAAATCCAGGGACACAAAGGCCTCTTCAGCGATTTTTATGGCTTCCACGGATGTCCTCCCCATCGACGATTCCCGCATTGTGGTTGAAATCCGGCGGCTCCGCGAGAATGGCGGCGCATCGGGTAATGCCCGGAACCCCATTTCCGGCAGATGGACCAGATGCGCTCTCGTTAGATAGCTGGAGGACGCCACAATCGGGACGTTGCTGCATTGTCTTCCAAATTGCCTCGTCGTGCTTGATAATTCACGACGTCAGCGCATTTGGGGTCCCTCATGTCCAGGAAGGGTATCGGGAATTCACCGGCGGCCAGCGCCTTCGGCGATATTCAGGCGGGCTGCGTGCGCGCGCAGCCGGCAATGCATATCGCCCGGACGATCAGCGGACTGGGAGCCGATCCGGAGCAGGTTCTTGCCGGGGCGGGAATCCCCGCCGACCTTTTCGCGAATCCGGAGAATACGATTTCGCTGCAGGCCCTGGGGAATCTGCTCGAGCGTTGTGTCGCAGCGACCGGCTGCGAGCACTTCGGCCTTCTGCTGGGGGCCGCCGCGGACGACAATCCGCTCGGACTGCTCGGCGAGATCATCGAGCAGTGCGCCGACGTCGGGACGGCGATTGCCCATATCCATCAATATTTCCATGTGCACGATCGCGGCGGGATGGCGACGCGGACGGTCGCGGGCAGGGACGCGTCGATCGGCTACGCCCTGCTCGATGCGACGGGTCCCGGCGTCGACCAGATCAACGACGCGGCTATTGCCATCGGCATGGGGCTGATGCGCCGTCTGTGCGGCCCGAACTGGAAGCCGACGGCGGTTCTGCTGCCGCGCCGCCGGCCGCGCGATGTGCGCCCGTACGAGAATGTCTTTGCCTGCACGCCGGAATTCGCCGCCGAGCGGGCCGCGCTGATCTTTCCCGCCGGCAATCTCCGGCGGCGGATTGCCGGCGCCGACCGTGAGAAGTATGCCTTGCTCGCGGAACGGCTGAGGACGGTCGCCAGGCAGAGCGATCTGGATTTCGCCGAACAGGTTCGTCGCGTCGTCCGCGGGCTGGTGGCGGTTCGCCGCTGCTCGCTCGACGAGGTCGCCACGCTGTTCGCGATGAACCGCAGGCGCATCAACCGCAGGCTCGAACGCCAGGGAACGACTTTCCATCGGATATCGCAGGAGGCGCTGCGTGACCTGGCCGAGCGCCTGATGCGCGACACCGACATGACGCTCGGCGAGATTTCTGCCGCGCTCGACTATGCCGAGGCCGGCGTATTCACCCGCGCCTTTCGCGGCTGGCGCGGCGTGGCGCCCAGCGAGTGGCGGCGGACGCACGCGCCGGATCGCGGTCCCGCGGGCGGTTGACCGCAGCCGCTGGCGCTCCTGTCGCGATGTGTCAAGCAGGGGCGCGATTCCCTGCGCTAGAATGCGCTTTACCGTCATTCGCTACCGGAAAGGTCGTCGCCATGAAGTCAGCAACTCATCGATCGGGGCGGATTGCCGCCGTTTTGGCCCTGTGTGCGGCGCTGGCCGCCCCCGCGCAGGCTGAGATGAGCGCCGAGGAACTGGCGAAGATCGCCCAGAACCCGGTCGGCGCGCTGATCAGCGTGCCGTTCCAGAACAACACGAACCTCAACTACGGGCCCGAGAAGGGCACGCAGAACGTCCTCAACATCCAGCCGGTGATCCCGATTTCGCTGAATGACGACTGGAACGTCATCACGCGCACGATCCTGCCGGTGATCTCGCAACCGGCGCTCTACCCCGGTGACGAACGCGCCAACGGCATCGGCGACCTGCAGTTTTCCGCGATGCTGTCGCCGGCGAAGCCCGGCGCCTGGATATGGGGTGCGGGTACGATCCTGCAGGCGCCGACCAACACCCATGGTCTCGGCAACGACAACTGGGGTCTTGGTCCGCAGGCCGTCGTGCTGCACCTCGAGAAGGGCGATCCGTGGGTGTACGGCATTCTCGTGAACAACATCTGGTCGCTGTCCGACAGCAAGCAGGGCGGCTCCTACAACAACGGCCTGATCCAGCCCTTCGTGAACTACAACTTTCCCGGCGGCCTCTACCTGACCAGCTCGCCGATCATCACCGCCAACTGGAAGGCCGAGAGCAGCCAGCGCTGGACGGTGCCGGTGGGTGGCGGCATCGGCAAGATATTCCATCTCGGCAAACTGCCGGTGAATACCCAGTTGTCGGCCTACTACAACGTGGTGACGCCCGATGACGGGCCGAACTGGCAGATCCGTCTCCAGGTGCAGTTCATGTTCCCGAAATAAACCGAGGGCGCCCCGGCGCGGCGAAAGCTGCCGCATCGGGGCGTGTCCGTCGGGCCCGACGCCGGTTCAGGCGGCCTTTTCGGTGCTCTGTGCCAGGGTGGCGATGCCCATCCGGTCGATGCCGCTGATCAGCGCCTTGATCGACGCGGTGACGATGTTGCCGTCGATGCCGACGCCGTAGAAATCGCCGTTGCCGCTGCCGGCAATCTCCATGAAGGCGCAGGCCTGGGCATTGCCGTCGTCGCTGCCGGGGACCATCGAGCGCTCTTCGTAGCTGCGGACCTGGACCCGGATTCCGGCACTGTGGAGGGCGTGGACCGCGGCATTGATCGGGCCGTTGCCTTCACCGGTCAGGATGTGCGGCGTGCCCTTGACATCGACAGCGAGGCGGATGCCCTGGACGCCGCCATGCTCGTAGAGGTGATGCTCGCGGTAACGGACCGGGGCGGCGGGATCGAGGTAGGTCCGCGCGAACAGATCCCAGATGTCGTCAGCGCTCACTTCGCCGCCAAGCTGCTCGGCGTGGCGCTGGACGACGCCGGAGAATTCGACCTGGAGGCGGCGCGGCATGACGATGCCGTTCTCGGTCTCCATCAGGTAGGCGATGCCGCCCTTGCCCGACTGGCTGTTGACGCGGATCACCGAATCGTAGCTGCGGCCGACGTCGGCCGGGTCGATCGGGAGGTAGGGCACTGACCAATGCTCATCCGCCTTGTGAGCAGAGAACCCCTTCTTGATGGCGTCCTGGTGGGAGCCGGAGAAGGCCGTGAAAACAAGATCACCGACGTAGGGGTGGCGCGGGTGGATCGGGAGCTGGGTGCAGTGTTCGAAAGTGCGGGCGACGGCGTTGATGTCCGAGAAATCGAGGCCGGGATGCACGCCCTGTGTATACATGTTGAGCGCGACGGTGACGAGGTCGACGTTGCCGGTGCGCTCGCCGTTGCCGAAAAGGCAGCCCTCGACGCGGTCGGCGCCGGCCATCAGGCCCATTTCGGCGGCGGCGACGGCGGTGCCGCGGTCGTTGTGCGGGTGGAGGCTGATGATGACGCTGTCGCGGCGCGCGAGGTTCCTGTGCATCCACTCGATCTGGTCGGCGTAGATGTTGGGCGTGGCGATCTCGACCGTGGTCGGGAGGTTGAGGATGACCTTGCGCTGCGGCGTCGCGCCCCAGGCCTCGGTGACGGCGTCGCAGATTTCCCTGGCGAAATCGAGCTCGGTGGCGGTGAACAGTTCCGGGCTGTATTCGAGGGTGATCTCGGTTTCCGGCATCGCCTCGGCCTCGGCCTTGATGAGCCGGACGGCGTCAACGGCCATCCGCACGACCTCGGCCTTGCTCATGCCGAAGACGTTCTCGCGGAAGGTCTTGCTGGTGGCGTTATAGACATGGACGATGGCCTTCTTGGCGCCCTTGAGCGATTCGAAGCTGCGGCGGATGAGGTGCTCGCGGGCCTGGGTGAGGATTTCGATGGTGACGTCGTCGGGAATGTGGCCGCCTTCGATGAGCTGGCGCACGAAGCCGAATTCGGTTTCGGAAGCCGAGGGGAAGGCGACCTCGATCTGCTTGAAGCCGATGGCGCAGAGCATCTTGAACATGCGCATCTTTTTCTCGGCATTCATCGGTTCGAAAAGCGCCTGGTTGCCGTCGCGCAGATCGGTGCTCATCCAGATCGGCGCCTGCGTGATGCTGCGGTTGGGCCAGTTGCGGTCGACGAGGTTTACCGGGGGAAAAGCGTGGTACTTGGCGGCGGGGCGGGCAATCATGGTGTGGCTCCTGGGGCAGCGATGCAATCGGTCGATGGATTGCATCATACGGAAAACCCCGCCGCAGGTGCTTGCGTATTTTGGCTTTGATTGGCGTTTATAAGCAATAATATTCCGAAAATTATTTGATAGTAGATATATTATTCCGAGTCATCGGTTTTTTTCAGATGAGGCTGCCTTAGGCGGTGTGTGCTCGCGGCAAATCCGCTGGCTGTCATCGTCCGATAGCGCCTCGCCGGTCAGCCCACAGCGGTGGTCCGCATCGCCGCGCTGGAAGTGGCGGCAACTGTGGCAGACGCCGAAGGTCTTGCCCTGCCGTGCCTGCTGCCAGCCGGTGAGCAGGCGCGAGAGCGTCTGCGTGGCGGCGGCCTGCTCGGCGGCGTTCAGGTTCTGGCAGGCCTGGGTCCAGGCCGCGTTCCCCGCGTGCTCCAGCCGTTCGCGGCCGCTCGGCGTCAGTGCGAGACGGACGATGCGGCGGTCGGTAGCGTCGGTCTGGCGCGCGATCCAGCCTTTTTCTTCGAGCACCTTCAGGCTTTGCGAGACGGTCCCCTTGGTCAGGCCGAGATATTCGGTCAGCGCCTGTTGGGTATTGCTGTAACGGTTGGCGTCACGCAGGTAGCCCAGGATGCTCTGCTGTACCGGCAACAGGCCGGCGCCAATTGCCGCCTGCCGCTGTTCGTTGGCAATGGCGCGGGCCAGGGCGGCAAGTACGTGGGGAAGCTGGGTAGGGGTCATGACTACATGGTAGCGATACGAAACCATCTTGACAAATAATGATTTCGATTCGAAACTAAACACGTCGCCGGCAATCTGGTTGGCGACGCCCAATCAACCACCCCGGGAGATCATCATGCACATCCTGAAATATCCGGCTTTTTTGGCGTTGACCGCAGCCGTCGCCTGGCCCGCGCTGGCCGGCGAGGTCGCGTATCCCAACGGCTTTCGCCAGTGGCAGCACGTCAAGTCGATGGTGCTCAAGCCAGGGCACCCGCTCTACGACGCCGTCGGCGGCATGCACCATATCTACGCCAACGGCAAGGCGGTCAAGGGTTACCAGGCCGGCCGCTTTCCCGACGGCTCGGTCATCGTCTTCGACCTCTTCGAGGCGGTCGACAAGGACAATGCCGTGGCCGAGGGCGGGCGCAAGGCGGTACTCGTGATGGCCAGGAACAGCAAGGAATTCAAGGCCAACGACGGCTGGGGCTACCAGATATTCGACGCCAGGACCCGCAAGGGCAGCCTCGACGCCAAGGGCCAGGCCGACTGCCACGCCTGCCACCAGTCGCAGAAAGACAAGGATTTCGTCTTCAGCGCATGGCGCGACTAGATATGCCCTTTTTTCGGCATTGATCCGCAGTTGCTTGCCTTGAACGGGGAAGGGCAGCAAGATGGCTGCCTTTCCTCTTTCCGGGTGGGGCATGGAACTCGACCGCTACGACCGCCAGATTCTCGCCATCCTGCAGGCTGACGGGCGCATCAGCAACCAGGATCTGGCCGACCGCATCGGCCTTTCGCCCTCGCCCTGCCTGCGCCGGGTCCGCGCGCTGGAAGAGGCGGGGTTGATCGCCGGCTACCGCGCGCTGCTCGATGCGAAGAAGCTCGGGCTGTCGCTGATGGCGCTGATCCACATCTCGATGGACCAGCACACGCCGGAACGCTTCGCCAACTTCGAGGCGCGGATCGGCGACAACCTGGAAGTGCTGGAATGCCTGCTGATTACCGGGCAGGACGCCGATTACCAGTTGAAGGTCGTGGTGCGCGACATGGACGCCTACCAGGACCTGCTGCTCAACCGCATCACGCGCATCCCCGGCGTCACCGGAGTGCATTCCAGCTTCGTGCTGCGGCGGGTGGTTGACAAGACGGCGCTGCCGCTTGCCTAGGACGGATCAGTAGCGGCGGCGCGGCGGCGGTGGCGGTGTGTTGCCCCGGGCCTCGATGTGGCGGAAGGTGATGCGACCCTTGGTCAGGTCGTAGGGCGAAAGCTCGAGTGTGACCTTGTCGCCGACCAGGATGCGGATATGGTTCTTCTTCATCTTGCCGGAGGTGTAGGCGACGAGTTCGTGACCGTTTTCCAGCGTGACCCGGAAGCGGGTGTCGGGGAGGACGTCGTTCACGACGCCCTGCATTTCAAGCAGCTCTTCTTTTGCCAAGTAGGTCTCTCCAGTAAATACGGGAATCACCGGTCCGGTGAAGCCCAACCGGGCATGATACCTTGGCACGGGTCCGGCGTGCGATAATTCTCACCGGAAAGTCGGCCAGGCAATCGCTGGATACGCGAGTATCGGGAGGAAAGTCCGGGCTCCGCAGGGCAGGATGCCAGCTA
>CAZKSD010000077.1:0-10398 GCA_964555315.1 uncultured Dechloromonas sp.
ACCTGGCGCCGCGCAAGATGAAGTTCGGGCTCTCGGAAGGCATGGTGCTGGCCGCTTCGGACAGCACCGGCGAAACCCCCGGCATTTTCCTGCTGTCACCCGACGCCGGCGCGCAACCGGGGATGCGCGTCAAGTAGGAACCGCGCAACGCCGCCTTCGGCAACACTCCGCTTGCGCTGGCTTCGGACGACTTCTTCTTGATCGAGAGCCGAAGAGGCTGGCGCAACACCACTGCCAGCCGGTCGGAGTCGCGCCGTCAGCCACCGATGTGCATCTGGTACTTCGCGCCATTGGAGAATGTGCGGTTTCCCGCGCCCTGATATGGCGTATTCAGCTGGGTTTCGCATGACATGAACATTCCTCCCAGGCCGTGGGCGCTCGCTACCCCCCGCTTTTCGTCTTCCACCACGCGAGTTGCTTCACCGGTCAACACCTGGTCTTCGTACTCGACCACGAAGCGCCCCTTCCCGGTCATCATGTTGGTGACCGACCCGGTAATGACACCGGTCCTCGTCGCCCGCTCGTTGTTGGCATTAAGCCCGACCGGCAGCGTCGCCTGCCTCGGAGCGCCATTCTGCGGCGGCTGCGACGCGGGCTGCCCCGGATGCGGTGACTCCGCCAGGCGGCGAACCAGTCATTCCGCCGCGGCAACTTTCAGCCTGAAAACCTGAGAGATCACATTAACTTCGATACCCAATCCGATGCCCTGTCGTCGACTTTCCAATCTATCCACAAAATCTGTGGATAACTCTGTGAGTGATTCCTGACCATCACCCGTAAGTTGGCGTCGCACAAAGAGTTTTTCTCTTCTGCACGAGTTTTGAGCAAATACTCAAGTCATTGATTCCATGCTGATTTATGCAGACAAATGCGATTCCCGGCGATCCGGTCCGGCAAATTGCACGGGCAATCCCCGCGAATCGGCCAGAAGGAAGTTCTGTGAGTAAATCGGAACAGAAGGACGAATTTGTCAACGGCTTTTGGTCTCTTTCCGGCAACTTTTCCGGACCAGGCGCAGAACCCTGCTCGCCCTATGCATGACATCTCCGCGCTGCCCCGCCGGGCGCCGGAAAGGCCCGTGGCGACCGGCTCGGAAACGACCACCGGCATGCGGCGCGCCACTTCGGCCGGCGCTTCGTCAACGCTGGTCACGTAGGTAGCGTCAGGCGCGCGGGTCGCCGCTCTCGAATCGCCCCAGTTCGTCGCGGGTGTTGACGTTGGCAAAGGCCTCCGTCTCGTCGTCGAAGGCGATTTCCGCCACCTTCAACGTTGCGTGCCAGCCGGCCACGCGGCGCTCGCCAGCGGCGAGGTAGCCGCCCAGGTGGGGCTGCAGGTCGCGCCTGCACAGGCAGAATACCGGTTGCACACGCCCCCCGGTCCGGGCGACGGCGACATCGGCGCCGGTTGCGGTCAACCCGGAAAACAGGCGCAAAACGAGGTCGGCCGGCAGGAAGGGCGAATCGCACGGCACGGTGGCGACCAGCGGATGCGCCGCGGCCGCCAGCGCGGCGTGCAGCCCGGCCAGCGGGCCGGCGAAACCGGGGATGCGGTCACCGACGACCCGGTAGCCAAGGGCGGCGTAACGTTCGCCGTTGCGGTTGGCGCTGATCAGCAACTCATCGACCTGCGGTGCCAGGCGTTCCGCCACCCAGGCTGCCAGCGGCCGTCCCCGCAGCTCCAGCAGCCCCTTGTCGACGCCGCCCATGCGCCGTCCCAGTCCGCCGGCGAGGACGACGCCGGTAATTGCCGGGCGCGTCATCAGAAGACCAGCGTCCGCCACGCCGGGTCGAGCGCACGGGCAACGAAGGCGGTGGCGCCGGCGGCGCCGGCGCATTCGGGAATCAGCACCTCGCCGTCGGCAACCCAGGCGGCAAGCGCCATGCTGCAGGCGAGCAGGCGGACGTCCCCGGCAGCCACTTCGCGCAGGAAGTCGCCGAGGGACTTCTCGCGCTCGGGCGTCGGGTAGAGCCTGTCGGCGACACCGGCGACGAGCAGCCGCACGGCTGGCCCGGCGAAGTGGATCTCGACCTCGGCATCGAGCGCGCGCGCGGCCAGCGCGTGGACCAGTGGCGTCACGCACAGTTCGGGACGGTCCGGTGTGGCCGCCCAGAGCAGCAGGGCGAGCTTGTCAGTCAACGACGGCCTCCGGCTCGATGGCAAGAATGTGGCGGCGGTAGGCGGCGTCATCGACCAGCAGGGATTTTTCCTCGGCCCAGCGGGTCGGCCTGGCGCGCGCCATCCAGCCGTCGCCGTAGGGCGCAATATTGACCAGCCGCGGGCGTTCCTCGGCGGCTTCGTTGCCTTCGAGCAGGATGAACGAAATCGGCGCATGGACCGCGAGCACCGTCTTGCGGCACTCCACCGTGCCCATGCCGCGCCCGATGTCAACCTCGGCCCCGTTCGGCTTGCTGGTGAAGGCGATGATCTCGCCGGCCAGAAAGACGCCGAAACAGGTGGCGCCGATCAGCACCTCGCCGTTGCCGGCATCCTGCACCCACATGTCGTAGCGGGGGCAATAGAGGCGGTCGTCGGGGATGGAGCCGGAGAAGGGAGTGTGCGGCATTGCGGTGTGGTAGTAAATTCAGCGAGAAAATGCTTCGTGACGCGAAGACAAGCCGAAGACAGTGCATTCTGCACGGCGAGGCGCAGACGACAAAGTCACGGAGCGTTTAATCGCTGAATTTGGCGGAAGAGAGCAGGAGTCGAACCTACCCAAACCTGTTTGACAGGTCCTACCGGTTTTGAAGACCGGCCGCCCCACCGGGGAACGATCTCTTCCGTTGTTCATGAACCGAATTGCTCGGGCGTCCCGCGCAGGACGTGCGTGTCGCGGACGCGGCGAGTGTAGCCGATGCGATCGAAGAATTCGAGGATGTGGATGGCGATCTTGCGCCCGCCGCCGATTTCGTCGCGCAGCGGCGCGGCGCGCGCGCAGCCGTCGCGGGCATTGAGCGCGGCGACGCGGCGCGCCAGACCGGCGACGGCTGCCGCCGTGAAATAATGGTCGTGCGCCACCGGCCAGGCGTCGCCGTGGCGGGCGATGCGCTTGAACAGGGCGCGCACGGTTTCTTCGCCGATGCCGGTCGCCCGGGCCACGTCGCGCACCCGGGGCGGGTTGCAGGGCTCGGCGTCGAGTAGCGGCTTCAGCGTCTGCCACAGGTCGCGGTCGCCGGCAGCCAGTTGCACACGGTGCTCGGGCAGGTGCAGCCAGGCGTTGGTCTGGGCGATGCGGCCGTCGCCCAGCGGTACGGCGAGCAGTGCGTCGAAGGCCGGCCGGGACAGCGTCGGCAGGGTCAGGCGGCGCAGGCGGTCGCGTTCGACGCCGGTGAGGTCGGGGGCGCGCTCATGCTCGGCAGCCAGCGCCGCCAGCAGGCGCTCTTCCAGTTCCAGCCAGCGGGCCGGCGCGAAGGCGGTGTCGCCGACGACCTTCAGTTTCAGGTGGCGGCAGAGGGCGCCAAGCGCCGCGCCGTCGAGATTGCGGTTCAGCGCAAAGGGCGCCAGGGCGACTCCGGCCGCCTGTTGTTCGGCGGCCAGTCGCAGCGCCATGGCCGGGTCGGGATCGGCCAGGGCGGCGAGCATGGCCAGACGTTCGGGGCTGCGCTTGCGGCGGCTGGGCGGAAAGATGTCGAGCACGACGCCGCCGCCGATGGTGTGACGCGCCGAGGCATCGCGCAGGATGAAGCGGTCGCCGCCCAGCGCGCCGATGTCGCGGTCGACACTGATTTGCGCCCGGTTTTCGCACCCCGGCGCAATTTCGTCGGCGCCAAGCAGCGCGATGCGCGCCGGAACGTCTTCGGCGCCGAGGTGGAGGTGCACCGGCGTCCAGTGCCTGAGTGCCGGCTGGCCGGCGAGGACGCGGACGCTGGCGTCGAAGCGGCGCACCGGGGCATGCAGTGGCGGTGCGACCAGCCACATGCCGCGCGCGACCTCGGCCTTCTCGACACCGGCCAGCGCCAGGGCGATGCGTTGCCCGGCCTGGCCGGATTCGGCCGCGGCGTCCTGGACGCGCAGGCTGCGCACGCGAACCGGCTTGCCGGGCGGCGAGAGGAGCAAGCTGTCTCCGGTCCTGACCGAGCCGGCAAAGGCGGTGCCAGTGACGACGGTGCCGGCACCGGCCAGCGTGAAGCAGCGGTCGACGGCGAGGCGAAAGCCGCCCTCTCCCGCCCTGCTTTCGCTGATCGCAATGGCTTGCGCGGCCTGTTCGAGACAGGCGCGCAGTTCGGCGATCCCTTTGCCGCTAGTCGCCGCGACCGGGAAGACCGGCGCCCAGGCCAGCGCCGTAGCGGCGAGCAGGGCGGCGACTTCGGTTTTGGCCCGTTCCAGGCGGTCGACCGCAACCACGTCGATTTTGGTCAGCGCCACCGCCCCGCGCCGGATGCCGAGCAGTTCGATGATTTCCAGATGCTCGCGCGTCTGCGGCATCGGGCCGTCGTCGGCGGCGACGACGAGCAGCGCGAAGTCGATCCCGGTGGCGCCGGCCAGCATGTTGCGGATCAGCTTCTCGTGGCCGGGGACGTCGATGAAGCCCAGCGTCGACGTATAGGCGTAGCCGAGGTCAAGCGTGATGCCACGCGCCTTCTCTTCCTTGAGCCGGTCGCAGTCGACGCCAGTCAGGGCTTTGACGAGGGTCGTCTTGCCGTGGTCGATGTGGCCGGCGGTGCCGATGATCATGCCGGCTTCAGGCTGGCGAGTTGGGCGACGAAGCGCGCTTCGTCCCTCGTCTCGAGGCAGCGGAGATCGAGACGGAAGGCGTCGTCCCGGATGCGGCCGATGACCGGTACCCGCAGCCCCCGGAACGCGGCTTCGAGCGCCAGCAGCGCCTCGCCCGGCCTCCTGCCGGCGGGACGGACAACCAGTGCCGCCGACGGCAGGCGTTCGACGGGCAGGGCGCCGCTGCCGATCTGGCTGCTGCATGGCTCGATCGTCACCGTCGCCTGGGCGCCGAGGGCAGCCTGCACGGCCGGACAGAGCCGCGCCGCCAGCGCCTCAATGTCGGCCAGCGGCCGGGTCAGCAGGCGCAGCGTCGGCAGGCGCGCGGTCAGGCGATCCGGGTCGCGGTAGAGGCGCAGCGTCGCTTCCAGCGCCGCCAGCGTGGTTTTGCCGACGCGCAGCGCACGCTTCAGCGGGTTCTTCTTGATCCTGGCGATCAGGTCCTTGCGGCCGACGATCAGCCCGGCCTGCGGGCCGCCGAGCAGCTTGTCGCCGGAGAAGGTGACGATGTCCGCCCCCGCCGCCAGCGCCTGCTGCGGCGTCGGCTCGGCGGGCAGGCCGAGGGCGGCGAAATCGGTCAGCGTGCCGCTGCCGAGGTCGGCCATGAAGGGCAGGCCGGCGGCATGGGCGATTCTGGCCACTTTTTGCTCGTCGACCGCAGCCGTGAAGCCGGTGACCGCGTAATTGCTGGTGTGCACCTTCATCAGCAGCGCGGTTTTCGGACCGATGGCCTCGGCGTAGTCCTTTTCGTGCGTGCGGTTGGTCGTGCCGATCTCGACCAGCCTGACCTGCGCGCGGCGCATCACGTCGGGGATGCGGAAGGCGCCGCCGATCTCGACCAGTTCGCCGCGCGAGACCACGGCCTCCTTGCCCTGCGCCAGCGCATTGAGGGTCAGCAGCACGGCGGCGGCGTTGTTGTTGACGATGGTGGCGGCAACATCCGGATCGCCGCCGGCGACCAGTTCGGCGAGCAGGCCGGAGACGAGGTCGTCGCGGTCGCCCCGCCCGCCGGAAGCGAGGTCGTATTCGAGGGCGCAGGGCGAACGCGCCGCCTCGACCATCAGCGTGATGGCTTCTTCGGACAGCAGCGCCCGGCCGAGGTTGGTGTGCAGCACCGTGCCGGTCAGGTTGAACACCGGCCGCAGGTTGGGACGGCCGGCGTCATCGGCGCGGCGGCGGATGGCGGCGAGCAGGGCCTCCGCGTCGGGGAGCGGCAGGCCGTGCTTTAGCCCTTCGCGGGCGGCGGCCAGTTCGGCGCGGACGCAGCCGGTGACCAGTTGGCGGCCGTGCGCCGCGATGAGGTCGGAAACTTGCCTCAAGACGCGGTCGACCGCGGGAAGACGTCGATTTTCGTTCATGGCTTTCACCCGGACCGGGCAGAAAAGGTTGAATAAGCCCGGTTAGCGCCGCAGGGCCTGCGCCAGCGCGCCCAGGGCGTCGGCCAGGCGGTTGGCGGTTTCGGGCGGCGGCATGGGGATCCTGAGATGGCGGGCGCCGGTTCGCTCGTCCTGCTCGACCCAGGGGTGGGCCGGCGCCTCGGCATCGTGACCGCTGGCGAGGGCGGCGAGCAGTTGCGTGCCGACCTCGACGAGCGCTCCCCAGGGATCCGGCGGCGCCGCGGGGACCGGGGCGGGCGTTTCCGGCAAGGGCGCGACCGCAGGCTCGGGCGCCCTGCCGGGCATCGCCCCGGCCTCGCCAGGCACTGCCGCCGGGAGAGGAAATTCCTCGTCGGGTGTCAGCGTCTCGCCACCGCCCATGTGCCCGGTGACGTTCTCGACATCCTTCATGAAGCGGTTGAGGCGGGAGCCGCCCAGCGAAATTTCGCCGACGCCGCCGTCGAGGATGCCGGCCGCCAGCGAGCGCTTGAAGGCCAGCGTCGCCAGCATGCCTTCCTCGATACTGCCCTTGGCGACGAAATTGACGATCTGCACCGGTTGTTTCTGCCCCATGCGGTGAATCCGCGCGATGCGCTGTTCGAGCAGCGCCGGGTTCCATGGCAGATCCATGTTGACCAGCAGGTTCGCGTGCTGCAGGTTGAGGCCGGTAGCGCCAGCATCCGTCGACAGGAACACGCGGCAGGCGGGGTCGTCGCGGAAGCGCTCGATCAGCGCCGGCCGCTGCTCGGCCGCGATGCCGCCGTGGAAGCTGACATGGCCGATGCCGTTCGCCTCGAGACGGCGGATGAGGATCTCGTGCGTGCGCACCCACTGGCTGAAGACCACGGCCTTGGCCCCGGGTTGAGCCAGCGCCTCGACCAGCAGGTTGAGCAGTTCGTCGGCCTTGACGCCATGGTCGCTCTTGAGATCGAGCAGGTAGGTGCTGTTGCAGGCCATGCGCATGTTCTGCAGACAACAGGTGAGGCGACGCTGGTCCTTGTCGGAGAGGAATTTCATGCGCCGCCAGCGCTGCACGATCTGGCCGACGATCTCGGCGTTTTCCTCGTGGTGGCGCATCTGTTCCCCGGTCATCGGCACCAGCAGGTTCTGGTCGGTGCGCTCGGGCAACTGCAGCAGCACCTCGGATTTTCGGCGGCGGATCATCACCGGCGCCAGGGTCTCGCCGATCTGCTCCAGGTCACGGTAGCCGGTCACGCGTCCGCCATCGTCCTTGACCTGATGCTTGTGCAGCAGTTTCCAGGTCGGCCCGAGACGGTGCTGGTCGACGAACTGAACGATGGAAATCAGTTCTTCAAGCTTGTTTTCCAGCGGCGTGCCGGTTAGCACCACGGCGTAGGGGCTGTCGATGCGTTTCAGGGCGCGGGCGGCGACGGTGTTCCAGTTCTTGACGCGCTGCGCCTCGTCGACGATGACCAGCTCGGGTGCCCAGGCGGCGATCAGGTCCAGGTCGCGACTCAGTTTCTCGTAATTGGTGATCTTGCAGAAATCGCCCTCGGCGTGTTCCTTCTCGCGCTGCACCCGGCCGCCGCCGATGACTCGGGAAGCGCGCCCGGAAAAGCGCAGGATCTCGCTTTGCCACTGGTACTTGAGCGAGGTCGGGCAGACCACCAGCACGCGCGTCACGCCGAAATGACGGGCGAGGATTTCGGCGGCGGAAATCGCCTGGATGGTCTTGCCCAGGCCCATTTCGTCGCCAATCAGCGCCCGCCCGGCGGCGACGGCGAACAGCGCGCCCTCGGCCTGGTAAGGGTAAAGCCGGACCTTCAGCAGCCTGCCGAGCTGGCTTTCCGCCGCGCCGCGCGGGTACAACCCGGCGAGCTTGCGCCGCCGCTGCTCGCTGTCGCGGCAACCGGCCACGAAATCGAGCGCGTCGTCGTAGGCACGCAGTTCGTGACCACTTTTCGCCACGAGCGCCAGGAAGCGCGGCAGGGTATCGAAGCGTTCGGGCGCCATCCGCCAGCCATCGTCGGCAGTGAAAATCGCCCGCGCAGCACCGTCGACCGCCGCCGGGCAGTCAGCCCCGGGACGGAAATGGATACTGCGCCCGCCATCGTTGCGCAGGTAGATTTCCGAAAACGGCGGCCGGTAGCCGCGTGCCATCGCCGCCTTGAAACCGCGTCTTTTTTCCAGCGCAGCCAGTACGAATTCGATGTGCTTGCAGGTGCCGAGTTCGTTGGTCGCGTAATCGCGGCACTCGCAGAAATTCTCCCCCGGCTGCCGGCCGCGAATGGCGACGCGATAGGCACTTTTCGACTGGGGATTGCTGACGCGGAAGTCGGAAAAGAAGGCTTCGCTGCCGAGGTTCTCCAGCCCGAAAGCCTGCTCGCGCCCGAACTGCCGGCGCAGGCCGCGCTGCCAGTCGAGTAGCGAAAGATCCGCGGGGGCGTGGGTGCGCGAGAGCTTTGGCGCTTTCGCGGCTTTCCTGGCGCTGGTGGCGCGGGTCCTGGCGTTCGCTGCGGGCATGGGGTGTCCTTAAGGCAATCAATTCAAGCAGTTCCGAAAGACTGGCAACAGGCGGGCACCCCGATTTTCGGGAATCGGGCGTTCGCATGGCAGCCTCCGGATAGACCAGGTCTGACCAGGACCTCCCTTCGTTCCAGCCCGTCGCAACCCTTCCCCCGACCTGAATTCAGGCTCTGGAGACGGTCGACCGCAGGAGAAGCTTCGTTCATGGCCTTCACCCGGACCGGGCAGAAAGGTGAAAGGGGGTTGCAGCTTACCCGCTATGCGTGCCGATGAGCAACAGGTTGGGACCGGCCCGCTCATAGCCTGCCTCGTCGACCAGCAGGTCGAGCGCCAGCGTGGCGAGATCGTCGGCGACCGGGTCCACGTGCGGATCCTTTTCCTGATAAACGATCTTGAGGTAGCTCCGGCAGCCGTCGCAGGTTTCGGCGCGGACCGGACTGCCGGCGCCTTCGATCTCGTACAGGGCGACGTCCTTGTCGGTGCCGCAGTGGGTGCACACGGCGCGCGGCACGTTCCATTCAGTGTTGCACAGGCCGCAGTGCAGGTAGCGCAGGTTGGCGATCGCCGCGCCGAGGCGGACGACGCTGGCCACGGGCGGGCTGCCGCAGCAGGGGCAAGCGTTGTCGGCGTCCAGCTTCTGCAGGCGGCTGGCATCGATGCGGCTCGCCATCACGGTGTAGGCGACCTGGAGCGCGGCGGCAACGAAGGGGAGCGCGGTGACGTCGGCGCCGGCGATGTCGCCGTCGAGGAGGTGCGCGGCAAGTTCATCGAGGCGCTCGTCGCTCGCGGATGCCAGCGCGGCGAGGGTGGCGCGGGCGGCTTCCGGGGCGTCCGCCACAAGCGCACGGGCGATGTGGCGCAGGGCGTCGCGCCACGCAGCCGGGCGCCGGGCGACGTCGAGCGGGGGCATGCGGTGGCGGTGCGCCTGCTCGAGCGCGGCGGCATCGGGCCGGGGAAGCTCCGGCAGCGCGGCCAGCGCGGCCTGCTGGGCCCGGCTGAGGTCCGCGAGAAAGGACAGCCAGTCGCCCAGGCTATGGCCGGCGGCCAGGAATTCGAAACGTTCCGCGCGGTCGGCAAACAGGGTGGCCGCGACCGGCAGCAGGAAGGGCGCGGCTTCTTCGGCCGGCGGATGGAAATCGATCGGTTGGGTCTGCATCGGGGGTCGAAAATACGGGGGCGCCGAGATCATCTCCCCGGCGCCCCCGGAACGCAAGGTCAGTTTACTTGCCGGTCACCTGACGGTACCAGGCGCGATGATGCTGCCTGGCCCAGGCGCGGGTGACCGTGCCGTACCACATGGCGCGGATGGTGCCCTTGACCCAGATGGCCGCGTAGATGTGGACCATGATCAGGCCGATCATGACCACTCCCGTTGCGGCATGCACCACGGCGCCGAGGCGGACGAGGGGAATGTCGAAGGCAAAGTAGGCGCGCCAGATGAACAGGCCCGACACCGCCATCAGCAGCATGCAGATGGCAAGCGCCCAGAACATCGCTTTCTGGCCGCCGTTGTACTTGCCCTGTTCCGGCATGCCGTGGTCGTCGCCATCCACCATTTCCTTGGCCCGTGACAGCCATTCCTTGTCGGCAGGCGTCATCTTGTTGAGATGCTTGAAGCGGACAAAGAGGGCCAGGAAGGAGATTGCCATCAGCACCCCGAGGAAGGGGTGCAGGATACGGGCCCACACCGGACCGCCGAACAATTGCGTCAGCGGGTAGAAGGCCGGATGGAAGAAGGCCAGGCCGGAGAGCGCGAGCAGGATGAAGGCAATGCCCACCACCCAGTGATTGGCCCGCTCGGCCGGTTCGTAGCGCTTGAGGTCCT
>CAZKSD010000078.1:0-10394 GCA_964555315.1 uncultured Dechloromonas sp.
AGTACCGCTTGGGCATGGCGGGTGTGCCATGACGATGAACGTTGTCGGCAAAGAGTTGGAAAAAGCGGTCTGCGTTGCGGTCGACCGCGCTAACCAGGCCATTCTTGATGCCCTTGCGGACCATGGCGCGCTGCTTGCGCGGGATGGCCAGCATGTTCGCATCGATATCGGGCAGAAGTTCCTTGCGGAAGGTGACGTACAGGTCCTGAGTCGGCCAGTCCGCATGGCGAGGCTTCATGTTGCGGAACTCTAGGTGGTCCACGTCGAGTTTGCGAGCGAGAGCCTGGGCCTCATCTTCCAGCGCCACGGTGGCCTCGGCGTCTACTGCAGCAACACCGCCATAGACGGCAAATGGCAGGGCGACCAGAGAATTGCCGAAAAGTCGGCTATTGACATGAGCTAGCGGGAGGATGCCGCGGATTCCGCCGTCGTCTTCGGCATAAAGGAAATGAGTGGGATGCTTGAACACCTCGCGGATGATCCTTTGCCAGGCGGATCGATGAAAGAAGGTCGCTTCCGGACAAGAAAGGACGAACTCATCCCAGCGCAATGCGATGGCGGTGTCGGCCAGATCGAGACGCCTGATCTTCAGCATGCGTTCAGGCGTCGGAAAGGAAGAGGTGATCCATGCGTCCCCAGCGGAAATCGCCCAGAAGACGTTGCAGGCGTGCTTCCATGCGATGGATATTCACGTAGTGGCGGAACCGCGTCTTGGAACTGATATCCGGAATCCGGGGCTGATCTGGATCGATCTCCCATGGATGGAAATAGAAAACCGCGGTCAGCTTGTCCACATCATTGATCCGGCGCAGCATCCAGCGCGACAGGGCATAAGGCATCAGGCGGAAATAGCCACCGCCGCTTGCTGGCCAGTTGCGGTTCAGAAAACGCAGGGTGGTGGCGGGAATTTCCAGGAGGCCGCCGACGGGGTGGGCATGGCGCGGCGCCTCGGGCATGCCGTAGTGGTCATGACGAATCGGATAAATGCTCGAACTGTAGCGATATCCTGCACGTTCAAGGCAGTCGAAGGCCCAGAGGTTCCTGGCGCCGATGGAAAAGCTGGGAGCCCGGTAGCCCTTGACCTCCTGCCCCGCCAGATCCTCGAGGATCAGCTTGGCGAGGTTGATGTCGGCAAAAAATGCAGTCTCTGTCTGGTCGCAGGCGCGCTCGTGGCCGTAGCCATGACTCGCCAGTTCATGGCCTTCGGCCACGATCCGCCGGACAAGCGCCGGGTAGCGCTCGGCAACCCAGCCGAGAGTGAAGAAGGTGGCGTGCATTCCATGCTGATCGAGCATCGCGAGAATGCGGTCGACGTTGCGTTCGACCCGGCACTCCCGGGTTGGCCACTCGCTGCGTGGAATGTGCGGGGCGAACGCTGAGACCTGAAAGTAGTCCTCGACGTCAATGGTGAGGGCGTTGACGACCGTTGCGGATTCCATGGCTACGAGATTCAGGCACTCGCCCGGGATTGGTGTTGTCCAAGGAGCCAATCGGCGAGGTCGTTGGCGATACGTTCAGCGGCATGGCCATCCCAGAATTCCGGAACACGCCCGTGTTTTCCCCGCCCTGCCAGAATTTCGACGGCTTGGTGGCGAATTGCCGCGGTATCGCGGCCAACCATCGTGTTGGTGCCCTGCTCGACGGTGATCGGTCGCTCGGTGTTCTCACGCAACGTGAGGCAGGGAACACCAAGCGCTGTCGTTTCCTCCTGCAGGCCGCCGGAGTCAGTGAGCACGATGCGTGCGCCGGCCAGGAGACCCACCATTTCGAGGTAGCCCTGCGGCGGCAGGAGAACAAGCCTCTTACTCTTGATTTGATGGTCAAGGCCAAAGCGTTCGATGTTGGCTCGCGTTCGCGGGTGCAGGGCGAAGATCAGCGGCAGTTGCGTTGCAATTTCGTTCAGAACCTCCAGCAGGGATGCAAGCGTCCCGGGATGGTCGACGTTCGAAGGCCGATGCAGCGTCACGACCCCGTAGCCTTCAGGGCCAGCGATCAACTCGGGCGAAAAGCCCTCCGCCTTCAGAGTGTCTGCGGGTTCGCGCGCGAGTTTCCGGTTTTGCAGCAGTGAGTCGATCATGACGTTACCGACAAAACTGACGCGCTCGGCATCGATCCCCTCGCGGAGCAGGTTGCTCTCTGCGCTACGCTCGGTGGTGTAAAGACGGTCGGCGACCTGGTCGGTCAGGACGCGGTTGATCTCTTCCGGCATCCGCCGATCATAGCTGCGCAGTCCGGCCTCGACGTGAACCACCGGAACGTCTTTCTTGACGGCGACCAGCGCACATGCCAGCGTCGAATTGACATCGCCGACGACAAGAACGCAGGATGGCCCATAGGTGTCGATGACCGGCTCGAAGCGCCGCATGACTTCGGCGGTCTGAACCGCATGCGACGCCGAACCGACATCAAGATTGATGTCGGGCCTCGGGAGCCGCAGGTCTTCGAACAACTTGTCGCTCATGTCCTTGTCGTAGTGCTGGCCGGTATGGACGAGTAGGGTGGAAAGGGCAGGGACGTTGGTCGCGAAGGCGCGCAGGATCGGCGCCATCTTCATGAAGTTCGGGCGCGCTCCCACGACGCAGATTATTGGGCCAAGGCCTGTCGGCCAGGTTACTGAATTCACTCTGGTTCTTTCGGTGGCGGTGTGTCTTCCGGAGTACTTGCCGATCGCTCTGTGTCCCGGAAGTCTCCGACATGCGTAATGGTCGGAACGATCTTCCGACGAAACCGCTGCTTGGATCGCTTCGTCCCTGGCATGGCGGGACGCGCAGTGGCCGCGAGTTCGGCTTCCGGTACGCTGGATATCGGTTGTGCTGGCTGACCTCCATCCTCGCCGGCATTGGCTGACTGCGAATGCTCCCCGGGCGGGAGTCCGCCCTCCCGAGGAATCGACGACACAATTCTCTGGAGAAGGGATAGCGTGGTCCCGTTGATCAGCTCCAACTGTTGAAGGCTCTGTTCAAGCCGTCCGAGTCGTTCGTTGAATTGCCACGCATTGAGTCCCTCGATAAGTGCAGTCACGTCCTCCCGCGAGGAACCACCGAGATCGATGCCGTGGGTCGCCGGCTGGTGCCGCCTCGTAACCGGCTCTTGCGGTGACGCGGATGTATCCCGTTCGCTGCTCGCGATCTTCGAATCGGATTCACTGGCCCGACTATCTGCGCGATGCGACTGACCTGACGATCTGCCTTGGGTTTCCTCAAAGATTTCGTCAGCGACCAGGTCGACATCACACACGTCGAATTCCTTCTTGTCATTGAGGAACCCGGACAACAACAGGCGATCGCAGAGCGAATTGATGCGCCTGGGAATCCCGCTCGTGGCCTTGAAAATCGCATCGAAGCTGTCCGGAGTGAAGGTGGGGAAGCCATTCGCGCCGGCACACTTTAGCCGGTGTTCGACATAGCCACGCGTTTCCTCCACATCCATCGGCCCGATATGGCTGGAGGCGATGACCCGTTGCCGAAACTGTGTCATCTGCGGACTCTGCAGAATATTGCGGAATTCGGGCTGGCCAATCAGAAAACTCTGCAGCAGCGCATGGTTGCCATACTGGAAGTTCGAGAGCATACGCAGTTCTTCGACCGCCCTGGAAGTCAGGTTCTGTGCCTCATCGACGATCAACAGGCAGCGCTTTCCCTTGCCGGTCATGCTGATCAGATAGGCTTCAAGGGACATCAGGACGTCCGCTTTCTCGACATCCTTGGTGCGGATGCCGAACGCAGCGCCGACGAGACGCAGGGTATCCTCGGCATCTATCTGGGTGCTGACCAGTTGAGCGGCAAGAAACCTGTCTTCGTCGAGACCATCCAGCATGTGTCGGACAATCGTCGTCTTGCCGGCGCCAACCTCGCCGGTGATGACGATGAAGCCCTCATTCTGGTGCATGCCGTATTCGAGATAGGCGGCTGCACGCCGGTGCTGCTTGCTGGGAAAGTAGAACTTTGGATCGGGATTAAGCTGGAAAGGCTTGCTCGTCAACCCGTAGAAATCCTCATACATGGCTAGAACACCATGGTCACGGAGGCGATCAGCGCATTTTCCGTGTACGGAATCGTCGTGAGATCCGAGCCGCTGAAGTCCTGATAGCGGGCATTCAATGCGCCGACAGTCCTAGGGCCGAGTCGGGTCGCGATGCCGACCTGGTAGTAGGTCAATGTCGTGTCAATTCTATCCGTCAGGGCGCTCTTGTTCTTCTGGCGGGATGCGATCAGGTTCAGGCCGGTGAGTTGCGTCAGGCGATGCGAAAAGCTGACTGCGTAACCCTGCTGGGTAACGGTTCCAGCCTCGCTGACTATGCTGTCGAGTCCATTGGGGGCGCGTGTCAGCGGCTGGCTATTGCTGCGAGCGGCGAGGAAAGTGATCGAATTGCGGCTGCCGTAGAACACCAATGACAACTGCTGATTGCGCTGCACCTGGGGACGGTTCGTCAAATAGTTGTTTATCGCCTGGGCATTCGGTGCGACTCCCGCCTGATTCAGGAGGTTCCGGACGTAGGTATCGCGGTTGACCGGATCCGGAATCAGACTTGCGAGTATCTGGAAGTACTGGTCGTAAACGGTTCCCAGTCCGGTGTTGGTGAACTGATTCGGGACCAGCGAAACATCCTTGGTGTCCGTGTAGCGAATGGCGCTGAGAGGGAAGCGATGGCTGAGAAGTACGTTGTGGCCGGTGCCGAAAAAGCGGTGTTCCCAGAAACCTGACGCTTGTGTGCGCTCGGTGGGAGTCCAGTCGAAACCGGCACCGTAGGTGCCCTGGCTTTCATTGTCACGGGACTGATAGTTGTTCGATTCCCAGCCGCCACTACCTGACAGGCGAAATTCAGGGAACAACTTGTAGTTCAGCAAGGCCCGGATGCGAGTGTCGTCATAATTCTGCTCTGGCAAGAGCCCTACCTGACTGTAATTGGTATTTTGCTGGCTGCCGTCGATGGCCCAATTGAGATTCTGGAACCTCGTGTTTCCACGAATCTGCCCCAGCCATTGGGAGAGAGTGATATTGGAGATATCGCCGCTCCCGCTGTTGGTGTACGACGCATTATAGCGAAGGAAATAATCCGCCGAGCCGCCGAGTTGGCCTCTTATGTAGGGAGAAAGGGCGTAGGTCGAGGTCTGCGTGGTATTTCCCGTGTCATAGACATTGCTCGCTGACTGCTGCCCGAACGCGTTGATCACTTGCTGCGAGATCTGCCCGCTGAAGTCAACAAAGAGCCAGTTGTCAATTGCCTCGAGCGTTCCGAATGCGTTGAGCGCGCTTTGCGTCTGGTTGCCATTGTCACCGGTTGAATAGAAGATTCCGTTCAACTGATAGTCAAGAAACATTTTCAGGCGGGCCGTTCTTGCATCGATACGAATACCCGGCGACAGCTCGGAAATCAGACCGCTCTGTTTGTTGGTCGATGACAGATTGATGTTGTCGGTCAGGGTTTCGGTTAGGCCGATCCGTGGCACGATGGTCCACCCCCGTGCCGTACTCGCCTCGTCCAAAGCCGCGGCTTCCTGTATGCCAAGAATGGGGACTGTGGCGGCACCGGGCACGTTTTCCCCGGATGGTGTCGCAATTGGCGTTATGAGCGATCCAGTGTCCTGGCACACGGCCGGTCCGACGACGCAGTAGCACAGGACGCCGGTGGTTGCGGCCAGCCAATTCGGTTTAGTCTTCATTCCCGTACCCGTACCCGTACCCGTATCCATAGGCATACCCGTATCCGTAGCGCTCGGTTACCGGTTGCGTCGCCTGATTCAAGACCATCATCTTCAGGGGACAGTCCCGTATTGTCGATAATGCCTCCTTGACAGCCGCCTGCGCTGTTTCTCCTGCCTGAACGACGACCACAATCTGCCCCATGTGCGTCGCAAGTGTCCGAGCCTCGGTTGTCGCGAGCAGAGGCGGCGAGTCAAAGATTATGATCCGGTCCGGGTAGCGTTGCGCCATGTCATCGAGCAGGCGGATCATTGCATCGCTGGCCAGCAACTCGGTAGCACGGGCATGCGGTGTGCCGCTCGGAAGAATGGAAAGCTTCTCGATATTGGTGCGTAGCAGCACGCCAGAGATGTCAAGAGAGTTTGCCGTAACCACATCGAGCAGGCCCTCCGCCGGCGGAAGGCCAAGCATGCCCAGCACGGACGGTCGAGCGACGTCGGCATCGACCAGCATGACCGTATTGTCCATTTCCATGGCGATACTGACAGCCAAGTTTATCGAAGTGAAGCTCTTGCCTTCTCCGGGCAAGGCACTGGTGACCATGATCAGATTGCCACTATTGACGGATGAGGCGCCCTTGGTCATGGCGTTGGCAATCAGTGGACGCTTGATAACGCGAAACTCGCTAGCCAGCAGGGTACGCGTCTGACTCGGGACGAGGAGACCGGAAGCCGCAATGGCATCGAGGTCAAGCTCGACTCGTTTTCCGGCAGATGACGTATCCGTAGGTGCAGCCTGACTGGAGTCCCCTAACGAATTCACGTCACGACGGGCCATCTGTCGACGCCGCGGCGCAGCTGCGGAGTCGCGGGCGGATGGCGCAGGCGGGTACTCGGAGTTTCTGTCCTCGGGCAATTCGACTCCTGCCTGTCGAAGTTGCTCCAGTCGCTTGGCTGCTTGTTCAATAAGGCTCATCGATTTTCCTCAGGCAGCGCGTTCAGAAAGGTATGTAAGGACTGCAATGCCAACCGCGAACAGAGTCACGAGAGCGGCGCCAGCAAGAAGAAATCGCATGAGGCTTGCGCGTTCCTGCTGGCGACGGCCTTCATTCGGAAGAATCGACACAATTCCCAATACAGGCAGGCCGGTCTGATCACGCAATGACTTGCCATCAAAAAACACCGGGCGCAACTGGCTGGCCGCAAAGGCCGCAAGGAAACCGCCGGCAATGGCGAGAAGCAAGCCAAGCGGGAGCAGGACCAAACGATTGGGAGCTACGGGTCTGGAGGAAGCGCGCGGCGGATCAATTACCCGGAAATCGGCAATTCCTGCAACCGATTCAAGATCACCGGTCAATTCTGCCGCCTCGCGGCGGGTGGCGAGTTGTTCGAAGTTCTTCTTGTGGATGTCGTAGTCGCGATTCAGTTGCACCAATTCGGCCTCGAGTTGCGGTTGGAATTTCATGAATTCCTTGGTCCGCTTGTATCTCGACTCGTACTCGGCAACCCTGGTCCGGAGCGAGGCGACATTGGCTTCGGCCTCGCCAAGTGACACCTTGAGTTGTTGATAGACGGGATTGTTGCTGATTCCCGCGCCGGGATTCGCGGCTGCAAATTGTCTCCGGGCAAGAATCTCTTTTCGCTTCTGTTCCTCCAGATCCTTGATGAGGCGCCGTGTTCCAGTCACGTCGGGGTGCTTGTCGGTGTACTTCTGCAACAGGGTGTCGAGATTGCGCTTCTGCGCCTCGATGCGACCGTCGATCTCCGGGAGGGAGATGCCTGCGTCAGCCCCGGGGGCCTCTGGCAGAAGTACCGGTTCATCCCCGACGATCTGGCGACGCAGCGCATCCCTGGAGTTCTCCGCTTCACGCAATTCGAGCCGGGATTTCTGGAGCAATGCGGCGATGTCGCTCAGGCGCTCCATGCTGCCCTTGCCGTCGGCGGTCTCCAACTCCACGTTGCGCAGTTTGAACTCTTTCAGCCTGTTTTCAGCTTCCCTTAGCTTGTTTTCGGAGTGGCGAATCTGTTCGTCGATGAACTTGCGGGCAGCGTCGGAGTCCTGGCGTTTGTCACCAAGACTCGATTCGACAAAAATCGAAAGAAGAGACTGGACAACCTTTTTTGCCACTGCCGGGTCGGTGTTGCGGTAGGAGATGGTGTAGATGTTGTCCCGGTTGGTGCTCTTGATCTCGAGCGTCTTCGTCAGAGTTTCGATCTGGGCTTCCCGAGCCGCCTTGCTCTGGACGCCGAGATCCAAGTCCGCCATGCGAACCACTTTCTCAACATTGGGGCGACTGATGAGAGTCCGGCTCAACATCATTACCTGTTGCTCGATATTCGGCTGAACCGCCAGTCCGGACATCAGTGGTTTGAGAATCGACTGCGTGTCAAGCGATATTCTCGCGGAAGCCTCATATCTGTCCGGAATGTTGACTATGATCGCGGCAGCGATTGCGCCAAACAACCATGCAGTTAACATTCCGATGCGACGGTTCTTCCAGGTCGCGCGCAGAATGGTTGTAGCCTGACGAAGGATTTCTTCCATCAATTTGATCCGAGCTAGGGAGTCGCCAAGGGGTTAGCGTTCCCTGGCGACTCCTGACGTGTTACGTGATGATGCGCTGCCCTGGTTTCAGAACCAACTCTGCGGGATGATCAGAATGTCGCCCGGTTTCATCTCCACGTTGGCGGATACATCTCCGCGCTTAATCAAGTCCTTGAGGCGGACGCTGTACTGGGCGTTGTTTTCCGAAGTGCGCAGAATGCTCGCCCGGTTGCCATCGGCAAACTCGGTCATTCCGCCGACAGCGATCATCACGTCGAGCGCCGTCATTTTCTGCTTGTAAGGCAGAGTCTGCGGCTTGGCAGCCTCGCCCACGACGCGGACCTGTTCGCTGTATGGTCCGACAAAGCCGGTCACGATTACAGTGACGACGGGATCGCGAATGAACTTGCCGAGTTCCTTCTCGATGTCGCGCGCGAGAGTCGTCGGGTTCTTGCCCATGGCGTCAAGATCATCGATGAGCGGCGCGGAAACCTTTCCGTCCGGGCGTACCGGCACCGCCATGGACAATTCGGGATTGCGCCAGACCACGATGTTCAGGTTGTCCCCCGGCCCGATCTTGTAGTTGTAATCAGCCGCAGCGGCTACCTCAGGGGCCGGCGGATAGGTGCTGGCGCATGAGGCCAAGAACAGAACTGATATTCCGGCAACCAGCCATTTGGCACCGGAAGATGCAACGGAACGAATCGCAATCATGGTTTTCCCCCAATCAGGTCGCAGAAAGATCCAGCCGAACAGACGTCAGTTACAGATGATAATCGAATTGCGGCTAGCGTAATGCCAAGGCAGTGAAGGATACCGGAACTATTTCACGGTTTCCACCAAGCTATTCGATTTGACGGCATGCGATCGGCGCCCTGATCTGCCCGGATACTTTACAATCTCGCCCGTTTTCGGCTTTTGGCGCAAAAGCGCCCATCTATTGGCGAGGTTGTCTTGGAACTCATTCCCGTTGTTCTCTCCGGCGGCTCGGGCACTCGCCTGTGGCCCATATCGCGTGAAAAATACCCGAAGCAGTTGTTGCCGCTCGTGGGTGAGCACTCGATGTTGCAGGATACCATCAGGCGCCTTGACGGGTTCCCGGGGCTGCTCGATCCGCTGGTTGTCTGCAACGAGGAGCACCGCTTCGTGGTTGCCGAGCAGGTGCGCCTTCTCGGCAAGCAAAGCAGCATCATTCTCGAGCCCTTCGGTCGCAACACCGCGCCGGCGCTGACCTTGGCAGCGTTGTGGACAGCGCGTGACGACTCGGACGCAGTACTGGTGGTGATGCCGGCAGATCATGTGATTGCGGAACCCGATATCTTCCGCGAGGCTGTGGGTCATGCGGCCCGGTTGGCCGAGGCGGGAATGGCGGTGACCTTCGGCATCACGCCCGATTGTCCGGAGACGGGTTACGGGTATATCAGGAAGGGCTTGTCTCTGGGAAGCGAATCGGCAGCCTGTCATCTTGCCGGTTTTGTCGAGAAGCCGGATCGGGCGACGGCTCAGCGCTATCTGGACTCGGGTGACTTTCTCTGGAACAGCGGAATTTTCGTGATGCGCGCCTCGACCTGGATCGCCGCGCTGGCGATCGCCCGGCCTGATATTCTTGCCGCCTGCCAGGCGGCCTTGGCCGGTGCCACGGCGGATGGCGATTTCGTGCGGGTTGACCGCTCTGCCTTCCAGCGGTGCCCGTCGGACTCGATCGACTATGCCGTCATGGAACGGCTGACGACCGGGCAGGCGGGCTTGCCGAAAGGCGCCGTGATACCGCTCGCGGCCGGATGGTCGGATGTCGGCGCCTGGGATGCGCTGTGGAAGGTGCTGCCGAAATGCGATGCCGGGAACGCAATCCGCGGCGATGTGGTGCTTGAGGATTGCCGGAACACGCTGGCCTTTTCCGGGAGCCGGCTGGTTGCCTGCGTCGGTCTCAGCAACCTGGTGGTGGTGGAAACCGACGATGCGGTGCTGGTCGTGCATCACGATGCGACCCAGGACGTAAAAAAGATCGTCGATCGGCTGAAGGCCGAGGAGCGAAGCGTCGCCCAGTGGCATCGCAAGGTGTACCGGCCGTGGGGCTGGTACGACGGGGTCGATAGCGGCGAGCGCTTCCAGGTCAAGCGGATCGGTGTCAAGCCGGGCGCAGCGCTCTCCTTGCAGATGCACCATCATCGGGCGGAGCACTGGATCGTTGTCAGCGGAACGGCCAG
>CAZKSD010000079.1:0-10361 GCA_964555315.1 uncultured Dechloromonas sp.
TCAGGCGGCATTTTCCGGCCAGAAGACCTACAACGGCGTCGCCCTGCTTGCCCGCCAGCAGCCCAGGGATGTGATCTGCGGCAACCCCCGCTTTCCCGACGAGCAGAAACGGCTGATTGCCGGAACCGTCGGCGATGTCCGCATCGTCTGCGCCTACATTCCGAATGGCCAGGCGGTCGGCAGCGACAAGTACGGCTACAAGCTGACCTGGCTCGATGCCCTGACCGCGTGGCTGGCGGACGAGCTTGCCGCGTACCCGAACCTGGCCCTGTGCGGCGATTACAACATCGCGCCCGAAGACCGCGACGTCCATGACCCGAATGCCTGGGCCGGCCAGATCCTCTGTTCGGAACCCGAACGCAGCGCCTTCCAGCGCCTGCTCGGTCTCGGCCTCGAGGACAGTTTCCGCCTGTTCACGCAACCCGAGAAGGCCTTTTCGTGGTGGGACTACCGCATGCTGGGATTCCAGAGGAACCTCGGTCTGCGCATCGACCATGTGCTGCTTTCATCAGCTCTGGCGAGGCGGTGCACGGCGGCCGGCATCGACCGCGCGCCGCGCAAGCGCGAGCGCCCCTCCGACCATGCCCCGGTCTGGGCCAGCATTGCCTGAATTCATGTCGGACACGGTCGACCGGGAAAATCTGCTGAATTTGTACCCCGCTCTCGCCGGCCTGCCGGCCGGACGACTGGCTGCGCTGCTCCGCCCGGCGGTGCTGGAACTGCCGGCCGGGAGCCGGGTCTTTGCCGAGCATCAGCCCTGTCAGGGATTCCCGCTGTTGCTCGCCGGCAGCATCAAGGTGGTCAAGCAGTCGGCGAGCGGCCGCGAACTGATGCTGTACCGCGTCGCGCCGGGCGGCTCCTGCATCATCACGTCGAGCTGCCTGCTCGGGCGCAGCGACTACAACGCGCGCGGCATCGCCGAGACGCCCCTGCGGCTGCGGCTCGTGCCGGCGCCGGCATTCGCGCAACTGATGCTCGACCACGCGCCGTTTCGCGACTTCGTGTTTCACCTCTTTGCCGAGCGCATCGCCGAACTGATGCAACTGGTCGAGGAGGTCGCCTTCACCCGCCTCGATCGGCGACTGGCCAGGCTGATCGTGGCCCAGGACCGTGCCGTTCTCAATGTCACCCATCAGCAGTTGGCCGACGAGCTGGGCAGCGTCCGCGAAATCGTCAGCCGCCTGCTCAAGGGCTTCGCCGAACAGGGGCTGGTTGCGCTCGGCCGCGAGCAGCTGACGGTAACCGACCGCGCCGGCCTGCTGAAGGTTGCCGCTCTGTGACCCAGGTTACATACAAGGCCCGTAGCCGTGACTACACTAAGCCTTGTAATCACAACCTGACGGAGAACCGATCATGAAAATCAATGTTGGCGGAATCGACAAGATCCTGCGTATCGCCGTGGGTCTGGCGCTGGTTGCCTGGGCCTTGATGGGCGGCCCGGCGTGGGCCTGGGTCGGCGTCGTTCCCCTGGCGACCGGCGCCATAGGCTGGTGCCCGGCCTACAACCTGTTCGGCATGAACACCTGCCCGACCAGGAAATAGTCGCGTTGGCCGCTCCCCGGAAACCCGCCGGCGGCGGGTTTTTTCATGCCAGATGGTTGGCGATGCGCACGTAATCGGCGACCGGAATATCCTCGGCGCGCCGCGTCGGGACGATGCCGAGTTTGGCAAACCCGACTTCGTCGAGAATGCCCTTGAGGGTATTGCGCAGCATCTTCCGGCGCTGGGAAAAGGCGGCCTGGACAACCATCGCCAGCTTTGCCGGGTCGTTCGCATCGAGTTCGGAAATCGCCCTGGGAATCAGGCGGACCACAGCCGAGTGCACCCTGGGCGGCGGGTCGAAACCCTCGGGCGGCACGTCGATCAGCCACTCGATGTGGAAGCGGTACTGCAACATGACCGAAATCCGGCTGAAATCGGAATCGCCAGGCACGGCAATCAAGCGCTCGACGACTTCCCTCTGCAGCATGAAGTGCATGTCGCTGACGCTGCCGGCGTACTCCGCCAGATGGAAGAGCAGCGGCGTCGAGATGTTATAGGGCAGATTGCCGACCAGGCGCAGGTCCGCGCCAATGCCGGCGAAGTCGAAGGCAAGCGCATCGCCTTCGTGGATCGTCATGCGCTCCCGGGAGTGCCACGTCTTCAGGCGGGCAATCAGGTCGCGGTCGATCTCGACGACGTGCAGGTGATCGAGCCGCGCCAGCAGCGGCTCGCTGATCGCTCCCAGTCCGGGTCCGATCTCGACCATGGTGTCGCCACGCTGCGGGTTGATCGCCGAAACGATCGCTGAAATGATGCCGGGGTCGACCAGAAAATTCTGGCCAAAGCGCTTGCGGGCGACGTGCCCTTTCACCGGACCGCAGGCTCCCCGCGAGACATGCGCTCCGCCTCGGCCAGCGCCGCGAACAGGCTGTCCGGATCGGCGCGGCCCGTTCCCGCCAGCGCCAGCGCGGTGCCGTGGTCGACCGAGGTGCGGATGACCGGCAGTCCCAGCGTCACGTTGATGCCGTGGCCGAAGGTGGCATACTTGAGCGCGGTCAGTCCCTGGTCGTGGTACATCGCCAGCACCGCATCGCCCTGCGCCAGCACCGGCGGCGTAAACATCGTGTCGGCCGGATGCGGGCCGGAAAGCTGCATGCCTTCGCCGCGCAGCTTGTCGAGCACGGGGATGATGACGTCGATTTCCTCGTGGCCGAGATAACCGCCCTCGCCGGCATGCGGGTTGAGCCCGGCGACCAGGATGCGCGGCGTCGCCAGCCCGTACTTGTCCCTGAGGTCGGCGTTCAGGATGCGCAGCGTGCGCTCCAGCAGATCCTGCGTGATCGCCGCCGACACTTCCTTCAGGGGCAGGTGGGTCGTCGCCAGCGCGACGCGCAGCGGGCCGTTCCCGGTGCTGCCGGCGAGCATCATGACGACGAGCGGCGTTCCCGTCCTTTCGGCAAGATATTCGGTATGGCCGGTGAAGTGAACGCCCGCCTCGTTGATCACGCCCTTGTGCACCGGCGCCGTGACCATCGCCGCGAACTCGCCCGAACGGCAGCCGGCCAGCGCGCGGTCGAGCAGCGCCAGCACGTAGGCCGCGTTCGCCGGGTCGAGTCTGCCGGCCGCCGCCGGCCTGGCAACGGGAATGTGGAGAACGTCGAGACAGCCGCGGTCGACCGGGTTTTCCGGCCGGAAATCACGCAGGGCGACCTTCAGGCCGATGGCTGCCGCGCGGTCGCGCAGCAGGGCGCGGTCGCCGAGAATCACCGGTCGGGATTCGCCGGCATATTCCGTCAAGCGCAGGCACAGGTCCGGCCCGATTCCCGCCGGTTCGCCGCTGGTGACCGCGATGGGCGGCAGCATCATTTCTCGTCGAGGCGAACCTCGACGTAGGCGCGGTCGCGAATCTGGCGCAGCCAGTCCTGATAGGCGTCGTCGAGCTTGCGCTCGCGCAGGGCCTGGCGGGCGGCCGCGCGCTGGCGTTCCTCGGAAACGTCGCGCTGGCGACGCTCAAGGACCTGGATCAGGTGCATGCCGAAAGGACTCTGGACCACCGGGCTCAGTTCCTTGACCTTCAGCGCATCCATCGCGGTCTCGAATTCCGGCACGGTGTCGCCCGGACTGACCCAGCCGAGATCGCCACCCTTGGCTGCCGAACCGTCTTGCGAATAGAGGCGCGCCAGTTCGGCGAAATCACCGCCGTTGACCAGTCGCTCGCGCAGGTTCTCCATCTTGCGGCGCGCTTCGGTCTCCGACACGACTTCATTGACCTTGATCAGGATGTGGCGGGCGTGCGTTTGCTGAATCGACGCCTGGGCGCTGCCGCCCCGCTTGCCGAGGAGCTTGATGATATGGAATCCGGCCGACGAGCGCAGCAGGTCGCTGACGTCCCCCGGCTTCATGCGCGCCGCGGTTTCCGCATAGATCTGGGGCAGGCGCTCCAGCGGACGCCAGCCCAGATTCCCCCCCTGCAGCGCATCGGGCGCATCGGAGAAAGCGGCTGTCAACTGGGCGAAGTTCTCGCCGGCTTTCGCTCTCTTGACCGCCTGCTCGCCGCGCAGGCGCAGCTTCTGCAACTGCTCCGGACTCGCCGACTCCGGCGCCCGCAGCAGGATGTGGGCAAGCTGAACCTCTTCGCCACCACCGGCGCTGGCCTGATTGGCCAGGTACAGGTCGACCTCGCCGTCCGAAATGACGAGCCTGCTGTCCACCTCGCGCTCGCGCAGGCGGACTGTCATCAGTTCCTCGCGGATCTCCTCGCGGAAGCGCGCATAGTTGACGCCATCCTTTTCCAGCGCCAGCCTGAATTGCTGCGGCGTCATCTTGTTGCCTGCGGCAACGCGTCCGATCGCCTGGTCGAGTTGGGCGTCATCCACCTTCAATCCGGTTTCGCGGGCAAACTGCAGCTGGATCCGATCGATGATCATGCGTTCGAGCAACTGACGCTCGAGGACATCCGTTGGCGGCAACGGGGTGCCCTGCTTCTTGAGCTGCTTCACCGCCTCGTCGAGGCGCGTGCGCAAGTCGTAGAAGGTGATCACTTCATTGCCGACGACGGCGACGATCCGGTCGGCCTCGACCGGCTCGGCGGGCGCCGCGCTTGCCGGCGGTGCGGAGACTCCTGTCAGAAACAGGCAAAGGGCGAGAAAGGTACGAAGCGAGTGGCGCATGGTGGTCATTGTGTCGTGAGCAGGCTGCTGGAGGTCAGTTCGTTGGTCTTGCCGTAGCCGGGAATGGAGCGGCGCAGGAGGCTGATCGGATTCGACCCGACGCTGGCGAAGTCGTTGAATTCGAGTTGCAGGAAGAGAACGTTGTTGGGCGAACCCGATATCGCCGCCAGGCGTTGCGCGACTATCCGCGTCGTCCAGCAGCCGGCATTGTATTCGAGGCCGGCGATGGCCTCCAGCAACTGACCGCCCGGTGACGTGTTGCTGAGCGTCTGCTTGCCGAGGAACGACCAGTTGAAGCGCCCCACGGCATACAGGCGATTGGTCAGCGGCCACTGGCCGGCGATGTCGACCTGGTCGACCTGCGCCAGATTGGTATTGGGATCGCGCGTGTAGCGATAGCTGGCGCTGAGAACCTTGGCCAACTCGGGCTGAAAGCGGACTCCCACGGACACCCGGTCGCTCAAGCTGTCACGGAAATTGTAGTCCAGGGCAAAATCGGCATAAGTCTTGGGCAGAACCAGGCCGCTGAAGGCCGCGAGGATGTTGGAATAACCCTGCGGCTGGCTGCCCACCGGAATGACGCTTGACCCGAGCGGCGTGTAGTTCAGGGTCACCCGGCTCGGACTGAAATAGTAACGCTGCCCGATCATCGCCTTGAAGCGCTCGGCTCCGGTCGTCCCGTCGAGAAAGCGGGTGACCACGGCGGCGGTGAGCTGATTGGCATCGTTGATGCGATCGAAGCCGCTGTAGCGATTCTCGGAAAAAATCTGGGCAAAGTTGAAGTCCGCCTGCGCCGTATCGAAAAGCGGAATCCTGGTCTGATCCTTGTACGGAATATTCACGTAATAAAGCCGCGGTTCCAGCGTCTGGATGAAACCCTTCCCCAGCAGACTGGTTTCGCGCTCGAAGATCACGCTGGAGTCGACCGTGAACACCGGAAGGACCCGGGAGACGCTCGAATCCGCACCCGCGACCTGATTGCTGAGCGAATACCGGGTCGCGCTGACGCCGATCTTGGGAATGAAAGTGAACGCCGGATGCACGATCGGCAGCGAAAGTTGCGGATAAAGCACCATGCGGTCACCCTGCGGCCGCACGTCACTCAGCAGCCGGCCGGCATCGGGATGGGTGAAGCGTGTGTACTGGCCGATCAGGGCCAGATCGGTGCCCAGAACGTCGGGCTTGAAACCGACGAGATTGACTTGCGGCTCCAGGAAGTACGGAGGCAAGACCGGGCTCTTCGGATCGGTCTGCAGCGTCTGATAGCGCAGGACCTGCGTGGTGGTCTGCAGCCACGGGGCCGGCGCATAGGCAAGCATGAACTGTTGCGGCAACTGCACCTGCGAGGTCTGGAACAGGCGCGAGGACGTGTCCTGCCAGTAGAAACTGTCCGACACGCGGTTGTAATTGACCAACGCGGAAGCCCCTTGGCCGAGGTTCTGCCAGTGCTTGATCTGGTAGGCGTAGCGGTTGCGGTCGGCGACCTGGTCATGCGGCATGTACTCCGCCCTGTAGGCGTTGGGATCTCCCGGGATACCGCTATTGAAATCCCAGTAGCGCACTTCGGCGCCCAGTTGCAGGCCACGCCTGGACATGTAGCGCGGATAGAGCGTCGCGTCGTAATTCGGAGCGATGTTCCAGTAGTATGGAGCCGTCAGGTCCAGACCGGTGCGCGACGAGGTTGCCAGCAAGGGATGCATGAAACCCGAATGCCGCTGGTGATTCAGCGGAAACGTGGCCACCGGCGAATAGAAGATCGGGACATCCTGGAACCACATCGTCGCATCCTTCGCCGTGCCGACATCGCGGTCATAATCGAGGTGCATTTCGGACGCGCGCAGGTACCAGTCCCGGTCTCCCGGCTTGCAGGTCGAGAAGGTGCTGTCGAAAAGGGTGATCTGGTTCTCGCCCTCGAACTCCGCCCGCTCGGCCGTTCCGCTGGCCAGTGACGGGCGGGTGAGCGGCGCCGTGGTCGGCAGCCCGTAATTGCCGGGGATGTGCAGCATCATCGGCGCGCTGGTGCTGACGGCATTCGAACTGGCATTGGTGACGACCGGCACCAGCTTTTGCCTGGACAGGAGCCGGCTGGGAACCTGCTTGACGATCAGATAGTCGGCATCCTCGACGAAGCCGACCTGTTCGGACATTTTCATGCGGACGTGCGGCGCCGTGAACTCGGTGCCCTCCTGCAGCATGCGCACGTTGCCGGTCGCGTCGACTTCGTCGTCGAGCGGCCAGTAAATCATCTTGTCCCCGTAGAACACCGAGCCCGCCTTGCGCAGCTCGACATCGCCCGTCGCCACGGCTACGTCGTCGGTGCGCCCTTCGAGGTGCTCGGCGATGACGAACAGCGGATAGTCGTCACTCTTCTTCGGATCGAACGCATACGGGATCCCGATCTCCGGCATGACCGGCGTCTTCTTGCCCCCCAGCACATTGAACCGGCGCTCGCCGCGCAGGCGGAGCGGAGGATCATCGCCAATCGCATCGCCGCCGCCAGGCGCCGCGTCACGGCTCGCCGGCGCGGCTTTCCGCAGGCTGACCGCGGCCAGTTGCACGCTGTCGGCGTCCTCGGCGGCATGGCCGGCCGGCACCGCGGCGAACATACAGCACGCAAGGCAGACAAACGGATGACGTACCGGATCGGGCATCGGACAGGGGAATCGAGGAAGCGAAACGATGTGCGCCGGGAGAGACGGCGACCAAGTGTTAAAATTGGCCATTTTACAACGAACCGTCAGCCAACCTGATGTCGCGCGATCAACTTGTTACCGACTGGATTGCCGGTCGCTTCCCGAACCAGCCGGTCGAGATCACCCCGGCCTCGGCCGACGCCAGTTTCCGTCGCTACTTCCGCCTGACCTGGCCTGATGGCGGGACGCGGATCCTGATGGATGCCCCGCCGGAAAAAGAGGACTGCACACCCTTCGTCCACGTCGCCGGCCTGCTCGCCGAGGCGGGTCTCGCCGCACCGCGCATCCTCGACCAGGATCTCGCCAACGGCTTCCTGGTGCTCACCGATCTCGGCCGCGTCGGCTACCTCGACGCACTGAATGCCGACCGCGGCCTCGCCGACACGCTGTTGCGCCCGGTTCTCGACGTCCTGGTCAAGTGGCAACTGTCTTCCCGGGCGAGTACCTTGCCCCCCTACGACGCGACCCTGCTGCGCCGCGAACTCGATCTCTTTCCGGAATGGTTCGTCGGCCGCCACCTCGGCTACCCGTTGCGCGACGACGAGAAAGTCATGCTCGACCGGACCTTCAGGTTCCTCATCAACTCGGCGCTGAACCAGCCCAAGGTCTTCGTGCACCGCGACTTCATGCCGCGCAACCTGATGGTGGTCGAAAGCGAAGCCAGCCTGACGCCAGGCGTCATCGACTTCCAGGACGCCGTTTACGGCCCGATCACCTACGACGTCGTCTCGCTGTTCCGCGACGCCTTCATCTCGTGGGAGGAGGATCAGGAGATCGACTGGGTCGTCCGCTACTGGGAAAAGGCCCGCGCCGCCGGCCTGCCGGTGCGCGCCGACTTCGGCGATTTCTGGCGCGACTATGAACTGATGGGCCTGCAGCGCCACCTCAAGGTGCTCGGCATCTTCTGCCGCCTGAAATACCGCGACGGCAAGGACAAGTACAGCGAAGACCTGCCGCGCTTCATGAACTACGCGCGCAAGACCGCCGGCCGCTACGTCGCGCTGAAACCGCTGCTCGCCCTGCTCGACACCCTCGATGGCAAGAGCGCCGAGGTCGCCTACACCTTCTGATGAGAGCCTTCATCCTCGCCGCCGGGCGCGGCGAACGCATGCGTCCGCTGACCGACCATACGCCAAAACCGCTGTTGCCGGTGGGCGGCAAGCCGCTCATCGCCTGGCACCTGGAACGATTGGCGGCGGCCGGATTCGCCGAGGTCGTCATCAACCATGCCCACCTCGGCGAGAAGATCGAGGCGGCCCTGGGCGACGGGTCGCAGTGGGGTCTGAAGATCCGCTATTCGCCCGAACCGCCGGGCGCGCTGGAAACCGCCGGCGGCATCGCCAACGCCCTGCCCCTGCTTGGCGGCGAACCCTTCCTGCTGGTCAATGGCGACGTCTATTGCGACGTCGAT
Source organism: uncultured Dechloromonas sp. (assembly GCA_964555315.1). GTDB lineage: Bacteria > Pseudomonadota > Gammaproteobacteria > Burkholderiales > Rhodocyclaceae > Azonexus. The sequence continues at coordinate 8,757 of CAZKSD010000079.1, forward strand.
TTTGGCCATTTTTCCGGGTCGACCGCAACCGCCCATCTGGTCATGGTCGCCAACCCGTCCCATCACGCCGCCGGCGACTTCAGCCTCGACGGCGAACGCATCACTCTCGCCCGGGGCGAGGAAACGCTCACTTACGCCGGAATCGCGGTGTTTTCGCCGTCGTTCTTTGCCGACGTGCCGCGCGGCTCGGTCATGAAGCTCTATCCGCTGCTGGCCGCCGCCATCGCCGCCGGCACGCTCACCGGCGAACGCTTCGCCGGCCGCTGGGTCGACGTCGGTACGCCGCAGCGTCTTGCGGATCTGGATGCCGAACTGACCAAGCCATGACCCACGCCCCTTTCCGCGCCCGCCGCAAGCACCTGCTGAAAGCCATCGGCGACGGCGTCGCGATCGTGCCGACGGCGCCGGAGGTCATCCGCAACCGCGACGCCCACCACCCCTACCGCTTCGACAGCTATTTCTGGTACCTGACGGGTTTCCCCGAGCCGGAGGCTGTTGTCGTGCTGGTCGGCGGCAAGCGCCCGAAATCCATCCTGTTCTGCCGCGAGAAGCACGAGGAGCGGGAAATCTGGGACGGCTACCGCTACGGCCCGAAGGCCGCGAAAACCGCCTTCGGCTTCGACGCCGCCCATCCGATCGAGCAACTCGACAGAAAACTGCCCGAATTCCTCGTCGACCGCGACACGCTGTGGCACGCCATCGGCCACGACGCCGACTGGGACGCCCGCATCGCCAAGGCGCTGAACGCCGTGCGCGCCCAAACCCGCGCCGGCAAGCGGGCGCCGCGCGCCATCCACGATCTGCGCGCCGAACTCGACGCCATGCGTCTGGTCAAGGACGATGCCGAAGCCGCCATCCAGCAGCGCGCCGCCGACATCGCCAGCGCCGGCCACGCCCGCGCCATGCGCGCCTGCCGCCCCGGCCTCGCCGAGTACGAACTGGAAGCCGAGCTGAGCTACGAATTCAGGAAGCGCGGCGCCGACGCGCACGCCTACACGCCCATCGTCGCCGGCGGCGCCAATGCCTGCGTGCTGCACTACGTGGCGAACGACAAGGTTTTGAACGACCACACGCTGGTGCTGATCGACGCCGGCTGCGAGGTCGAGGGCTACGCCGCCGACATCACCCGGACCTTCCCGGTCAACGGCCGCTTCAACGCGCCGCAGAGGGACGTTTACGAAATCGTCCTCGCCGCACAGGCGGCAGCCATCGCCGTCACCGCCCCCGGCCGCCATTTCATGGAAGCCCATGACGCCGCGGTGCGCGTGCTGACACGGGGCTTGGTCGACCTCAATCTGCTCGCGGGCGATCTCGACAACCTGATCGAGAAGGGCGACTACAAGCGTTACTACATGCACCGCACCGGCCACTGGCTCGGTCTCGACGTGCACGACGCCGGCGAATACAAGGTCGGCGATGCATGGACAACGCTCGTTCCCGGAATGACGCTGACCGTCGAACCCGGCCTCTACATCCGCCCGGCCGACGACATCCCGCTGGCGCTGGCCGGAATCGGCATCCGCATCGAGGATGACGTGCGGGTCAGTGAAACCGGCTGCCACGTGTTCACGACGGCCCCGAAAACCATCGCCGAAATCGAGGAGG
>CAZKSD010000080.1:0-10199 GCA_964555315.1 uncultured Dechloromonas sp.
GATCCCATTGCTTGATCGAATACGGCGGGTTGGCCAGGATCACGTCGAACTGGCGAAGGCGATCACCCTCGATGTGCTGTGGGGCAGCCAGGGTATCGCCGCGGATGATCTGGAAGTCCTCGACGCCATGCAGGAAGAGGTTTCGTCGGGCAGGCGCTCGCGGTTGGTCCACGGCGCATCGCCGAATATGCCGGCGAGCAGATCGGGGTTGGCCGACTCCAATTGCCGCAGGGCCGACTGGATGGCCATGCCGACATTCTTCGGCGCCTGGCGCACGTCACTCCAGTGCGCGCCTTTAGGAATCTGGAAGCGGTGGTTTTCGGCGAACTCGGCATAGGACAGGTCGCCATCCGAGTCGGCCAGCGCCGCATGGTATTCCTCGCCCCAGACATCGGAGATGCGCTTGAAAAACAGCAGCGGGAAGATGAACTGCTTGTAGTCGCCGGCGTCGATGAGGCCGCGCAGCAGGACGGCGGCGCCCCAGAGATACAGTTCGATGCGAACAAAAACGCCGAACCTGTTCAGCAGGCTCGGCGCGCGGCGTCCATACGCCTATGGCATATATTGCTCCGTGGGAGATTACAGAGGCACTCCCACGGTCATGGGATAGACTGGTGTTACAGACTTTCCGCGAATATCTGCCTCACCAGTTCGGCTCGCGTTCCGGCGTCGACGTGATCTTGTGGATGCTCAGGTCGGCGCCCTGGTACTCCTCTTCCTGATCGAGGCGCAGGCCGATGACCGCTTTCAGGGATCCGTAGACCAGCAGGCTGCCGAGCATGGCGACGACGACGGCCATTCCGGTCATGATCAGTTGCGGCATGAAGGCGACGCCACCAGCGCCGCCGAGCGTCTTGCTGCCGAAAATGCCGGCGGCGATGCCGCCCCAGGCGCCGCAGAGGCCATGCAGCGGCCAGACGCCGAGAACGTCGTCGATCTTCCAGCGGTTCTGGGTCAGTGTGAACATGACGACGAAGAGGCCGCCGGCAACACCGCCGACGGCCAGCGCACCGATCGGGTGCATCAAGTCGGAACCGGCACAGACCGCGACGAGGCCGGCGAGCGGGCCGTTATGCACGAAGCCCGGGTCGTTCCGCCCGACGAGCAGCGCGATGAGCGTTCCGCCGACCATCGCCATCAGCGAGTTGAGGGCGACGAGACCGGAGATCTTGTCGAGCGTCTGGGCGCTCATGACGTTGAAGCCGAACCAGCCGACGGTCAGGATCCACGCCCCCAGCGCCAGGAAGGGAATCGACGACGGCGGGTGGGCGGACATGCGCCCGTCCTTGGTGTAACGGCCGTAACGGGCGCCGAGCAGGAGCACGGCGGGCAGGGCGATCCAGCCGCCCATGGCATGAACGACGACGGAGCCGGCGAAGTCATGGAACTCCTCGCCGAAGGTCGCCTTGAGCCAGCCCTGGATGCCGAACGCCTGATTCCAGGCGATGCCCTCGAAGAAGGGATAGACGAAGCCGACAAGAACGAAGGTGGCGATCAGTTGCGGGTTGAACCTGGCGCGCTCGGCGATGCCGCCCGAGATGATGGCGGGAATGGCGGCGGCAAACGTCAGGAGAAAGAAGAATTTGGTCAGTTCGTAGCCATTCTTCTCCATCAGCGTGTCGACCCCGGAGAAGAAGCTCACGCCGTAGGCCAGGCTGTAGCCGATGAAGAAGTAAGCCACGGTCGACATCGCAAAATCGGCCAGAATCTTGACCAGCGCATTGACCTGATTCTTCTTGCGCACCGTGCCCACCTCGAGGAAGGCGAAGCCGGCGTGCATGGCGAGCACCATGATGGCGCCCAGCAGGATGAAGAGAACGTTGCCGCCCGATTGAAAAGCTTCCATGAAACCCCCTGAAGGAATGATCGGGAAGCAAAAGCAAGCACCATTCCAGTGCGCAAATCCTGTTACAAATCAGTGCATTGCATCCGGGAACATGGCTGGTTGCGCACCGCATTGGTGCACAAGCCGGTCCATGCGCCTCGCAACGGTGCGGATTCTCCTATTTCGCGGCTGCCTCGGGCGGCAGCAGTACCCACATGCGCCCGGATTGCTTCATCCTTCCCGCCTGCTCCCCGGCCTCCTTGCCGAAGCCCCAGAAGAAGTCGGCGCGCACCGCTCCAGTAATCGCGCTGCCGGTATCCTGCGCCAGCACCAGGCGATTGAGCGGTTTCGTCGAATTCGGGCGCGTCGTCGCCAGAAAGACCGGCGCGCCCAGCGGCAGCGAGCGCGGGTCGACGGCAATGCTGCGCTCGGGGGTCAGCGGAACGCCGAGAGCGCCGACCGGGCCGCCATTGCTGTTCGGCGCTTCGCGGAAAAAGACGTAGCTCGGGTTGCTGTTGAGCAGTTCGTCGAGACGCCCGGGGTTGGCCCGCGCCCACGCCTGGATTCCCTGCATCGACGCATCCTCGAGTTTCAGTTCGCCGCGGTCGACCAGCACCCGGCCGATGGATTGGTACGGATAGCCGTTCTGGTCGGCGTAATTGAGGCGGATCGTCGCGCCATCCGGCAGCTTGACGCGTCCGGAGCCCTGCACCTGCAGGAAGAAGAGTTCGACGGCATCGTCGACGTAAAGCAGCGTGCGCGCCGGCACCTTGTCGCCGCGCGCGGCGATCTCGGCGCGCGACCAGTAGGGCACGACCTTGTTGCCTTCGAGCCGGCCGCGCACCCGCTTGTCCTTCAGTTCCGGAAAAACGGTCCCGAGATCGATGGTCAGCAGATCGTCCGGCACGCCGCGCACCGGCTGCTCATAGCCCTTGGCGCGCATCCGGCTGCCGCGCAGCAGCGGTTCGTAGTAGCCGGTGACGAGCCCCGTCCCGCTGCCGTCGGCCGTCTGGATCGCATAGGGCTTGAGCTGACTCTCGAAGAAGCGCCGCGGATCATGGCCCGGCTTGCCGTCGGCGGCCCGCGCCAGATCGCAGACGCGCTTCCAGCCCGGGCCGTGCGGCTTGCTGGCGACGCCACGGCAACTCGCGATGAAGGCAGGCCAGGCGGCAGCCTGATCATCGTCGTTCCAGCCGGGAAGATCGGCCCACTTCGCCGGCTGCAGCGTGCGCGGGAAGCCCCCCCCTGGCGGCGGGGTCGGAGCTGGCGCCGGACGCGGCGCGATCGAGGTCGACGCCGCAGGCGGGCGAGCCGGACTGGCGGGACACGGTTTGCAGTCCGCAGGCGTTTCGCCGGGCGGCATGCCCGTGCAAGCGGCGAGAAATAAAGAGGCAACAAGTGCTGCGGCTTGGATTTTTCCCATGGCTTTCGTTAGAGTTCGCAGATTCGCCGCGAAGTATAACCGCCACCATGCCCGACATCCCGCAACTCGAACGCCTGCTCAGCCGCGCCGAAGCCGTCCTCGGCCAGATCGAAGCCAGCCTCCCGCCGGCAGTTCCGCCACCCGACTGGGAGACCGCCATCGCCTTGCGCTGGCGCACGCGCAACGGGCGCGGCTGGCTGCAGGCGGTGCGCCACCCGCACCCGATCCGCCTCGCCGACCTCAGCAACATCGACGACCAGAAGGCGCGCATCCTGGCCAATACGCGCCAGTTCGTCGCCGGCCAGCCGGCCAACAACGTGCTGCTTACCGGCACGCGCGGCTCGGGGAAGTCGTCGCTGGTCAAGGCCGTGCTCAACGAATTCGCACGCAAGGGCCTGCGCCTGATCGAGGTCGACAAGGACGACCTGGTTCATCTGCCGGACATCGTCGATCTGCTCGAAGGCCGCCCCGAGCGCTTCATCATCTTCTGCGACGACCTTTCGTTCGAGGCCGGCGAATCGGCGTACAAGGCGCTGAAGTCGATCCTCGACGGGTCGATCGCCGCGCCGCCGGACAACGTGCTGATCTATGCGACGTCGAACCGCCGCCACCTGATGCCGGAGTACTTCGCCGAGAACCTCGACACCAGGCGCGTCGACGACGAGATTCATCCGGGCGAAGCGATCGAGGAAAAGGTCTCGCTCTCCGAGCGCTTCGGGCTGTGGATTTCGTTCTACCCGTTCAGCCAGGACGACTACCTCGATATCGTCAGGCACTGGCTGCGCCATTTCGGAGTCAGCGCGGCGAAGATCGCCGGTTGCGAGCGCGACGCGTTGAATTGGGCGCTCGGCCGCGGTTCGCGCAGCGGCCGCGTCGCCTGGCAGTTCGCCCGCGACCTCGCCGGCCACGAGCAGTCCGCGCGGAAAAGGGTGAAGTGAGCGCGGTCATCGAGGTTGCCGCTGCCGTCATGTTGCGCGCGGACGGCAGCGAGTTTCTCCTCGCCCAGCGCCCGCAGGGCAAGGTCTATGCGGGTTACTGGGAGTTTCCCGGCGGCAAGGTCGAGCCCGGCGAAACCGTGCGCGCGGCGCTGGTTCGCGAACTGCGCGAGGAACTCGGCATTTCGGTGACCGGCTGCTCACCCTGGCTGACCCGCGTGTTCACCTACCCGCATGCGACCGTGCGCCTCAACTTCTGGCGCGTTACCGCCTGGAGCGGCGAGATCGGCATCAGCGCCCCGCTCGAACATGACGCGGTCGACTGGCAGAAAAGCGGCAGAACCGCGACCGTGACGCCGATCCTGCCAGCCAATTTGCCGATTCTCAAGGCGCTGGCGCTGCCGACGACGATGGCGATCACGATGGGCGAAAGCGAGGGCGTCGAGCGCCAGCTGGCGCGGCTGGAGGAGGCTCTGGACAAGGGCCTGCGCCTGATCCAGGTGCGCGACAAGGGCTGGCCCTTCGCCCAGCGCCTGTGGTTTGCCGAGGCGGTCAGGCGTATCGCCGGGCAGCGCGGCGCGCTGGTGCTGATCAACGACGACGAGGACATCGCCCGGCGCATCGGCGCCGACGGGCTGCACCTGTCGGCCGCGAGACTGGCGGCATGCACGCAGCGACCAGACTTCGCCTGGGCCGGCGCCTCCTGCCACGACGCCGACGAACTGTGCCGCGCCGGCGAACTGGGCCTCGACTACGCGCTGCTCGGCCCGGTGCTGCCGACGCCGACACACCCCGATGCAACGGGTCTTGGCTGGGCCAAGTTTGCGCGGCTGATCACCGGCACGCCGCTACCGGTGTTCGCGCTCGGCGGGATGAAAAACGCGATGCTGGCCGCCGCCCAGGAACAGGGCGCGCACGGCATCGCCCTGATGCGCGGCTGGTAGCGCCCTCGGGTCAGGCGCCGCCGCCGGTGGCCCCGCCGCCGGGTTCGTTCTTTTCGTCCCGAACCGGAATCCGGTAGGAATCGGATGCCCAGCAGCCCAGGTCGATCTGCTTGCAGCGTGCCGAACAGAAGGGCCGCCAGAGGTTTTCCGACACCCAGGGAGTTCCGTCGCCGCATTGCGGGCAGCGAACCGTGCGCACCGCCATCAGAGATTGCAGAAGGTCAGCGCGAAGGGAACGTCGCGCTCGGCCACCTTGGCCTTGAGCTCGCCGGCCGGCGGGTTGGTGAAGCGGATGTTGAGGTAGTACTTGTTGGCGCTCACTTCCGGCACTGCGGGCTCCTCGACACCGACCTCGACGCGCACCATCTGCGCCGCCGTGCCGCCGAGATTGAGCTGGAACTGCCCGTTGACCGCGGTGTGCTCCTTCGGCCGTCCGCTCGAGCGCAGCAGACGCAAGACGATCGCTGCCGCGTCGCGCAGCGGCAACAAGGGCCTGGTCCACTCGGAGATCGCCTCGCGCCTGATTCCGGGGGCCCGGTGCAACCACCAGTGATAGGACGGCAGATCGAACTCGCAGACCCCGCCGGGGATCGCAGCGCGGCTCTTGATGCTCATCAGCCAGTCATTGTCGCGCAGGTACTGACCGATCTTGCCGGCCATGGCAAGCAGCGCGGCCGAAGAAGACTCGATCTCGTACAGCGCTCCCGAGAGCGCCTCTTCGGAGATATCCGGATTGTTGCGAAAGGCCAGCAGCGTCTGGCGCTGGCGCTCGAGTTCCTGGATCAGGTCCATTTTGAGGTCGGCACGACCCGCCGTCTCGAGAATTTCGAACAGGGTCACGAGCGCCGTGTGATGTTCCAGTTGCCCGTCGCTCTCGGCGAAGTACGCCGTCTTTTCGAATAGATCCTCGAGCCGCAGCAGCGTGCGGATGCGCTCGTTGAAGGGATATTCGTAGGTGATCACGCGGTTTTGGGCTTTGAAGAACGAAAAATTGCCCTAATTCTGAGCCATTTGCAGGCAAATCTCAACACTTTGCTTTAGCTTTCTGCGCCGTCATGCGGAGATATCGCTGGTGCAGACCGGCGATCTGCAACTTGAGCGCGGCGAGATCGCCGTCGTTCGCGAGTACGTCGTCAGCCGCCGCCAGACGCTGGTCTCGCGACGCCTGAGTGGCCAGGATGGCGCGGACTTCCGTCTCGCCAAGCCCGTTGCGCGCCATGACCCGGCTGATTTGCAGGCTTTCCGGGCAGTCGACCACGACAACGCGGTCGCAGCGCTGACGATAGGTTCCGGACTCGACCAGAAGCGGCACGGCCAGAATCACGTAGGGCGAAACGGCCTGGCGACAGCGTTCGCCGGCAAGTTCGCGAATCATCGGGTGTAGGATTCCCTCCAGCCGCCACCGGACCGCCGGATCGGCGAAGGCCAGCCGGCGCATCCGGCTCCGATCGAGGGCGCCGTCGGCCGCCGCAACCTCCCAACCGAACTCGGCGCGCAACGCCGGCATCGCGGCCCCGTCGGCGGCGGTCAGTTCGTGGGCGATGGCATCGGTATCGACGACGCCGATGCCATGGGCGGCGAAGCAATCGGCGGCGGCGCTCTTGCCGCTGCCGATTCCTCCGGTCAGTCCGACAACGAATGTGCTCACTTGCAGGCCTGCGCCGTCGATTTCGCGACGACGCCCGCTGCGAAATCCTGGATCTCCGCCTTCTTGTCCAGCGGCCCGCGCGCCTCGATCTGAAACTGGCCTTCCTTGCCCGGACGCGGCATCAGTCTGGCCAACCTGACCCCCTTGGCCTTCAGTTCGGCAAGACGGTCCTTCCCGCCTTTCTCGTTCGAGAAGACACCCAGCGAGATGGCATACTGATTGGGACCGGCTTCCTGAATGATGAACAGGTCGCTGACTCCGAGTCCCTTGAACTCGGCGGCCTTGCGCTCCGCCTCGGCCTTGCTGCCCGAAGGTGGCACCATCACCCACGCGCCCGCTCCCTCGGCGACGACGACACGGCGTTCGACCCGCACGCCGGCGAACTTCTCCGCCAGCGATGACGCCAGCCGATCGGCCTCGGCCGCCGGCAGATGATCCCATATGAGACATAATTCATCGGGATCCGCACGCTCCGCATCAGCGGGTTTCCTTTCGCCATCTCCCTTGCCCGGCGGCTTCTGGCCATGGCCGGCAATGCGCACGCGATCGGCCGCCAGTTGCTGCCCGAACCGCCCGGCATCGGGATTTTCCGCGCGGCCGAAATGCCCGCCGGAATACGCGTAGAACAGCAGGTTGGCGAAAATCAGCAGGAAGACAACGGCTCGCAAGTGCTCAACCGACCTTGGGCAGATGCTTCAGCGATTCGGCGATGGCCTCGGCCGGATAGTCGTAGTCCTCGAGTTTTCCCGCGAAGTACCTGTCGTACGATGCCATGTCGAAGTGGCCGTGACCGGTCAGGTTGAAGAGGATGGTTTTCTCCTCGCCCGTCGCCTTGCAGCGCAGCGCCTCGTCGATGGCGGCGCGGATGGCGTGGCAGGATTCCGGCGCCGGGATGATGCCCTCGGCGCGGGCGAACTGGACGCCGGCCTCGAAGGTGGCGACCTGCGGCACGGCCAGCGCCTCGATGCGGCCTTCGTGCAGGAGTTGCGAGACGAGCGGCGAATCGCCGTGGTAGCGCAGGCCGCCGGCATGGATGCCGGGCGGCATGAAGTCGTGACCGAGGGTGTACATGCGCATGATCGGCGTGTAGCCGGAGACGTCGCCATAGTCGTAGGCGTAGGCGCCCTTGGTCAGCGTCGGGCAGGACGTCGGCTCGACGGCGACGCAACGCAGGTTGGCAGCTCGCTTGTCGCCCGCCGCCTTGTCTGCGAGAAAGGGAAAGGCGATGCCGCCGAAGCTGGAACCGCCGCCGCAGGGCCCGAAGATCACATCGGGATAGAGGCCGATCTTGGCGAACTGCTTCTTGGCCTCAAGGCCGATGACGGTCTGGTGCAGCAGCACGTGGTTGAGCACGGAACCGAGGGTGTAGCAGGTATCCGGGTCGGCGGCGGCTTCCTCGACGGCTTCCGAAATGGCCAGGCCGAGCGAGCCCTGGTTGTCCGGATCGGCGGCGAGCGCGGCGCGCCCGGCGTTGGTCAGGCTGGTCGGGCTGGCGAAGACGTCGGCGCCCCAGGTCTGCATCATCGAACGGCGGAAAGGCTTCTGCTCGTAGCTGACCTTGACCATGAAGACGCGCACCGGCAGGCCGAACATCTGGCCGGCGAAGGCGATCGACGAACCCCATTGCCCGGCGCCGGTCTCGGTGGTGAGCTTCTGCGTGCCCGCAAGCTTGTTGTAGAACGCCTGCGGCACGGCCGAGTTGGGCTTGTGCGAACCGGCTGGCGAAACGCCCTCGTTCTTGTAGAAGATCCTGGCCGGCGTGCCCAGCGCCTGCTCCAGACGCAAGGCGCGGCAGAGCGGCGACGGGCGCCACAGCGCGTAGATCTGGCGGACTTCCTCGGGAATGGCGATCCAGCGCTCGCCCGACATTTCCTGCTCGAGGATCGGCATCGGAAAGATGGCGCCCATCTGCTCCGGCGAAACCGGGTTGCCATCCGGCGCGAGCGGTGGCGCCGGCGGGACGGGCATGTCGGCGACGACGTTGTACCAGTGGGTCGGAATGTCTTCCGGTTCGAGGTTGATGCGCAGCGGTGTCATGTTTTTTCTCTCCCTGAGATAGTGTCCGCAAAGGCGGTAAGTTACCCGAAAAGCTGGCCCCGACCAAGCGTGGAGCGGGTAAAGTAAGGGCTTTTCCAGCCCGTTTGCCGCCGTGTCGACTGCCCGCCTGCTCTGCCATCCGACGACCCTCTGCCCGGCGCTCGATGCCATCGCCGTCACCGCGTCGCTGGGGGCCGACGGCCTGACGCTGAGCTACCGCCTGCACGGCGACCCGGCAGGAATCCGGCTACCGGCGCCGCAGCCGCCAGCCCCCGCCGACGGCCTGTGGCAGCACACCTGCTGCGAGGCCTTCGTTGCTGCGGTCGACGGCCCGGAATACCGGGAATTCAACCTGTCGCCGTGCGGGCGCTGGGCTGCCTGGAACTTCACCGGCTACCGCCGGCGCGACGAATCCTGGCAGGCGGTCGCGGCACCACGCATCACCCTGCTTCACCTGCCCGACGGGCTGCAACTCGACACCCTCGTTCCTGCCGCGTTGCTCCCCGCGGACCGGCCGCTGCATGTCGGCCTCACCGCCGTCGTCGAGACCCGTGACGGCGGCAAGAGCTACTGGGCGCTGGCCCACGCCGCCGCCCAACCCGACTTCCACCTGCGCGACAGCTTCATGCTGATCCTGAACCCGCCATGAGCCAGACCCTCCAGTTCGGCATCGACCGCCTGCTCGCCGACCGCGCCCTGCGCCGCCCGCTCGCCGGCAAGCGCGTCGCCCTGCTCGCCCATCCCGCGTCGGTCACCGCCGACCTCACCCATTCGCTCGACGCCCTCGCCGCGCTGCCCGACATCAGACTGAGCGCGGCCTTCGGCCCGCAGCACGGACTGCGCGGCGACAAGCAGGACAACATGGTCGAGTCGCCGGATTTCACCGACCCGCTGCACGGCATCCCGGTCTTCAGCCTCTACGGCGCGGTGCGCCGGCCGACCGCCGCGATGCTGGACAGCTTCGACGTGCTGCTGGTCGACCTGCAGGACCTCGGCTGCCGCATCTACACCTTCATCACGACGCTGCGCTACGTGCTTGAAGCGGCCGCCGAACACGGCAAGGCGGTCTGGGTCCTCGACCGCCCGAACCCGGCCGGCCGTCCGGTCGAAGGGCTGACCCTGCGCGACGGCTGGGAGAGCTTCGTCGGCGCCGGCGCGATGCCGATGCGCCACGGCCTGACCCTTGGCGAACTCGGCCGCTGGTTCATCGCCACGCTCGAACTCGACGTCGACTACCGCGTCATCGAAATGCAGGGCTGGCAGCCCGATGCCGCCCCCGGCCATGGCTGGCCGCTCAACGAACGGACCTGGATCAACCCCAGCCCGAACGCCCCCAACCTGTGGATGGCCCGCGCCTACGCCGGCACCGTCATGCTCGAAGGCACGA
>CAZKSD010000081.1:0-10184 GCA_964555315.1 uncultured Dechloromonas sp.
CCCGACCTCCGCATTGCGAACGCGGCGCTCTCCCAGCTGAGCTACCCCCCCACGAAGCCGCAATTCTATATCACAGCGCCGTCCATCTCAAACAGAACGTCGCTTGCCGGAACCGGAGCGCATCCACCCCACTCTCACGGCCATTGGCGCCGTGGTTCGGCGTCTTCCAGGAGAACGACAATGACTGACCAATGCGACATCGGCAACCGGAAATGCCGGCCCTGCGAGGGCGGCGTGGCGCCCCTCGGCGCGGCGGAGGCGCGTGACCTGCTGGCGGCGCTGCCCGGCTGGCGCGTGGACGGCGAGAGACTGGAAAAGGGGTTCGCCTTCGCCAACCATTACGAGGCGCTGGCCTTCGTCAATGCGGTGGCCTGGGTATCGCATCGCGAGGACCACCATCCGGAACTGAACGTCGGCTACCGGGACGTGCGCGTGCGCTACTGGACGCACGCCATCGGCGGGCTTTCGGAGAACGACTTCATCTGCGCCGCCAAGCTGGAAAAACTGCTCGTCCTGTAGCGTCGACCGCGGCCATCAGCCCTCACCGGCGCCGGCAACAGCGCGGCGCAGCCGGTCGGCGACCGCCGTCCACTCGGGACGCTCCGGCGGCGCCTCGACGACGATCAGGTCGATTCCGGCATGATCCATCTCGCGCAGCGCGGCGTACAGGTCGTGCGCGTAGACGACGGGGTCGGCGGCAAGCCGGCGCCAGCGATGCGGCATGCCGGCCGGCGGCGGCTCGCCGTGGCTGATGACGCCACAGCGCCGGTCCTGCCCGTCGGCACCGAGGAAATCGAGCAGCCGACCGCTGCCGACCATGCACATGGGTGTTTGCGGCGCGTAGTGCGCTTCCAGCGACCCGGAGACACGCGGGGTGCCGGCAGCAGGCTGCGCCTTCGGCTGGATACCGATGACGGCCTGGAGATGCGCCGCCGAAATGTGGCCCGGGCGCAGGATGACCGGCACGCCGCGCGAACAGTCGACAATGGTCGACTCGATGCCGACCGCGCACGCGCCGCCGTCGAGAATCAGTGCCACGCGGTCGCCGAGTTCCTCGCGCACATGCCCGGCGGTGGTCGGGCTGATGCGCCCGAAGCGGTTGGCAGAAGGCGCAGCGATGCCGGCATGCTCGCCGGCGACGGCGGCGAAGCGGCGCAGCAGTTCGAGCGCGACCGGGTGGCCGGGAACGCGCAGGCCGACGGTGTCCTGCCCGCCGGTCACGGTCGACGGCACCCAGGGGCGCTTTTTCAGGATCAGCGTCAGCGGGCCGGGCCAGAACATTTCCATCATTTCCCACGCCGCCCCGGGCACCCGTTCGGCCCAGGCATCGACCGCGTCGTGGCCGGCGAGATGGACGATCAGCGGGTGGTCGGCCGGGCGCCCCTTGGCGGCGAAGATTCTCGCCACTGCCTCCGGGTTGGCGGCATCGGCGCCCAGGCCGTAGACGGTTTCGGTGGGAAAGGCGACGAGTTCGCCGCCGCGCAGCAACTCGACCGCGCGCCGGAAATCGGCGACGGCCGGTATCATGCGTCGCGGACGCCGACGGCGGCGCGGGCGGCGAGCGCGGCCTCGCGCACGGCCTCGGGATCGTCGCCGATGACCGTGAAGTGGCCCATCTTGCGCCCCGGCCGCGCGTGGTGCTTGCCGTAGAGGTGGAGCTTGAGGCCGGGCACCGCGTGCAGCAGCGACCAGTCGGGCTCGCGATAATGCTCGCCGTCGTACCAGAGGTCGCCGAGCAGGTTGACCATGACCGCCGCCGAGTGCGCGCGCGCCTCGCCCAGCGGCAGCCCGCACAGGGCGCGCACCTGCTGCTCGAACTGGTTCGTCACGCAGGCGTCGATCGTGTAATGGCCGCTGTTGTGCGGACGCGGCGCCATCTCGTTGACCAGCAGTTGCCCGCGGCTAACGAAGAACTCGACGCCCATCGTGCCGATGTAGCCCAGCGTTTCGGCGATGCGGGCGGCGATGTCCTCGGCGTCGCTCCGGATACCGCCGCTCACGCGCCCCGGCACGATCGAAACGTCGAGGATGCCGCGGGTGTGCCGGTTATCGCCGGTCGGGAAGCAGGCAACCTTGCCGTGCTCGTCGCGGGCCAGGACAACGGATACCTCGTAGTCGAGCGGCAGGCGCCGTTCGAGCACGCAATGCTCGCCTTGGAAGTGGCCGAAGACGATCAGCGCTTCCTCGACGTTGTGGACGGCCGCCTGCCCCTTGCCATCGTAGCCGAAGCGGGCAACCTTGAGGATGGCCGGGAACAGGCCGGCGCCGGCATTGCGGATGTCGTCCTCGATACGGATCGCGGCGAACGGGCCGTGCGGAAAGCCGTTGTCGCGCAGGAAGGTCTTCTCGACGATGCGGTTCTGGCAGACGGCGACGGCCGTCGCCGACGGCCGCACCGGGACGAACTTGGCGAGGTAGTCGAGAGTGTCGGCGGGGACGTTCTCGAACTCGGTGGTGACCGCCGCACAGCCGGCGGCGAACTCGTCGAGCGCGGCGTAGTCGTCGTAGGCGACGCACAGGTGGCGCTCGGCGATCTGCCCGGCCGGCGAATTGCGGTTGGGGTCGAGCACCCACACCGTGAAGCCCAGCTCGTGGGCCGCCGCGACGAAGAAGCGGCCGAGCTGGCCGCCACCGAGCATGCCCAGCGTGGCGGGGGGCAGGATCGCGGACGACGCCATCGCGATTACACCTCGGGCAGCCTCATCGCCAGCACCTTGTCGGTCTGGGCGCGGCGGAAGGCCCGCAGCCGTTCGTTCAGCGCCGGGTCCGCGGTGGCCAGCATGGCGACGGCGAAGAGCGCGGCGTTGGCGGCGCCGGCCTCGCCGATGGCGAAGGTGGCGACGGGGATGCCCTTGGGCATCTGGACGATGGAATGCAGCGAATCGACGCCGGACAGCGCTTTCGACTGCACCGGCACGCCGAGTACCGGCACCGTCGTCTTGGCGGCGAGCATGCCAGGCAGGTGGGCGGCGCCGCCGGCGCCGGCGATGATCGCCTGGAGGCCGCGCGGACCGGCGGTTTCGGCGTATGCGAAAAGCAGGTCGGGCGTGCGGTGAGCGGAAACGACGCGCGCTTCGAAGGCGACGCCGAAGTCCTTGAGGATGACGGCGGCGGCCTGCATGGTCGGCCAGTCGGAGTCGGAACCCATGACGATGCCGACGGAGATACTGTTGTCGCTCACCTGCGCGCCCCTGCGTCAACCGCTGCCTTGCGCTCCGCAGCCTCGATGGTGTTGGCGAGCAGCATGGTGATGGTCATCGGGCCGACGCCGCCCGGCACCGGCGTGATCTGGCCGGCCACTTCGCGGCAGCCTGCAAAATCGACGTCGCCGCACAGCTTGCCGTCCGGAAGACGATTGATGCCGACGTCGATGACGACCGCCCCCGGCTTGACCATGTCGGCGGTGACAAAACGCGGCTTGCCGACCGCGGCGACCAGGATGTCGGCGCGGCGGGTGTGGCCGGCGAGGTCTTTCGTGCGTGAATTGCAGACGGTGACCGTGGCGCTGGCATTGATCAGCAGCAACGCCATCGGCTTGCCGACGATGTTGGAGCGGCCGATCACGACCGCTTCCTTGCCGCGCAGGTCGATCTTGCCCTTTTCGAACATCTTCATGACGCCGTAAGGCGTGCACGGGATGAAACGCGGGTTGCCCTGCGCCAGCGCGCCGACGTTCTCGGCGTGGAAGCCATCGACGTCCTTGTCGACGGCGATCGCTTCGAGCACGGCTTCCTCGTCGAAATGCCCGGGCAGCGGCAACTGGACGAGGATGCCGTGGATGTTCGGGTCGGCGTTCAGTTCGCCGATCCTTTTCAGCACGATTTCCGGGTCGACCGCGGCATCGTAGGTGATCTTTTCGGAATGCATGCCGATCGCCTGGCAGGCGTTGACCTTGTTGCGCACATAGACCTCGGAAGCCGGGTCGGCGCCAACCAGGATCACTGCGAGACCGGGACGCTGCCCTTGTTCGGCCAGGGCCTCGACCCGCGCCCTGAAGCTCTGGCGCAGTTCCTCGGCCAGCGCCTTGCCGTCAATTATTTGTGCCGTCATCGTCTCATCACACGGGAATGAAAGGGGGAAGGGCAATGCCTTCCCCCTTGAACTGGTGCGTATGTTACCAGACTATCCGAGCGCGGCTTCCGCTGCGCCGACGGCAGCGCGACCGGCCGCGAAAGCCCGGCGGTTCAGTTCGACGAGCTTCTCGCCCTTGCGCTGGAAACGCTTGAGGACACAGTCGAGCAGAACTTCGGCCGAGAACGGCAGGTGGTCGGCGATGGCGCCGAGCATCACCGTGTTGCCGAGGCGGATATCGCCAAGCTCCAGCGCAATCGTGGTGGCATCGAAGGCGACCACCTTGTTGCCGGATTTCCTGATCTCGACAAGGGGATCGTCGGGGTAATCGAACAGGCCGAGCTCAACCACCGGCGGCACCAGCCTGGCGGTGTTCATCAGGGTGATCCCACCCGGACGCAGCATGTGCTGCCAGCGCATCGCTTCGGCCGCTTCGAAGCCGAGCAGGACATCGGCGGTACCCGGCGAGATCTGCGGCGTCAGGACCCGCGTCCCGAAGCGCAGGTGCGAGGAGACGACCCCGCCGCGCTGCGCCATGCCCGCCACCTCGGTCTTCTTGACGTCGTGACCGAGCGCGATCGCCGCTTCGGCAAGGATCTCGGTCGCCGTCATGACGCCCTGGCCGCCGATGCCGACGACGAGGATATTGGTGTTCTCGCTCATCTCAGACTCCGCAGCCCTTGACCAGCCTGACCGGCGAAACCGGCACGTGGTGGACGATGGCGTTGGGCGCACACGGCTGCACGCAAAGGCCGCAGCCGGTGCACACCGACGTCTCGATGCGCACGAAGGCCAGGTCGACCTCGCGCCCGCTCGCCTTGACTTCCTTGCCGCGGCGCGTGACGTGGATGGCCGGGCAGCCGACGTCGATGCAGTTGCCGCAGCCGGTGCATTTGTCGTCGATGACCTCGTAGGCCTTCAGCTTGTGATAGTCCTTGATCAGGACGCAGGGCTGGTCGGTGATGATGACCGAGACTTCCGGCACCTTGACTTCGTCGCGGATGGTCTTGAACAGCACCGGCAACTGGTAGGGATCGACGACGTGGATGCGCTCAGGCTTGACCCCGAGCGCCTCGACCAGCCTCGGAAAGTCAACGCGCGGCGCCGGGTCGCCATGGATGTCGCGGCCGTTGCCGGGGTTGTCCTGGCCGCCGGTCATGCCGACCGCGCGGTTGTCGAGCAGCAGCACGGTGACGTTGCCCCTGTTGTAGACGATGTCGAGCAGTCCCTGCATGCCCATGTGCAGGAAGGTCGAGTCGCCGATCACGGCGAGAATGCGCTTGTCCTTGTCGGCTTCGCCGCGCCCCTTGTCGAGGCCGAGCGCGATGCCCATCGAGGCGCCCATCGAGATGCAGGTGTCGAGCGCGTTCCACGGATGACCGGCGCCCAGCGTGTAGCAGCCGATGTCGCCGGAAATGGTCAGGTTGCGCACCTGCGACAGGGTGTAATAGACGCCGAGGTGCGGGCAGGCCACGCACATCGTCGGCGGCCGCGGAAATACCGGCATCGGCGCGGTCGACCGCAACTGCGGCACGTCTTCGCCGAGCAGGCGGGCGATCGCCGGCCGGAGCACATTCGGCGCCAGTTCGCCTTGCAGCGGCAGGATGTCCTTGCCGATCACGGCGATTCCCTCGGCCTTCAGCTCGGTCTCGACCAACGGCTCGACTTCCTCGACGACGACGACCTGATCGACCAGCGCCGCCAGTTCGCGACACTTGTCGAACGGCAACGGACAGGAGAAGCCGAGCTTGAGCACCGGCGCATCCGGGAACGACTCCTTGACATGCATGTAGGCCGGGCCCGAGGCGATGAAACCGACACGCCGGTCACTGCCCGGCTCGATGAAGTTCAGCGCGGAAACCTCGGCTTCCTTGCGCAACTCGCCAACCCGGGCGAACATCAACGGGATGCGCTTGCCGGCGCCGGTCGGCGTCATCACCCAGCGCGCCGGATCCTTCTTGAATCCTGCCGACGTCGTTTCGCTGCGCTCACCGACCGTGACCAGGCCCTTGACGTGGTTGATGCGCGTCGTCATGCGCAGGATCACCGGCACCTGGAAGCGCTCGGACAACTCGTAAGCGGCGAGCGTCATCGCATAGGCTTCCTGCGAATCGGCCGGCTCGAGCACCGGCACGTGGGCGAAGCGCCCCCAGTAGCGCGAGTCCTGTTCGTTCTGCGACGACGACAGGCCGACGTCGTCGGCGATGGCGATGACCAGACCGCCGATCACGCCGGTCAGCGTCAGCGTCATCAGCGCATCGGACGCGACGTTCATGCCGACGTGCTTCATGCAGCAGAAGGCGCGCGAACCGGCGTAGGCGGCGCCGATGGCAACCTCGAGCGAAACCTTCTCGTTGACCGACCACTCGGCGTACAGGTCCGGATAGGTCGAGATCACCTCGAGCATCTCGGTCGACGGGGTGCCCGGATAGGCGGCGGCAACCTTGACCCCGGCCTCCCAGACAGCGCGGGCGACCGCTTCGTTACCGGACATCAGAACCCGGCTTGCAGCCGGTACGGGCATCACTGCCGCCATGACAACTCCTCGTTCAGCAATACGAAACTCGCCATTATACGAAGCGACGCGACGCGGCGTTTGATGCAACGCAAGGCCAGCCGCATTTCTTCTCCGCGGGACACGGACACGTCGGCCGCATCCGGGGGGCCAGCAACCAGCGCCTTCGCTGACGGAAGCGATGTTATTGCACAATACGAATTAATTTCTTACAATGTGAAATGTGATCTAGGTGTTAACACGGGTTTGCGATCAAAGCCCGACACGACACAATTAACGTCGAAGTTGTCTTGACCATTTGGCGGGACATGACGAAACCCATCTATGGAGACGAACTATGGCCGACCAGAAGAACGCGCAGCCCGAACCGATGGATGCAGACCCCCAGGAAACCCGTGAATGGATCGAGGCGCTGGAAGGGGTCATCGCGCAGGAAGGCCCCGACCGCGCCCATTTCCTGATCGAGAAGGTGATCGGCCAGGCGCGCGAGGCGGGCATCAATCTGCCCTATTCCGCCACGACCGAATACATCAATACGATTCCGGTCGACCAGCAGCCCAAATACCCCGGCGACGGCGACATGGAGATCAAGATCCACTCCTACATCCGCTGGAATGCCATGGCGATGGTCGTCCGCGCCAACAAGAACACCAACGTCGGCGGTCACATCGCCTCGTTCGCCTCGGCGGCGGCGCTGTACGACGTCGGCTTCTCGCATTTCTGGAAGAGCATCGCGCACGAGACCGGCGGCGACCTGATCTTTTTCCAGGGCCACTCGGTGCCGGGCGTCTACTCGCGCGCCTTCATGCTCGGCCGCTTCACCGAGGAGCAGATGGACAGCTTCCGCCAGGAAACCGGCGGCAAGGGCATTTCGTCCTATCCGCACCCGTGGCTGATGCCGGATTTCTGGCAATTCCCGACCGTTTCCATGGGTCTCGGCCCGATCCAGGCCATCTACCAGGCGCGCTTCATGAAATACCTCGCCAGCCGCGGCCTGATCGACGCCGCCAAGGCCGAGCAGCGCAAGGTCTGGGCCTTCCTCGGCGACGGCGAGACCGACGAGGTCGAATCGCTCGGCGCCATCAGCATGGCCGGCCGCGAGAAGCTCGACAACCTGATCTTCGTCATCAACTGCAACCTGCAACGACTCGACGGCCCGGTGCGCGGCAACGGCAAGATCATCCAGGAACTCGAATCCGAATTCCGCGGTGCCGGCTGGAACGTCATCAAGCTGATCTGGGGCACCCAGTGGGACACCCTGTTCCAGCGCGACAAGACGGGCATCCTCAAGAAGCGCATGATGGAACTGTGCGACGGCGAGTACCAGACCTTCAAGGCCAAGAACGGCGCCTACGTTCGTGACAACTTCTTCAACACGCCGGAACTCAAGGAACTGGTCGCCGACTGGACCGACGACGACGTCTGGCAACTGAACCGCGGCGGCCACGACATCTTCAAGATCTTCGCCGCCTACGACCGCGCGGTGAAGCACAAGGGCCAGCCGACGCTGATCCTGGCCAAGACCATCAAGGGCTTCGGCATGGGCCAGGCGGGCGAGGCGATGAACATTTCGCACCAGCAGAAGAAGATGGACAAGGAGCAGATCGGCCGTTTCCGTGACCGCTTCAACCTGCCGGTAGCCGACGATCAACTGGAGAAGCTGCCCTATTTGAAATTCGCGGAAGATTCCGAGGAATACAAGTACCTGCGCCAGCGCCGCATGGACCTCGGCGGTTTCCTGCCGCAGCGCCGGCGCAAGGCCGAGCCGCTGGCCATCCCGACGCTCGACACCTTCGCCGCGCTGCTCAAGGCTTCCGGCGAGGGCCGCGAACTGTCCACGACCATGGCCATCGTCCGCATCATGAACATGCTCCTGAAGGACAGGAACATCGGCAAGAACATCGTGCCCATCGTGCCCGACGAGTCGCGCACCTTCGGCATGGAAGGCATGTTCCGCTCGGTCGGCATCTGGAACCAGGAGGGCCAGAACTACGTCCCGGAAGACCATGACCAGCTGATGTTCTACAAGGAATCGAAGACCGGCCAGGTATTGCAGGAAGGCATCAACGAGGCCGGCGCGATGAGCGACTGGATCGCCGCCGCCACGTCGTATTCGGTGCATGGCGTGCAGACGATTCCCTTCTACATCTGCTATTCGATGTTCGGCCTGCAGCGCACCCTCGACCTCTGCTGGGCGGCCGGCGACCAGCGCGCCCGCGGCTTCCTGATCGGTGGCACCGCCGGGCGCACGACGCTGAACGGCGAAGGCCTGCAGCACGAGGACGGCCACAGCCTGATCCTCGCCAACCTGATCCCCAACTGCATCTCCTACGACCCGACCTTCCAGTACGAAGTCGCGGTCGTCACGCAGGACGGCATGCGCCGCATGTTCCAGGAGCAGGAAGACGTCTTCTACTACCTGACGGTGATGAACGAGAACTACGAGCACCCCGAAATGCCGGTGGGCGCCGAAGCCGACATCATCAGGGGCATGTACTCGTTCAGCAAGGGTGGCGAGAGCAAGGGGCCGCGCGTGCAGTTGCTCGGCTCGGGGACCATCTTCCGCGAAGTCATCGCCGCCGCCGACCTGCTCAGGGTCGACTGGGGTATCGAGGCCGACCTCTGGGGCTGCCCGAGCTTCAACGAACTGGCCCGCAACGGCCTCGATGCCCAGCGCTGGAACCTGCTGCATCCGCTGGAAGAACCGAAGGTTTCGCATGTCGAGCAAAAACTTGCCGGCGCCCGGGGTCCGGTCATTGCCGCCACCGACTATGTCCGGCTGTTCTCCGAGCAGATCCGTCCCTTCGTCAAGGCGCCCTACGTCACGCTCGGCACCGACGGCTTCGGCCGCTCCGACACCCGCGAGAAATTGCGCCACTTTTTCGAGGTCGACCGCCACTGGGTCACGCTGGCCGCGCTCAAGGCGCTGGCCGACAGCGGCGAGATTCCCCGCGACAAGGTCGCCGCCGCCCTGGTCAAGTACAACCTTGACCCGACCAAACCCAACCCGTTGTCGGTTTGATCAGGGAGAGACGACATGAGCCAGATCATTGAAGTCAAGGTTCCCGACATCGGCGATTTCTCCGATGTCCCGGTCATCGACCTGTTCGTCAAGGTCGGCGACAGCATCAAGGTCGACGACGCGATCGCCACGCTGGAATCCGACAAGGCGACCATGGACGTTCCGTCCACGGTGAGCGGCGTGGTGCAAGCTGTTCTTGTCCAACTCGGCTCCAAGGTCAGCGAAGGTTCGGTCCTGATCAGGGTCGACAGTGGTGCTGCTGTTGCCGCAGATGCCCCGCAGGCCGCCGCTCCTGCGCCGGCCCCGGCCGCTGCGCCTGCCGCCCCCCAGGCTACGGCCCCCGTCGCAGGTGGCGGCATCGTCGAAGTCACCGTTCCGGACATCGGCGACTTCTCCGACGTGCCGGTCATCGATCTGTTCGTCAAGGTCGGCGACAGCGTCAAGGTCGACGACGCGATTGCCACACTGGAATCCGACAAGGCGACGATGGACGTGCCTTCGACGGTTTCCGGAACGATCAGGGAAGTGCTGGTCCAGCTCGGCTCCAAGGTCAGCGAAGGCGTCGTGCTGATCAAG
>CAZKSD010000082.1:0-10139 GCA_964555315.1 uncultured Dechloromonas sp.
TTGAGGTCGATCTCGCCGATGTCGAACAGGTAGTCGAGGTCGTCGAAACGGGCCTGGATGGCGTTGGCGATGGGGATCGACTTGGCGTTGGCGAGGTCGCAGAAATCGCCGCCGGGGCAGCAGATGATGCCGGTCAGCAGGCCGATGTTCGGCGTCGCCAGGCCGATCGCCTTGGCTTCCTGCCACAGGGCGTGCAGGTCGGACTTCCTCACGTCGGCGAGGATGATGTTCTGCTCGTGGCTGATGCGCAGTTCGCCGAAGCTGTAGCGGTCGGCGAGCCCGGCGACCGCATCCATCTGGTCGGCGCTGATGTCGCCGGGAGCGATGCCGTGCGGCTTGAGCGAGAGCGTGACGGCGGCATAGCCGGGAACCTTGTGCCGGTGCGTGTTGCGGTCGACCCAGCGGGCGAAGGCCTTTTCGGCGTGACGGTGCTGTTCGAAAGCGAGGTCGTGGTCGGGCAGGGTGTCGTAGTCGGGGGCGCTGAAGTGGGCGGCGACGCGGTCGAGCTCGGCTTGCGTGATGGTTGCCGGCCCATCGGCGAGGTGCGCCCACTCGGCGTCGACCAACCGCGTGAATTCCTCGACGCCAAGCGCCTGGACGAGGATCTTGATGCGCGCCTTGTAGGCGTTGTCGCGCCGGCCGAAGCGGTTATAGACGCGCAGGATCGCTTCGCAATAGGTCAGGATGTGCTGCCAGGGCAGGAACTCGCGGACGATCTGGCCGCGAATCGGCGTCCGGCCGAGGCCGCCGCCGACGATGACGGCGAAGCCGACTTCGCCATCCTGCTCCTTCAGATGCAGACCGATGTCGTGGAACCAGGTGACGGCGCGGTCTTCCTTCGTTCCGGAAATGGCGATCTTGAACTTGCGCGGCAGGAAGGCGAATTCCGGGTGGAAGGTGCTCCACTGGCGGATGATTTCGGCCAGCGGGCGCGGGTCGATCACTTCGTCGGCGGCGACACCGGCGAACTGGTCGGTCGTCACGTTGCGGATGCAGTTGCCGGAAGTCTGGATGGCGTGCATCTCGACCTCGGCGAGATGGGCCAGGATGTCCGGGCAATCCTCGATCCGCGGCCAGTTGAACTGCATGTTGTGGCGCGTCGTGAAGTGGCCGTAGCCACGGTCGTAGGTGCGCGCGACGAAGGCCAGCTTGCGCAGCTGGACACTGGACATCATGCCATAGGGCACTGCGACGCGCAGCATCGGGGCGTGGCGCTGGACGTAGAGACCGTTCTGCAGGCGCAGCGGCCGGAATTCGTCGCCGGACAGTTCGCCGCTCTGCCAGCGCCGCACCTGGTCACGGAACTGGGCGACCCGTTCGTTGACCAGTTGCTGGTCGATCGCAGCGTACTTGTACATTGTTTTCCTCAGGCAAAGACCAGCTTGCCGCCGCCGACGCCGGCCACGAAACCGGAAAGGGTATAGAGCAAGTCCATGGCGCGCATCGTAGCAGCGGGCATTTGATTCAAAAAGAATATTGGGTTAGATTGTTATATCGATTGGTTATTTTATTCCTCCATGAAACTCCAGCAGCTGCGTTACATCGTCGAGATCCGGCGCCAGGGTCTCAACGTCTCCGAGGCCGCCGAGTCGCTCTTTACCTCGCAGCCCGGGATTTCCAAGCAGGTCAAGCTGCTCGAGGACGAACTCGGGGTGACGATCTTCGAGCGCAGCGGCAAGCGTTTCAGCGGGCTGACCGAGCCGGGCAAGGCGATACTGGCGATCGCCGAGCGCATCCTGCGCGAGGCGGACAATCTCAAGCGGGCCAGTTCGGACTTCGCCAGCGGCACGACGGGACGACTTGTGCTCGCCGCCACCCACACCCAGGCGCGCTATGCACTGCCCGTGGTGGTACGTGATTTCGTCGCCCGCCATCCGGCGGTCAAGCTGGAGATGCACCAGGGCAGCCCGACGCAGATCGCCGAATGGGTGGTCGCCGGCGATGCGGATATCGGCATCGCCACCGAGGCGCTCGATCAATATCCGCAGTTGATCACCATGCCGGTACGGCAATGGAGCCATTGCGTGATCGCGCCGGAAGGGCATCCGATACTCGAATCGGTGCCGCTGGCGCTTGATCAACTGGCGCGCTGGCCACTGATCACCTACGATACCGCCTTCACCGGCCGCTCACGCATCAACCGCGCCTTCGAGCGCATCGGCGCCGTGCCCAACATCGTTCTCACCGCGCTCGACTCCGACGTGATCAAGACCTACGTCAGCCTCGGTCTCGGCCTCGGCATCATCTCGGCGCTGGCGTTCGACGCCCAGCGTGATGCCGGGCTGGTTGGGGTCGACGCCTCCCACCTGTTCGAATCCAACACCACCCGCCTCGCCCTGCGCCGTGGCACCTACCTGCGCCGTCACGACTACGACCTGATAGCACTGTTCGCCCCCCACCTCTCGCGGCGTGTCGTCGACATGGCGATGCAGGGCGGCGGCGCCGAGTATCAGTTGTAGATCCTGGCCGGCTGCGCTGCATGTCCCGGGGCCATGCGCGGCGCCGGGTCGCGCAGGATCAGCGCCGGTGCGGCGAACGGCGCCAGGCGTTCGAGAAAGTCGAGCAGTTCGAGGGCCGGCGCGTTGCGGAAGAAGCGCGCCGCCGGCGTTTCCATCCAGATGCGGTCGGCGTAGGCGAGCAGTTCGTAGGGGCGGTCGCCGAAGCCGTCGCCGATGATCGTCACCGGCCACAGGTTGCTGCGGAAGGTATTGCCCATGGCGACATGGCCGCCCTTGGCGCCGTAGAAGTGCGCGCCGGTGATGTTGCGGACATGCCCCATGTCGTTGCCCTCTATGCGATTGCCGGCGCTGAACCAGAGGCGCAGGCCATCGCCGCCCGAATCCAGCGCGCGAGGGGATGCGCGGTGTACGCCATGGCGGCACAAAGCCCGAGCGCTTAACGCGTACGGAATACGCCAATTTCCAGCGTGGTGGTGCCTCGCACACTGACGACGAACTCCCTGCGGCCCTCGTCGCGCAGACGCCAAGGCAACGGAAGATTGTCAGGCTGCACAGCGATGACATGGTTGCCGGACCGCACTTGCGGGAACTCGAATCGTCCTGTCGAATCCGTCCGCGTCACAAATTTTCCATCGAGTATCACCACGAGATTGGCGACACCCTGCTCCCCAGCGTTCATCCGGCCATCGTCATTCTGGTCGAAGTAGACGATCCCCGCCACACGTCCCCCACCGTCACCGGGCAGGCCGCCAAGGGGCGCTGCGCTTCTGCCGGCGTTGAACTCATAGCGCAGCGACAGAAAAATCCCGCGATCATTCCACTTCTGTGTTTCCTTCAGGTCGGGATTCATGATCGGCGAGTCCACAACCAGCGGGCGCCAGACGGTCGCGTTGTTCTCATAGGCGAAGGCACTCGCCATCCAGTTCGGCAGGAAACGCCAGTTCACCGCGAAATTCACATAAGTTGAAGGACCTTGCACCGACCCGGCCTTGGAATTCCACTGAATATTTCCATCGATCGTGACATTATTGCCCAGATCACCACCACCGTAGATGGATAGCCCCAGGTTGTTGAAGGAGCCGAAATTGCTGTCCTCGTGAAGTAGTGAAACGGCCGTGCTCAGGCGAAATGACTGTTGCAGCGGCCAGGTTTGATCCAAAGTAAACTGCGACCCTTTACGAGCCTTATCCTCGGCATGGTTCATCTGCAAGCGCGTCGAGCCCCAGGCGTTCTGATTGTCCGTGAAGGCAAATGCCGACCACGCATCGCTCAGTCCCTGGCGTACATTGGCGCCACCGCCAAGCCCCCAGTCGCGCGAGACCTGGTAGCGCGCGTTGCCGGTTACAAAAGTCGATCCGTGATACGCCCCGGAAACCGGGGTGGCATAATCCACACCACCATCCAGTTGCCACTGGCGGCTTTGGTAGTTGGCACGGTAATAGGCGCCTTGCATGTCAGTGACGATTTGCTGGTTGCCCCAGAGTAGTCCCGGTTCCAGGCGAAAGACGCCTGCATTGTGATCAACGGCTTCGCCCCGGAACCATCCATCGACCCAGCCGCCGCCATGGAATCCGTTCAGATTCGAATCGACAGCGATAATATTGGCCTGGATACTGCCGCCCGTGCCCTTCCAGGCGGCGCTGGCGAGCATGCCGGTGGTTGAGAGCGCCGGACCCTTGAAGTTTGTGTGCGGATTCGGATTGAGAAATACGTCAGTGGCGCCAACCACCTGAATACCTGCCTCCCAGTTTTCCGATGGCGCGAACTGGCCGCCTGCCGAGAAGACGCTCCCCGGCAAGCGAAGGAAAGCCGGCACCCGGATTCCCGTATAGATACCGGGTTGCCCGATGCCAGCCGAAAACTGTGTTCCGGGTCCGTTGATGAACTCTGTCGACCCGCCAACCATCGTCATGGTCGGTATGAAGAAACGATATTGACGGCGCGTGAGATCGATACTTGGCGTGTTGATCATGCCGAGGCCATTGTTGGCCCGCCAGCCGCCCTCGAAAGCGAGATTGCGCTGCCAAGCCGTAATGACATCGTTCCCTCCGTCGCGCAGCGAGCCTTCGAGGCTGAACACCCCGTAGTTTTCCGTCTCGCGCTTGAGGCCGAAGAGAACGCCGTTTTCCTGAATGCTTTCGCCGTTGCGCTTCAGTATCGTCTTGAACAACTCGATGCGGGCGCCACGTACCGGGCCGGATTCATCATACGAGACGTCGCCGGCTTCCGGATCGGCCCATAGCCCATCGGCGGGAATCAGCCGGTCTTCGTAAGCTGCATCGCCCTCGCCACTGGGCAATGGCGCGCCTGTGGCGTTATGGAAGGAGAGTGTCGCGAGCAGGCAGGCAATCCATCTCGCCGGGACGCTTCTCATTATTCAAAACGTTGTTCGAAAGGGATGCGCTGATTACCCCATTCGATGTGGCCGCGCACCACGACAGGATAGGCGATGCGGGCTGCTTCGCCGCGCCGAGTGGCGGCCGAAAGTTCGATGATGCGCGATTCTCCCGGGAGAATCGGAAAGGTCGACGGCGAAAATTCGAGTTCCTGCCCCTTTGCGTCGGTGCCAGACAAGAATCCGGACAAGCGGCCATGCGCATTGCCGGTGTTGCGCACCTTAATGATCGGCAAGCGCGCGCCGTTGATCTCGCGCGTCCCGGCCGCCGCCATATCGAGCGCCGGCGCCACGCCGCCCACGGCAACATAAAATATGACCCCGACCCGTCCCGCCACCGGAACGCTGGGTCCGGATCGGCTTTGCACGATCTGGTCATCGCCCTCGATCATCAGGGCAAAGCGGCACTCCTGAGCCGTTGCATCCTCGGGAACATCGACCTGTACGCGAAATCCCACCCGGCGTCCCGGCGGTGCGAGAATCTCGTGGTTCTCGATGGAAACCCATGGCCGGCAGCTTCCCGGTTCGAGCGCATCCTTGAAAGTCACCGCGCCGTCGGCGCCGAACGTCCAGTCGGCCGTCTTCATTCGATAGCGCGCCGACGCGGCGGCGGCGTTGGTGATGCCGACGACTTCGGTCACGCGACCGCCCGGCTTTACGGAAAGTTCGAAACGCGGTGGCGAAACGACCGCGGCGAACTGGGCGAGGACAGCGCCGGACCCGGCCAGCAAAGGTGCGATCGCCGCCATCCGGGCAAATTTGTTGAGCACGATGATCATTGATTGACGTCGATTTCGAAATGAAAAACGAGGCGCTGGATGGATTGAAGGCGGGTGCCGTCGACCTCGAGCTTCAGGACGAGAATGCCTTCCATGATAGGTGAAGTGATTGGCCCGGAGTAAACCAGCGCTCGCTGCCCGGAAATCAGGCTCCCGGCCGAGAAACGACCGTGGGCTGGCCACGAGGCGCGTATCGGACCCATCGGCTGCTCGGGGAGCACCAAGAATATCCTGCCCGTACGGCCTACCCATGGCGCGAGATTCAGGCGAACCTGCACTTGGGCGCTGCCCTCCATCGTATTGTCGACCTTCCGGGACGGCGCGAGCTGGCGCCAGTACATCCGCGTGATGCTCTCGAGCGAGGTGCCCGTATCGTCGATGCGCTCGGTTGCGGCCCACGAGGTGGTGGTCAGTGCGCAGAGTGCGGTCGACAAGATCTGTCGAGTCAACCCAGTAAAGATCACGGGGCGGTCAGGGTATAGGTAACGCGACCGGTGTAAATCCCGGCCGGACGGACAGCGCTATTCGCGTAGGAGAAGGTGTGACAGCTTTCGGCCCACTGGTTGCGCGCGATGGTGCCGATGGTTTGCGCCGCCCCGGTAAACGTTCCGGCGGGAAAAGGCTGGGCGCCGGAATCCGAATTGCCGCTGCTGGTCCAGGATATCTGGGAAAATGGAATCGTGTCGCCGGCGGTGTTGACCAGATTGGCTGGCGCCGTGGCCGTCAGTGTTGCGGCGGTGCCGGCGGCATTGTTGTTGTAGCGGTAGAACCCGCCGATATACAGTTGCGCCGGGGTGTTGCAAAAAACAAAGCCGTCATAGGAACTCGCGCCAACCGTGCTGTCGGTGGTCATCGCCTGAGCCGCGCCGGTGCCTACCGCGCTGGCGGGTACGCTGACCGAAACCAGGTTGACCGTCGGATTGTTGCCCGGTACGCCACCGGCGTTGAAATTTCCTCCGGTGAATCGGCCGACGCCGACTTGCAGATAGATTGCGCGCGGATTCGCGGCGGTGATATTGGCCGTGAATGCCCAAGTTGGGCCGGCGGAGGCAATAACGGCAGCGGCCAAGGCGACCGCCTTGGCCACGGGATATCTAGTCCGCAAGTGCGCCAGCGGAGTCATCGCGCCTATCCGCTGGATTTCTTGGCGAGCCTCGTGTCAGGGTAGGGTTGCGGTATAGGTGATGCGACCGTTATTGGTGTTCACCCCGCCATAGGTGCCGGCCGGGACGATCGCGCTATTGGCGTACCTGTAGGTCCACTGGGCATCCTGGTTGACCACACTGCCCACCGCGGTAAGCGGGACATTCGCGCTGGTGCCGTTGGCCAGCGTCGGCGGGGTGAGCACCGTGGCAGTGGTCAGCGCCGCAGCCGAGGTGGTGATTTCCGACCAGTTGATCGAACTGCCAGCGCCGTTGCTGAGGGCGCCGGTTGCCACGGAGGTCAACCCGATGTTGCCGCCGTTGCCGCGCACAATGGCGGTGACGGTGCCATTGCCGAGGTTGCCGCTGGCTGCCGTCGCTACTACCGGTGTGGCGTTGCCGATATTTGCTGCGGGCACGACAAAGTCAATCAGGTCGATTGCGGTGTTGTTGGCGTAGAGCGTCCCGGCGCCAACCTGAAGAAACAGTATTCTGGGGATCGTGATCCGGAAATCGACCCGCGCCGTGGCGGTCAACGCTCCGGCACCCGTCTGAAAATTCGATTCCGCGCGAGCTGCGCCGCACAGTCCGGCTGCAATCAGTGCAAGGCTCAGTGCAAGTACCTTACGGCTGCTTCCGTTTTTCATTTCAAATCCTTTCGACCTATCCGAATAATCAAAATTGCCGAACAGTATATGTCTTGACTTTGGTGACCATGTTCGATGTGCGTAGTCTAACGTGATGTCGAACGACTGTCTGTTAGATAATTCACGCATATCATTATATCGTGCCAATTTGCTGCCGGCGGAGTACCCGTGGTTTCGGACGACCAGACAGAGCCTCAGTTCTTGCGTGGCGGGGAGAGACTGGTACCGGCAGTTGCCTTCGGGGCCATGCGCGGCGCCGGGTCGCGCAGGATCAGCGCCGGTGCGGCGAACGGCGCCAGGCGTTCGAGAAAGTCGAGCAGTTCGAGGGCCGGCGCGTTGCGGAAGAAGCGCGCCGCCGGCGTTTCCATCCAGATGCGGTCGGCGTAGGCGAGCAGTTCGTAGGGGCGGTCGCCGAAGCCGTCGCGGTCGCGGTCGAAACCTTCGTAGTCGTCCCAGTAATTGCCCCACCAGGTATCGTTCAGCGGGTCGCCGTCGCCGATGATCGTCACCGGCCACAGGTTGCTGCGGAAGGTGTTGCCGATGGCGATGTGGCCGCCCTTGGCGCCGTAGAAATAAACGCCGGTGATGTTGTGGGCGACCAGGTTGTCGATGAAGACGATGCGGTTCAAAGGGTTCATCGGCGAATCGGCCATGATGCCGTGCGCGCAATGGACGATCTCGTTGCCGATGACCAGCGCCGCCGAGGTTTCCTTGATCGCGATGCCGGCGCCCGAGGCGTCCATGGCGTGCAGGATGCGGTTGTTGCGGATGGTCAGGCCGTCGGAATTGAGCGCGATGATGCCGGTCGAGTTCTTTTCGAGAAGGTTGCGGTCGACCAGGCTGCGATGGGCAAAAAGGAAATTGAAGGCGCGCCGGCTGTCGCGGATGGTATTGCCGGTGAAGCGGTTGCGCGGCGAATTGGTGACCGTGACGTCGCGGATCTGCGCGATGTCGTTGTTCTCGATGCGGTTGCCGCTGCTGTACCAGAGGCGCAGGCCGTCGCCGCGGTCGGCGGAATCGACGGCGCGCGAGCGGATGCGGTTGCCGCGCACGACGCTGTCCGTCACCTTGTGCAGCGAGATGCCGAACAGCACGTCCTCGATGACGTTGTTTTCGATCAGCAGGTTGCTGCCTTCGGCCATCAGACCGCCGTCGAGCTGGTCATGCGAATCGCCGCTGCCGCGCAGGGTGAGGCCGCGCAGTGTCACGCGGTCGGCCTTGACGGTGAGGACGGTGCCGTGGCCGCCGGCGTCGATGATGACCTTGCCGTCACCGTCGAGGGTCAGCGGCTTGGAGATCACGGCTGGCCCTTGGTAAACGCCGGGCGGCAGGCGAATGCGGGCGCCGGGCAGGGCGGTGTCGAGCCACGGCTGGAGCGGCAGCGCGGCAAGCACCGGCAATGCGTGACAGAGGCCGAGGATCAGGGCGAGACCGGGGAGCTTCATCAACCCGGAATCTAACGGGGGTTTCCGGACTTGACGCGGACATGCATCAATTTTCCGTGAATCCCGTTTTACCTGTGCTTATGGCCGGATCAATTCGGCCTTCCTGCCGTTGCGGGTGGCGTAATCGGCTTCGTCAGAGCACGATCTGCGACCCGAGTTCGACGACGCGATTCGATGGAATTTTGAAGAAGGCGGTCGCGCTGCTGGCGTTGCGGAACATGGCGACGAAGAGCATGGCGCGCCAGTAGGCCATCTCCGAACCGAGTTTCGGGATCAGGGTTTCGCGGCCGAGGAAGAACGAGGCATTCATCATGTCGACCTGCAGATCGTGACTGGCGCATAGCTGGAGCGCCGCCGGGATGTCCGGCTCGTCCTTGAAGCCATACTGGACGACGACCTGGAAGAAATTGCCGGCCAGCCGATGCATTTCGACACGGTCGATATCGGGCACGTAGGGCACGTCGAAGACTTTGACGCTGAGGATCACCACCTGCTCGTGCAGTGCCTTGTAATGCTTGAGGCTGTGCAGCATGGCGTGGGGGACCGAATCGGGGTCGGGGGTCATGAAGATGGCGGTACCGGGCACGCGCCCGATGTCGCTGGCGGCGACGTCGGCGATAAAGGGCTCGAGTCGCAACGCATCGGCGGCGAGTCGTTCATGCAGCAGTTCGCGGCCGCGCTTCCAGGTCGTCAACAGGACGAAGATCGTCAGGCCGAAGGCCAGCGGGAACCAGCCGCCGTCGGGAATCTTGACCGAATTGGCGAGGAAGAAGCCGAGGTCGATGATGAAGAAAGGCAGCGCACCCAGCACTGCGCGCCACGGGCTCCAGTGCCACAAGCGCACGGCGACGGCGACCGCCAGAATGTTGGTGATCAACATGGTGCCGGTGACCGCGATGCCGTAGGCCGCCGCCAGGTTGGACGAAGTTCCGAAGCCGATGACCAGCGCGATGATCGAGATCAGCAACAGCCAGTTCAGCGCCGGCAGGTAGATCTGGCCGATTTCCCGCTCCGAGGTGTGCCGCACTTCGAGACGCGGCGTGTAGCCGAGCTGGATTGCCTGCTGGGTGATGGAAAAGGCGCCGGAAATCACCGCCTGCGACGCGATGACGGTGGCGACGGTGGCCAGGATCACCAGCGGATAGAGCGCCCATTCCGGGGCCAGCCGGTAGAACGGGTTTTCGACGGCGGCCGGGTCGTCCAGCAGCAGCGCGCCTTGGCCGAAGTAGTTGATGAGCAGGGCCGGCAGCACGTAGCCCAGCCAGGCGTATT
>CAZKSD010000083.1:0-10108 GCA_964555315.1 uncultured Dechloromonas sp.
CCTCCGGCGCCGGTCGGCCGGACGGCACCTTCCCGCAGCTCGCCGGCCAGCACACCACGGTGCTGATCAAGCAGATGGCCGACATCCGTGCCGGTCTGCGCGACAACCCGACCATGTATCCGTTTGCCGCCACGCTGACCGACCCGCAGGAACTGGCCGATGCCGCCGCCTACATCGAAAGCCTGTGCATTCCGGTCGACCACGGCAAGTACGAGGGCGCCGACGCCGCCATCAAGATTGCCCAGGGCAAGGAACTGTACGAGAAGCAGTGCCTGGATTGCCATGGCAAGACCGGCGAAGGCCAGAAGGACAAGTTCTACCCGGTGATCGCCGGCCAGCACTACAAGTACTTGTTGCGCCAGATGACCGAGATTCGCGACGGTCACCGCCGTAACGCCAACCCGGACATGGTCAAGGTCATCAAGCCCTACACCAACGACCAGTTGGTGGCGATTTCCGCCTACCAGTCGAGCCTGGTGATGCCTGGTTCCATGTGCAAGCCGAAGGCCGGCGCCGCCAAGAAGAAGTAAAGCAACGACTGCTACCCTTGCTGCCCGCGGCATGCGGGCAGCAACTCTCCCGGAGGATCTCCGGGCGCAACGAGACAGAGAGCAGCAAGATGGAAAAGCAGAACAAGATTGTTGGCGGGCTGACCCTGATCGCCCTGATTGCCATGGTCGCCGCCTATTTCGCCCCGATCTGGTGGGTTTCCCTGACCGCCCCGAACTACCCGCCCGATGCCTTTCCCGACGGCATCCGCATCCACTTCCATTTCGACGGTGTGTATAACGGCTGCAAGGCGGCCGGCAAGGGCACGCGCATGGCGAACGAGATCATTCAGAAGGATCTCGGTCACGACGACGAACGCTACAACCCAATTACCGACGCGGCGAAAAATGTCGACAAGGGCGCCGAGGGGCTTGACTGCGTCCATGAGATGAACACCATCAATCACTACGTCGGCATGTACCCGATCGCCACCGGCGCGCCGGTCGAGAAGCCGCTGGCCAAGTTCTTCTTCGGTTTCTTCACGGTGATGCTGCTGGCCTTCGCCGTGCCCGGGAAAAAAGCCCGTCTGATTACGTTGACCGCGGGATTCGTTGCCGTCGCCACCTGGATGATCGTCGACCAGTTCGTCCTTGGTCACCTCGAAAGCCACGTCCAGGCCTACATGCAGGAATCGGGAACCTTCTTCAAGGACATGGACCGGATCAAGGCGTGGGGCGACAACGTGCGCAATATCTCGATTGCCGTCATGATCGGGCTGATCGTCATCATGGGCATCGTCATCGCCGGCGTCGCCAAATTTCGCTCCTTCCAGTTGCTGCTGGCATTGGTTCCCGCCCTGTTGCCAGTCTATTTCGTCATCACCTATGCCGGCTGGCTGTGGTTCTTCGGCCACAACATGCACCCCTGGGGCGCCTTCACCGTCAAGGCGTTCATGCCCACCGTTTTCGGCGAAGGCAAGGTCGCCCAGTTCTCGACCTTCTCCTACCCGTACTGGGGCTATGGCCTGCTGGTGCTGGTCTTCGTCTGCCTGATGCTGGCGCTGCTGATCCGCCGCAAACAGTTGCGCGAAGGCTCGGCCGAGTAGGGTTCCGTGGCGAAATTCGCTGGATTCACCAAGCAAGCGCTGGCGGTGGCGCTGCTGCTGGCCTGCTCGAGCGTCATTTCCGAACCGGAGCGCGGCTCGAATGCGGACATGAGCAACGCGCCGCGGGTCGCCATCGACCGCCCCAAGCCGACCTTCATGCTGCGCGAGCGTGACGCGCGCATTCATGGCCTCAAGCCTTTTCAGGATCTCGTCGACAAGGCGCCCGCCGGGTCCGTGCTCAAACCTCCGCCGGGCCGTTACGCGGGGCCGGTGATCATCGACAAGCCATTGACCATCGACGGTGGCGGCAAGGTCGTCATCGATGCCGGCGACAAGGGTTCCGTGATGGTCCTGAATGCCAGCAACTCGGTCTTGCGCGGCCTGCACCTGACCGGCTCGGGCGATTCGCACGACACCGACGACTCCTGCCTCGACGTGCGCGGCAACAGGAACGTCATCGAACACCTGAAGATCGACAACTGCCTGTTCGGCATCGATCTCAAGCAGTCCAGCGACAACATCGTCCGCGGCAACACCATCCGCTCGAAGGATCGCGACCTCGGCGTGCGTGGCGACGGCCTGCGCCTCTGGTACAGCAACAACAACCTGATCGAGAAGAACGAGATCATCGACTCGCGCGACATGGTCGCCTGGTACGCGCACAAGAACATCTTTCGCGAGAATCTCGGCCGGCGCAGCCGCTACTCGATCCATTTCATGTTCGCCAACGACAACATGGTCGAAGGCAACCAGTTCTACGACAACGCGGTGGGCGTCTATTTCATGTACACCGAGGGCGGCATCGCCCGCAACAACATCATTTCGCACGCGACCGGCGCCACCGGCATGGGGATCGGCTTCAAGGAAGCGTCCGGCACCCTCATCGAAAACAACGAGATCATCTATTGCGGCGTCGGCATCGGCTCCGATCTCTCGCCATTCCAGCCCGACAGCACGATCGAGGTGCGTGGCAACCGCTTCGCCTATAACGGCATCGGCATCATGTTCAACAGCGAGACCGGCGGCAACAACATGGTCGACAACATCTTCGAGGGCAATCTGACCCAGGTCAGCTACGGTGGCCGCGGCGACAACAACAACAGCGCCAGGAACACCTGGACCGGCAATTTCTGGGACGACTACCAGGGCTTCGACCGCAACGGCGATGGCATCGGGGACCGCACGCACGAACTTTACTCCTACGCCGACCAGATCTGGATCGAGATGCCCGTCGCCCGTTTCTTCCGCAGTTCGCCGGTCATGGAACTGCTCGATTTCCTCGAGCGCCTGGCCCCCTTCTCGAAACCCGACCTGATCCTGCGTGACGAAAAGCCACGATTCCTCAAGCCCGCGAGGACTGCGCAATCATGAGCGACGATGACAAGAAGCCGGCGGCCGGACCGACACCGCCGCTGTCCAAGGCCAAGCGCCAGACCAACCGCCGGCGCTTCCTGCGCACCGTACTGCTCACCGGCGGCGTCCTCGGCGCCGCGCTGTCCGGCTTCCTGCCGCTGATCTATTCGCAGAAGAAGCGTCTGCGCCCGCCCGGCGCCCTCGACGAGAAGGATTTCCTCGCCAGCTGCATCAAGTGCGGCCAGTGCGTGCAGGTCTGCCCGGTGCAGGCGATCAAGCTCGCCGACCTGATCGACGGCATGGGCGTCGGCACGCCTTACATCGACGCCCGGCGGCAGGCCTGCGACTTCTCCTGCGACGCCGTGCAATGCGTCCTCGCCTGCCCGACCGGCACGCTCACCTACCACAAGCCGGACTTCCTGACCGTGCGGCCGGGCGCGGCGCTGGCAGCCAAGCCCATCCTGCTCGCCAAGGAGAAGGATCCCGAGCCGACGCTCAACCTGCAGGAGCGCATGGGCGTGGCCCGCCTGACCCGCCCCGAAGCCTGCCTGGCGATCCAGGGCAAGGGCTTCAAGGGACAGACGCGCGGCCCCGATTTCAAGGGCACGATGCGCTACATGGATGTCGACCGCTGGAAGCCGATCAAGATCGCCGACCACCCTTACGACGTCCCCGAATGCGACCTCTGCGCCCGCGAATGTCCGATCAAGGGCGCCATCTCCATCGAAACCGTCTTCGCCCCGGACGGCAGCAAGCGCAAGTCGCCGGTCGTGCATGAACCCTGCGTCGGCTGCGGCGTCTGCGAGATGGTCTGCCCGGTCGAACCCACTGCCATCACCATCGAAGCCCGCGAGGTCTGGAAAACATGAGCGATCTCCTGAAGCGTCGATTCGTCGACCAGATCAAGGTGCTGTTCGGCTGGGAGCCGAGCAAGCCGACCAAGGCTGAAGACATCAGCCCGGCTGCCCAGAAGATCCATTTCTACAAGAAGGGCAACCGCGACCTGATCGCCGAGAAGCTGCATGCCCGGGCGCACGCCGAGCACAAGAACACCTGGCGCAACCGGCGCTGGGCGACGCTGATCGTCGCCAACCTGCTGTTCACCTTCTCCTTCTTCCTCGACATCCAGGTTCTCGAAGGCGCCCTCACCGCCTCGCGCTTCGTCGGCTTCCACCTGATCGACCTCAACTCAGCGCTGCAGGTGATGCTGGCGCACAAGCACATCATCAACAACCTGCTGATCGGCACCGGCACCGTGCTGGTGTTGTGGGCGCTGCTCGGCGGCCGTACCTTCTGCTCCTGGGTCTGCCCTTATCACCTGCTCGCCGAGTGGGCCGAGAAGATTCACCTCTACCTGGCGAAGAAACGGCTGCTCACCGACCAGACCATCGACCGCCGCCTGCGCACCGTCTTCTGGATCATCTTCGCGCTGCTCGCGTTCGCCACCGGCTACACCGTCTTCGAGGCCATCTCGCCGACCGGCATCGTGTCCCGGGCGCTGATCTACGGGCCGGGGCTGGCGCTGTTGTGGGTGCTGGCGCTGCTCGTCTTCGAGGTCTTCTTCTCGCGCCGCGCCTGGTGCCGCTACGCCTGCCCGATCGGGCTGACCTACGGCGTCGTCGGCATCATCTCGCCGGTGCGCATCAAGTACAAGCTCGCCGAATGCTTCCACGAAGGCGACTGCCGCAAGGTCTGCCTCGTGCCGCACGTCCTGGATACGGTCATCAAGGGCCGCGCCGTCGAGACCGAAGTCCCGATCGGCCCCGACTGCACCCGCTGCGGGCTGTGCGTCGACACCTGCCCGACCGGGTCGCTGACCTTCGAGGTCAAGGGGCTGTCGAAGCTGGCCTGATTTTTGGCTGTTTTCGGGGGTCGACCGCAACAGACCGGCCGGGCCGCGGATCGCGAGTCCGGTTCTGGGCCGTGCCGGCCATTTGCTTTTCCTTGCGCCAGCGGGCATCGCCAATGACTGCAGTGGCAGGTTTCTGATTGGAGCGCCACCGTACAGCGCAGTGGCTGACTGGAAACATAATCTGCCAGGGCGACCCTGTCAAAGAGGCCCCAAGTAATAGCCGGTTCACATAGAAATCCGGACGCACTCGTTTCTGGGCGCTCGCATCACTCTCCACGCGAGCCAATTCAACGGGCGCCCAGCAACGGCTATTTCAGATTTTTGCCGAAGAAATCTGAAATCTTCTCAAAGGGGATCTTATCCATGCGATCGTACAGATCGACGTGATTGGCGCCCTTGATAATCATGAGTTCCTTCGGTTGTGCCGCGGCCTTGTAGGTGTCTTCGCTGAAATAGAGGGAGTGCGCGTTCTCTCCGGCAATGAACAGAATCGGGCGCGGTGAAATTTCCTTGATGTAGGTCAGGATCGGCATGTTCATGAACGCCAGCGGCGTAGTCTGCGTCCAGGAATTGCCAGAGTTGACTGCACGCGCATGGTACCCGCGCGGCGTACTGTAATAGTCGTGGTAGTCGACCAGGAACTGCGCTTCCCCCCCTTTTAGTACATTGTAGGGCGCTTGGTAGGCGGGGGTTCCCTTTTGCGCATCCTGCCAGCGTTGCCGGCTCAACTGCTCCAGCGTTTGCGTGCGCTGTTCGAGGGTCACGCTGTCGTTGTAGCCCTTGGACATGACACGGGTCATGTCATACATGGTGCTGGCCACGATCGCTTTGATCCGTTTGTCCACCGCGGCGGCATTCAACGCCATGCCACCCCAGCCGCAAATGCCGATGATGCCGATCCTCTCACGGTCCACGTTTGCTTGCAGGCCAAGAAAATCGACCGCCGCGCTGAAGTCTTCAGTGTTGATGTCCGGCGAAGCGACGTTTCGCGGCTCGCCGCCACTCTCGC
Source organism: uncultured Dechloromonas sp. (assembly GCA_964555315.1). GTDB lineage: Bacteria > Pseudomonadota > Gammaproteobacteria > Burkholderiales > Rhodocyclaceae > Azonexus. The sequence goes on from CAZKSD010000083.1 coordinate 5,809, forward strand.
CGGTGTAGGATGGATCGAAGGCGATGGCAGCGAACCCGCGTTCGGCCATCGCTTGAGCGTACAGGCCGGAAGCCTGCTCCTTCACTGCGCCAAAGGGTCCGCCGATTGCCAGAGCGGCGAGTCGTTGATTGCCGCGATTCTTCGGCAGGTAGAGATCGGCCGCCAAGGTGATGCCATAACGGTTCTTGAACGTCACTTTGTGGTGGTCGACCTTGTTGCTGCGCGGAAATGTCTTCTCCCATTCCTCAACCAGATTCAAGGCATTTCCGCCAGTTGCAGCGGCCTTCGTTTGCGAAAAAGCGGGTTGCACAAGCATTGCGGCACTGGCGATGGCGGTGCCTTGAATAAAATTCCGGCGAGAAAAATAGCTGCTCATTTGAGCCTCCTTCGGGAAGGTAAATATTGGGCGTTACAAGGCGTTCTGCAAAATGGCGCTCACTGCTTCCGGCGTGTAGACCTCGGCGATGCCGAAGATACCTACGTTGCCCTGCACGTTCTCGACGATGGCGGGCAGGTCGCTTGCCTGGATGCCCAACTGCGACAAGCGGGTCGGCGTTCCAATCTTGTCGAACCATTTTTCCAGTGCAGTGATACCGTCGGCAGCGGAATCCACACCAAATACCTGGCTGGCAAAGCGTTTGAACTGGGCCAGATTGCGCCCCTGGTACCACTTCATCCAGACGGGCATGACTACCGACAGGCCGGCACCGTGCGGCACGTTGAACAGCGCCGAGAGCGAATGTTCGATGGCATGGTTCGGAAAGCTGAAGCCGGCGGTGCCGGAGGAGGTCAAGCCGTTCAGGGCGAGTGTCGCGGCCCAGGCAAACTGCGCGCGAGCATCATTGTCGTCCGGATTTTCCAGCAGCGCCTCGGTCGTCTCGATCACGGTGCCGATGAGCGACTCGACCAGGCGCGATTGCAACTTCGGATGCACGGCTGCCGTGAAATACCCCTCAATCAGGTGGGCAATGACATCCGAGGCGGAATACACGAGATAGTCGCGCGACACGGTACGCATGAGCGCCGGATTGACGATGGATAGCTTGGGGAACAAGGCGGGTGATGAAATGAAGAACTTTTGCCGGGTTTCTTCGTTGGTGACGACGGCGCCAGGATTCATTTCGCTGCCGGTAGCGGCAAGCGTCAGGATAGCGAACAGGGGCAGAGCAGATTCGACGCCAGACTTGCCGACGAACAGATCCCAAACGTCGCCGGCATAGCAAACACCAGCGGCAATGGCCTTGGCACTATCGAGCACCGAACCGCCGCCGACGCTCAGAATGGCATCGACCCGATGCTGTTTCGCCAGGACAATGCCTTCGCGAACCTTCGAAATAACGGGGTTGCTGACGATGCCGCCGAGTTCGACCAGTTCGATGCTATTTTCGGAAAGGCGCTTGCTGACCACCGCAAAGAGACCTTCGCGCTTGATACGCTCGCTGCCATAGCAGAGGAGCACTTTCTTGATGCCGTGTTCGGCCAGATGCTGGCCGATCAGTTGTTCCTTGTCGGCACCGAATTCGATTCGGGTTGGATTGAAAAAAGTGAAATCGTTCATTTGCTGTTCCCTTCATCATTCAACTTGAAATTTTTACGTCGCCCTCGCCCGTGGGGAGCAAAGGTGTTGATGGCATTCTCAAGCGGCAGCCGCGATGATCGGTATAGAAATCCTGCGAATTTCTTGCCTGATCCTGCGAGTCTTTGGTTTCTGTGTGGCGACGCGCTCGGGATCGGGCTACATTGGCCACAGGAAAGATCAATCGAGTCGAAGGCATTGCCGGGGGGGGGGTAAAAGTGGCGAATGAAACCTTGGTGCAAATCATTGATCGCTGGACCGAGGGCGTCAGGGATTGCCCGACACCGATCCCCGATTTGGGCTTGTGGCGGCGTGAGAGACCGGAGCCGCCGGCCGTCTGCCTGGTGGCGCCAAGCATCGTGCTGGTCGTCCAGGGCGCGAAAAAAATGTGGGTCGGCGACGAGGCCTACGAATACGACACCGACCGGTTCCTGATTACATCGCTCGACATTCCTGCCAACTCGGAGGTGCTTGCCGCCCGCCCGGAAAAGCCATGCCTTGGATTGGTGCTGAGTCTCGATCTGAGAATGCTGGCGGAGTTGATTTCGCAAGGCCATCAGCCGCCGCCGACCGAGCGCTCCGGTGGCCAGGGGATGGGCGTCGGGACGGTTACGCCGGGGATCATCGAGCCATTCCGTCGCCTGCTCGATTTGCTTGATGAAGCGGATGCCATCCCCGTTCTGGCGCCGCTGATCCAGCGCGAAATCCACTATCGCCTGCTGATGAGCGACCAGGCGGCGCTCCTGTGGCAGATCACCTCGGCGGGCAGTCAGAGCCAGCGGGTGGCCAAGGCGATCGACTGGCTGAAGATTAACTACGCTTCGCCGTTGCGCATCGACGATCTCGCCTCGCGGGTGCAGATGAGCACATCGAGTTTGCATCACCACTTCCGCAAACTCACCGCGATGAGCCCCTTGCAGTACCAGAAATGGATGCGGCTCAATGAAGCAAAGCGCCTGATGCTGAACGAGGCCATGGACGCCACGAGTGCCGCATTCCAGGTGGGCTATGAGAGTCCATCGCAGTTCAATCGGGAATATAGTCGGATGTTTGGACTTTCACCGAAACGCGACATTGTTACGTTGCGTGGCGAGGCTATGAAAAGAAAGCAGGCGGAGGCAAAATCGGTCTAGTCGGCATCGCGCTGACTGTCCGCGATTGGCCGAAATCACCCGTTGGACTCCGCCACCCGTAGCAGACATTGGTACCCGACTTGGAAAATTTCGCTCCATTCCGCTACTGTCGGATCGCCGGTCCTCACGCAGCCGCCGCCTTCCCGATTTTTGATCGATATTCAGGGTCGACCGCGGCCGCCCTTCTATAATCACGTCCCATGATCCAGTTTCGCAATGTCGTCAAGAACTTCCGTCGCGCCCGCGTGCTCGACGGCATCAGCCTCGATATTGAACTCGGCGAGCGGGTGGCGCTGATCGGATCCAACGGCGCCGGCAAGACCACGCTGATCCGCTGCCTGCTCGGCGAATACACCCACGATGGCACGGTGACCATCGACGGCCTCGACCCGCGCGGCAACCGCACGGCGGTGCTCGGCAAGATCGGCTTCGTCCCGCAACTGCCGCCGCCGCTGAAGATGCCGGTCGGCCAGTTGATCGATTTTTCCGCCGCGCTGTGCGGCACCGACCCGCAGCGCATCCACGGCATCGCCGAGCGTCTCGGGCTCGAAGTCGAAGGCATCCTCTCGCGCCAGTTCGTGCGCCTCTCCGGCGGCATGAAGCAGAAGCTGCTGATCGCCATCGCCCTCGGCCGCGACGCCCGGGTGCTGGTGATGGACGAGCCGGCAGCCAACCTCGACCCGGAAGCGCGCAAGATCTTCTTCGACCTGCTGGCCGAACGCCAGAACGATGCGACGATGCTGATCTCCAGCCACCGCCTCGACGAAGTTTCGTCACTGGTCAACCGCGTCGTCGAGATGGACATGGGCAAGGTCGTCCTCGACGACAGGGTGGCCGACGATGTCTCGCTGTCCGCTACGCTGGCCTGCCGCATCGTCATCAAGCGCTTCGAGCCGGCCTTCGCCAAGTCCATCGCCGCCTGGAAATTCGCTGCGAGCGAAGGGAACCTGGTCTGGGACGGCCGCATCGCCGGCCCCGACCGCCTGCGCTTTCTCGGCATGATTTCGCGCTACTCGGCGTTGGTCAGCGACATTTCGCTGACCGAGAACGCGAGCTGAGCGATGTGCGGCACGTCCCGTCGCGATTTCCTCGGCCGCCTGAGCGTCGCCGGGCTGACGCTGACGCCGCTGGTGCTCGCGCTGTCGGCCTGCGGCAAGTCGGAGTGGCCGGAAGGCATGGCCGAGATCAAATGGGACCGTGAAACCTGCCCGCGTTGCAGCATGGTAATCTCGGACCGGCGTTTCGCCGCCCAACTGCGCGGCGGGCCGAAGGACATGGTGGTCAAGTTCGACGACATCGGCTGCTTCACCTTCTGGATTCGCGACAACCTCAAGACTTACCCTTGGCTCGACGATCCCGCCACCCGCATGTGGGTGGCCGACGTCACCAGCAAGGGCAAGGACGTAATCTGGCTGGACCCGCGCAAGGCGCAGTACATCACACGGACGTCGCCGATGGGCTACAACTTCGGCGCCGTCGCCCATCCGCAGATGGGCAGCCTGGATTTCGCGGGCATGCGCCAGCACGTCCTGGCCAAAGGAAAATAAATGAAGCAACTGTGGCTCACCGCCCGGCTGGACATCGTCGAATC
>CAZKSD010000084.1:0-9942 GCA_964555315.1 uncultured Dechloromonas sp.
GTGCTTGTCGATACGGCCGGCATGCGCAAGCGCGGCAAGGTGTTCGAGTCGATCGAGAAATTCTCGGTGGTCAAGACGCTGAAGGCGATCGAGGACGCCAACGTCGTCATCCTGATGGTCGATGCCCAAGCTGACGTTTCGGACCAGGACGCCCACATCGCCGACTTCATCGTGCAGTCCGGGCGGGCGCTGGTGGTTGCGGTCAACAAGTGGGACGGTCTCGATTCCTATGTCCGCGAGCAGACCCGCGCCATCCTCCAGCGCAAGCTGAAGTTCCTCGACTTCGCGAAATTCCATTTCATCTCGGCCAAACAGAATGTCGGACTCGATGCCCTGTTCCGTTCGGTCAATGCCGCCTATGCCGCGGCGATGACCAAGATGTCCACGCCGCGCCTGGCCCGCGTGCTGGCCGATGCGGTGGCCCGGCAACCGCCGCCGCGGCATGGCATGTTCCGGCCGAAGCCGCGTTATGCCCACCAGGGGGGATCCAATCCGCCGATCATCGTGGTCCATGGCAATGCCGTCGACCAGATCGGGGACAGCTACCGGCGCTACCTGGAAAGCACGTTTCGCGGAGCCTTCAAGCTGCAGGGCACGCCATTGCGCATCCAGTTCGTTACCAGCAAGAATCCCTTCGCGGACAAGGGCAAGAAGTAAAAACCTTGGCATCCGCAGTCAATATTGGGTACATTAGTCACCTCATAACAACATGACCACATGGAGTCCCCACCATGAGCAACAAAGGGCAATTGCTCCAAGACCCCTTCCTCAACGCGCTTCGTCGCGAGCACGTCCCGGTTTCCATCTATCTGGTCAATGGCATCAAGTTGCAGGGCCAGGTGGAGTCCTTCGATCAGTATGTCGTGCTGCTCAAGAACACGGTCACCCAGATGGTCTACAAGCACGCGATCTCGACCGTCGTGCCGTCGCGTCCGGTCAGCCTCCAGCAAGAACAGGCGGCTGAATAATAAGCGCGTCTTCAACTCCCCGTCCGTGCGGCGGGCCTGTGGTTCCCACTCCCGGAAATTCCCATGAATGAACGTCCCGCAGCCGGCGAGCGTGCGGTGGTCGTTCAGCTTGATTTCGGCCAGGGCGATCTCGCGGATCAGCTCGAGGAGGTGCGGCTGCTGGTTGAATCGGCGGGTGGCCTGGTTGTCGCTGAAGTGTTTGGCCGGCGTCACAGTCCCGACCCGAAGACCTTCGCCGGCAAGGGCAAGATCGAGGAGATCGCCGCCATGCTGGCGGCCGGCGAGGCGGATCTGGTGATTTTCAACCATCAGTTGTCGCCGGCGCAGGAACGCAATCTCGAGCGCGAGCTCAAATGTCGCGTAATCGACCGGACCAGCCTGATTCTCGACATCTTCGCGCTGCGCGCCGCCAGCGCCGAGGGCAAGCTGCAGGTCGAACTGGCCCAGCTCGAACACCTGTCGACCCGGCTGGTGCGCGGCTGGACGCACCTGGAGCGCCAGCGCGGCGGTATCGGCCTGCGCGGACCGGGTGAAAAGCAGTTGGAAACCGACCGCCGCCTGCTCGGCAACCGCATCAAGCTGCTCAAGGAGCGCCTGAAGAAGCTGTCGCGGCAGCGCGGCGTGCAACGCAAGGCGCGGATGCGTGGCGACGTGCTCAATGTCTCGCTGGTCGGCTACACCAATGCCGGCAAGTCAACGCTGTTCAATGCGCTGACCCATGCTGGCGTCTTCGCCGCCAATCGGCTTTTCGCAACGCTCGACACCACGTCGCGCAGGCTATGGATCGAGGGTGCCGGCAACGTCGTCATTTCCGATACCGTCGGTTTTATCCGCGATCTGCCGCATTCGCTGATCGACGCCTTTCATGCGACGCTGGAAGCGGCTGCCGATGCCGACCTGCTTCTCCACGTCGTCGATAGCGCCAGCCATGCCCGCGACCAGCAGATGTCCGACGTGAACAAGGTTCTCGAGGAAATCGGCGCCAGCAAGGTACGGCAACTGATCATCTGGAACAAGATCGACCTGACCGCAGCGGCGCCGGGAATCGAGCGTGATGAATATGGTAATATCGCGCGCGTCCGCATCAGTGCGCGGTCGGGCGAGGGCCTGGAACTGTTGCGGGAATCCCTCGCCGAATATGCTCTGGCCAAGGCCGAAACCCTCCAGGACGAACTGGCGGCCGCAGCTCGCGATGCCCAACCCGAATACATTAGCTGACCCCCAAACCACATGATCCCGACTTTAGGAATTTTCATGTCTCTCAACGACCCGCAATGGGGTAACCGTGGCGGTGACGATGGCGACAAGCCCGGCGGTGGCGGTCCGCGCCGGCCCAACCAGGGACCGCCCGACCTCGAGGAGCTGTGGCGCGACTTCAACCGCCGGCTCAACGGCATGTTCGGCAAGAGAGGTGGCGGCGGCAATAACGGCGGTGGCGGCAATGGGCCGCGCCTGCCGCAGATCGACTTCAATCCGAAATTCCTCGGTGGCGGCGTCGGCCTGCTTGCCGCTCTGGTGGTCGTGATCTGGCTGGCTTCCGGCTTCTATATCGTCGATGCCTCGCAACGCGGTATCGTGCTCCAGTTCGGCAGTTACAAGGAAACCACCGAACCTGGCCTGCGCTGGCGCCTGCCGTATCCCATCCAGTCGGTCGACCTGGTCAACCTGACCGGCGTGCGCACCGTCGAAATCGGCTACCGCGGCAGCGAGCGCAACAAGGTCCTGAAAGAGGCGCTGATGCTGACCGATGACGAGAACATCGTGAATATTCAGTTCGCGGTTCAGTACTTCCTCAAGGACCCGAGCGAATATCTGTTCAACAACCGCCATCCCGAAGATGCGGTCATGGGCGCCGCCGAGTCGGCCGTCCGCGAAATCGTCGGCAAGAGCCGGATGAACTTCGTGCTCTATGAGGGCCGCGAACAGATTGCCGCCCAGGCCTCCCAGTTGATGCAGGAAATCCTCGATCGCTACAAGAGCGGCATCCTGATCTCCAAGGTGACCATGCAGAACGCGCAACCGCCGGAACAGGTGCAGGCAGCATTCGACGACGCGGTCAAGGCCGGCCAGGACCGCGAGCGTCAGAAGAACGAAGGCCAGGCCTATGCCAACGATGTCATTCCCCGGGCCAAGGGAACGTCGGCGCGTCTGATGGAAGAAGCCAGTGGCCACAAGCAGAGGGTGATATCGACCGCCGAAGGCGACGCCTCGCGTTTCAAGCAGGTGCAGGTCGAGTATGCCAAGGCGCCGGAGGTGACGCGTCAGCGCATGTATCTCGAAACCCTGCAACAGGTGTATTCCAATACGAGCAAGGTCATGATCGATGCGAAGGGACAAGGCAATCTGCTCTACCTGCCGCTTGACAAATTGATGCAGGGCGCTGCTGCCGCTGCCGCCTCACCCGTTGCCGCGGACCCTGTCGCGGTGCCCCAGGCACCGTCCAAGCCGGCGGCGCCGATGTCCAATGAATCGCCACCGCAGCTCGACAGTTCTCTCAGCAGTCAAGGCCGCGGGCGCGAGCCCGCCCTGCGTTCTCGTGACCGGGAGGCCCGTTGATGAACTCGAGATTCAACTTGCTGGCGGCAATTGTCGTGACCGTTCTGGTCGTTGTCGCCATGTCGATGTTTACCGTCGATCAGCGTCAATACGCGCTGGTTTTCCAGTTGGGTGAAGTCAAGCGGATCATTACCGAGCCGGGTCTGAACTTCAAGGTTCCGATGATCCAGAATGTCCGCTATTTCGACAGGCGCATTCTGACCCTGGACAACAACGACCCGGAACGCTTCATCACGTCAGAGAAGAAGAACGTGCTGGTCGACTCGTTCGTCAAGTGGCGGATCATCGACCCCAAGCTCTATTACATCTCGGTCGGTGGCGATGAAGCGCGCGCCAAGACTCGCCTGAACCAGACGGTGAACGCCGGATTGCGCGAGGAATTCGGCAAGCGCACGGTGCATGACGTGATTTCCGGCGAGCGCGACCGGATCATGGAAGACATGCGCAGCAAGGCGGATGCCGATGCCCGCAAGATCGGCGTGCAGATTGTCGACGTGCGGCTGAAACGGGTCGAATTGCCGAACGAAGTGAGCGAGGCGGTCTATCGGCGCATGGAGGCCGAACGCAAGCGCGTCGCCAACGAACTGCGTTCGGAAGGCGCGGCGGAAGCCGAGAAGATCCGCGCCGATGCCGATCGCCAGCGCGAGGTCATCATCGCCAACGCCTACCGCGATGCGCAGAAGATCAAGGGCGAGGGCGATGCCCAGGCGACCGCCATCTACGGCCAGGCGTTCAACCAGAATCCCGAGTTCTACGCCTTCTACCGCAGCCTGGAAGCCTATCGTGGCAGCTTCAAGAACAAGAGCGACCTGCTGGTCGTCGAGCCGAACTCCGAATTCTTCAAGTACATGAAGGGCACCGGGCGCGGCAACGACAAGGGCAAATGACCTCGACGCTGCTGCTGGCCTTCGCGCTGATGCTGGTGCTCGAAGGCCTGATGCCCTTCATCGCGCCGGCTGCCTGGCGCGAGACCTTCCGCCGCCTCGTTCAACTCACGGACGGGCAGATCCGCTTCATCGGCCTCACTTCGATGATCGTCGGCCTGATCCTGCTCATGGTTTTCTCATGACCTGGCTGTTGCCCGAATACATCGCCGACGCCCTTCCGGCCGAAGCCGAGCGCATCGAGCGCCTGCGCCGGACCCTCCTCGACCATTTCCGCGGTCACGGCTTCGAATTCGTCATGCCGCCGATGCTCGAATACCTCGAGTCGCTGCTGACCGGCGCCGGCCAGGATCTCAATCTGCGGACCTTCAAGCTGGTCGATCAGCTTTCCGGGCGCACCATGGGGGTGCGTGCCGATATCACGCCGCAGGCGGCGCGCATCGACGCCCATCTGCTCAATCATCGCGGCGTCACGCGTCTCTGCTATTGCGACAGCGTGCTGCACGCCATGCCGGCGACCATCTCCGCCAGCCGCGAACCGGTGCAGATCGGCGCCGAACTCTATGGGCATGCCGGGATCGCCGCCGATCTCGCGGTGATTCGTCTGCTCGCCGGTGCGCTGAAGACGATCAGGGTGCCAGTCAGCCGGATCGATCTCGGCCACGTCGGCATCTTCCGGGCCCTGGCCGAGGCGGCCGGGTTGCCCCGGGAATCCGAAGGGACGCTTCTTGGCCTGCTGCAGGCCAAGGATGTTCCGGGCCTGATCGCGGCTTGCGCCGACGTCCCTTCACCCTTCCGCGAAGCCCTGCAGCGCCTGCCGCAATTGTATGGCGGCGTCGAGGTGCTCGACCGCGCCGCCGCCGAATTGCCGGCCCTCCCGGCCATAGGCGCGGCGCTCGCGGACCTGCGCCATCTCGTCGCGCTGGCTGGCGACCTGCCGTTTTCGCTCGACCTTTCCGACCTGCGCGGCTATCACTATCACAATGGCGTGGTCTTCGCCGCCTACTGCCCGGACTACCCGGCGGCGGTCGCGTTGGGCGGCCGCTACGATGGCGCCGGCAAGGTCTTCGGACGGGCGCGCCCGGCGACCGGGTTCTCGATGGACCTGCGCGAAGTGGCGCGCCTGGCGCCGGCCGGCAAGCCAACGCGGGCGATCCTGGCGCCGCATGCCGGGCATGACGGGAAACTCGCCGCGCACATCGCCGCGCTGCGCGCCCAGGGGGAAATCGTCGTCGAACTGCTGCCGGGCGAAACCGCCTGCGAAGGGCCGGTCTGCGACAGAAAACTCGCAGAGGTCGGCGAGCACTTGATCATTGAAGCGATACAAGAGGATTAGAGGATTAGACATGGCCAAGAACGTCATCGTGGTCGGCACCCAGTGGGGTGACGAAGGGAAGGGCAAGATCGTCGACTGGCTGACCGACCATGCGCAGGGCGTGGTGCGTTTCCAGGGCGGGCACAATGCCGGCCATACGCTGGTCGTCGGCGAACAGGTCTACAAGCTGAATCTGGTGCCCTCGGGAATCGTCCGCGACGGCGTCAAGTGCTACATCGGCAACGGCGTGGTGCTCGACATCCACCACCTGCTGGCCGAAATCGCCGAACTGGAAAAGGGCGGCATCGAGGTGCGCTCGCGCCTCAAGATCAGTCCCGGCTGCCCGATCATCCTGCCCTACCATTCCGCCATCGACAAGGCGCGCGAGGATGCCAAGGCCGGCGACAAGAAAATCGGCACGACCGGCAAGGGCATCGGCCCGACCTACGAGGACAAGGTTTCGCGGCGCGGCCTGCGCGTCTATGACCTGTTCAACCCGGAGCGCTTCGCCGGGAAACTGCAGGAAGTCCTCGCCTATCACAATTTCGTGCTGACCGAATATTTCAAGGCGCCCGCGGTCGACTATCAAAAGGTGCTCGATCAAGCGATGGCCGACGCCGAGCAGATCCGCCCGCTGGTGGCCGACGTCTCGGCGGCCCTCTACGCGGCCAACCAGGCCGGCCAGAATCTGCTGTTCGAGGGTGCGCAGGGCGCCTTGCTCGATATCGACCACGGCACCTACCCGTACGTGACGTCCTCGAACTGCGTTGCCGGCCAGGCTTCCGCCGGCGCCGGCATCGGTCCCGGCATGCTGCATTACGTGCTGGGCATCACCAAGGCTTACTGCACCCGCGTCGGCGGCGGTCCCTTCCCGAGCGAACTCGATATCGATACCGCCGGCGCGCCGGGCTACCAGATGTCGCAGGTCGGCAGGGAGTTCGGCACGGTCACCGGGCGCAAGCGCCGCTGCGGCTGGTTCGATGCCGCGGCGCTGCGCCGTTCCGGCCGCATCAACGGCCTGACCGGACTGTGCATCACCAAGCTCGACGTTCTCGACGGCCTCGCGGAACTCAGGATCTGCAACGGCTACCGTCTCGACGGCAAGGTTCTCGATCTGCTGCCGATCGGCGCCGACGAAGTCGCGCGCTGCGAGCCGATCTACGAAACGATGCCCGGCTGGTCGGAAACGACCTTCGGCGCCAAGCGCTGGCAGGACCTGCCGGCCAACGCCCAGGCCTACCTGAATCGCCTGGAGGAGCTTTGCCAGGTGCCGGTTGCCATCATCTCGACCGGGCCGGAACGCGACGAGACCATCCTCAGGCAGCATCCGTTCGAGTAATCGCCGCCCGGCGCCGGTCTTCCTGACGGGAAACTGGAGCCGCCGGCCCCTTCGCCTCCGGGGCGCGGTCAACGGCCCTGGACGACCCGCCCGGCATCGGCAAGCGGCGGCGCCTTGCCGGGCGTCGCATAGTCAGCCGTCGCCAGGTGGCGGAACTTCGGCTCGAAGACGTAGGGCGGATTGCCGACAAAGAAGCGGAACGGCAGCGAAACCATCGCAAACCCGTCGTTGCGGCGCACCAGCTTCTGGACCACGAAGTGCAGGTGCGGGCCGGAAGTGTAGCCGGTGGCGCCGGACAGCCCGATGACAGTCCCGGCGCTTACCTTTTCTCCCGGACGCACGCGGACCCCGCCGGGCGCCAGATGGGCGTAGGTCGCCACGGTTTCGTCGGCATGCAGGATGCGGACGTAATTGGCCATCGCCAGCAGCCCCCGATCCTTGCCGCCGTAACGGTTCGCCGCTTCGGTCTCGATCACCATGCCATCGCGGGCGGCGATGACGGGCGTGTTCTCGGGCATCGTGAAATCGACGGCATGCTCGCTGTCATCGGCGGTGTGGGTGGTCAGCGGGCCGCCCGGCGCCTGGCTGATGACGAAGCTCAGGCCGTTGGCGAAGGGCAGGCGGTAGGTCGCGCGCGGGTCGGGGATGGCGTGGAAGCTGCCGATGCTGAATGTCGATTGCGTCGAGAAGCGCAGGCCGCGCCCCGGGTGGGTCGGGCGGATCTGCAGGAGCCGTACCTCGCTGTGGGGGCGCACCACGGCGTATACGGGCAGGGGCTGGGTGGCGCTGACGTTGTCCGCCGCGCTCAGCGCGAGTCGCACCGACACCGGCGCCGGGCCGCGATTGCGGGCGATCAGGTCGCTGCCGGAAGCGCTGCGTTCGGCGCTTATCGAGAACGGATAGACCTGCCTGGCGCTGGCAGCGCCCGTGAGCGTGCAGGCGATCAGCAACCAGAAGAGCAACAGGCGGCGCATGGGGGGCGGGGCGGTATCGGGGCGACAATCGCGCACTCTACCGCCTTGCCGCTGTCCAGTCGACGGGTCCGCGTCGCTCAGCGGGCGGGGACCGCCTGCCAGCCTTCGGGGCAGTATTCGACGTTCGGGTAGTACTGCCCGGCCGATCCGCAATAGTTCCAGTAGCCGGCCGTCGGGCCTCCATAGACCGGGCGTGGTTCGACGTAGACCGACTGTGGCTCGACGTAGGCCGGGGCGGGCGCAAAGTAGGTCGAGGCGGCAATGCCGGCGGCGATGCCGGTGATCGCCAGCAGGGCGGCCGGGCCGGCCCAGCCGTAGCCGCGACGATGGCCATGGTCGTAACGGGGGGGCGCCGGGCGGTAGTCGCCGTGGTCGTAGTGCCGGGGCGCCGGGCGGTAATAGCCGCGGTCGTGCCCGTGGTCGGCCAGTGCCGGGCTGGAAGCTGCGAGCGCGATGCAGAGGGCGCCGCAGAGAGGGATGATGGTCGTCTTCATGAGCCAAATAACGCGGCGGGGCGCCGGCCGATGACGACAGGGCGAGGGGGAAATGTGAGGAATTGTTACCGGTCGGTGGTTCACCGTGTGAGACAATCACCGCCGGACCGCCGGGCGCCTGTTGCGGTCGACCGGAAAATTGCCGCGAAAATGAAAAAGGCCCTGTCAAGACAAGGCCTTTCATCAAGATCGCTGGTGCCCAAGGCCGGACTCGAACCGGCACACCTTGCGGCGCTAGTACCTGAAACTAGTGCGTCTACCAATTCCGCCACCTGGGCACAGGTGCGAAGAGCGGTGAATTATAAAGAAAGAGAATTGCATGTCAAGGAAAAAGCCATCGGCAATCCGCCGTGCCGACCCCTTCTTCGAGCGCGAGGCGGCCCGTTATGACCTTCCCCTCCCGTCGCGCGAATACGTCTCGCAGGTCCTCGCCGACGAAGGCCGTCCGGTCACCTTTGCCGAACTGACCGGGTTGCTCGACATCGCCGCAACCGAGCAGGAAATGTTCCAGCGCCGGCTTGGCGCCATGGAACGCGAAGGCCAGTTGATGCGCAACCGCAAGGGCGCCTATATCCTGCCCGAGCGGGCCAGCCTGACGCCGGGCAGGATACAGGGTCACCCGGACGGCTATGGCTTCCTGATCCCCGACGACGGCAGTGCCGACATCTTTCTCGACCAGCACCAGATGGCCAAGGTGCTGCACGGCGACCGCGCCCTGGTGCGGCTCACTGGCGTCGACCGCAAGGGACGCCCGGAGGGCAGCATCGTCGAAGTCATCGAGCGGGCCAATACCCGCGTCGTCGGCCGGGTGCTCGTCGAGCACGGCCTGGTCTTCGTGGTGCCGGAAAACAAGCGCATCGCCCAGGACATCCTGGTGCCGCCGGAGAAGCGGGCGAAGATCCGTCCGCAGTCCGGGCAGGTCGTCATGGTCGACATCATCGAGCAGCCGAGCAAGTTCTCGAAGCCGATCGGGCGCATTTCCGAGGTGCTGGGCAATTATGCCGATCCGGGCATGGAGATCGAGATTGCGCTACGCAAGCACGACCTGCCGTTCGAGTTTTCGAAAGCGGCGCTGGATGAGAACCGGGCGCTGCCGGACCGGATCAGAAAGGCCGATCTGGCGGGGCGCGAGGATCTGCGCGATTTGCCGCTGGTCACCATCGACGGCGAAACGGCGCGCGATTTCGACGACGCCGTCTACTGCGAGAGGAAAGGCCGTGGCTGGCGGCTGGTCGTGGCGATCGCCGACGTCTCGCATTACGTGCGCCCCGGCATGACGCTCGATGCCGAGGCGATGGAGCGCGGCAACTCGATCTACTTTCCGCGCCGCGTCATCCCGATGCTGCCGGAGAAGCTCTCCAACGGCATCTGTTCGCTGAACCCGGACGTCGACCGGCTGGCAATGGTCTGCG
>CAZKSD010000085.1:0-9930 GCA_964555315.1 uncultured Dechloromonas sp.
AGGTGCCGAAGGTGCATCTGGTCGGTTACTGCATCGGCGGCACGCTGGTGTCGGTCTACATGGCCTGGGCCAACAAGCGCTTCGGCGCCAGTGATGTACCGGTCGCGCACTGGTCGTTGTTCACCACGCTGACCGACTTTTCCCATCCCGGCGATATCGACGTCTTCATCGACGATGCCTGCATCGAGGCAATCGAGGAGTCGATGGCCAAGCGCGGCTACCTCGATGGCAGCGAGATGGCGGCATCCTTCCGCATGCTGCGCTCGAACAGCCTGGTCTGGCACTACTGGGTCAGCAGCTACCTGATGGGCGAGCCGCTGCCGCCGTTCGACGTGCTGTTCTGGAACATGGACACGACGCGCATGCCGCGCGCCATGCACTCGTATTACCTGCGCGAGATGTACCTGCACAACAACCTGATCAAGCGCGACCACCTGACCATCGCCGGCGAGCCGATCGACCTCGACCGCATTGTCCAGCCGCTGTACGCGGTTACCGCCGAGGACGACCACATCGCGCCGTGGGTCCAGTGCTACCGGATTCGCAAGTACGTCAATGTCAATGCATCGGTGCGCTTCGTGCGTTCCAGTTCCGGCCATATTCTCGGTATCGTCAATCCGCCCGCCAACCCGCCCAAGCGCTCCTACCGGATCGCCGAACCCGAACGCAACGAGCACTGGGAACACTGGCTCGACCGGGCCGAAACCCGGCAGGGAACCTGGTGGGAAGACTGGACGCGCTGGCTGGGCGAGCGCTGTGGCGACATGGTCGATGCCTACCCGGCCGCCAGTCGCGGTTTTCCGGCGCTGGCCGATGCGCCCGGAACCTACGTGCTGGAGAAGTAAGCCTCCATTCCAGGCGCTGGCCGGACCTGCGGAATTGCGGCCGCCCGTCCCCGCGCCTTGGGCATGCGGTTTCTTGACCGTGATTAAGGAGGAGGTGGCGCGGTACCCCGAGAATGGGCGCTTCCCAACCGCGCGAGTTAGCCATGACCACCATCCGGACCTTCATGACCGACGATCATCGTCGCTGCGACGATCTTTTTGCCGAGGCCGAGCAGGCGATCGGCAAGAAGAACCTGCCGGCGGCCAGGGCGGCGTTCGGCCACTTTCGCAGTGCCCTGCTGGCGCACTTCGACTGCGAGGAAAAAACCCTGTTCCCGACCTTCGAAGCCAAGACCGGGATGCGCATGGGGCCGACCCAGGTGATGCGCATGGAGCACGGCCAGATGCGGGCGCTGCTCGATGAAGCGGTCGACGCGCTGGAGCAGGCGAATCCGGACGATTTTCTCGGGCTGGCCGATACCCTGCTGATCATGATGCAGCAGCACAACATGAAGGAAGAGAACATCCTCTACCCGATGTGCGACCAGCATCTGGCCGGCGAAACACCCGAACTGCTGGCGCGCCTCGAAACCGAACTGGCGGAAGAATGAGCCATCCCAAGGCTCCGCATGTCGTCGATGCGCGCTACATGGAGCCGCCGGAACCGTTCGTCCAGACCATGGAAATGCTCGACACGCTGAAGCCCGGCGAGAAGATGCTCCTCCTGCTCTTCCGCGAGCCGCATCCGCTCTACAAGGTGCTCAGGCAGAACGGCCATGCCTACGAAACCGAGCTGCTCGCCGACGGCACCTTCGAAATCCTCATCTGGCGCTGACCGGGCGGCCCGATGCAGGCGCTGCTCTCGTTCGACAAGACTCCGCCCTTTGCGGCGCCGCTGCGCTTCTTCATCACGGCGCCGCTGTTTTCCCTGGCCGCCGGCCTGCTGCTGCTGTGGGTCGGACCCGACCTCCTGGCATCGCGCTGGACGCCGGGGCTGCTCGCGGCAACCCACCTGGTCACGGTCGGCTTCATGCTCATGGTCATGCTCGGGGCGCTGATCCAGATCCTGCCGGTAGTCGCCGGCGCCAACCTGGACCACCCGCTGGCGGTGGCGCGCTGGCTGCATGCCGGCCTGTCGGCGGGAGCGCTTCTGCTGGCCGCGGGGTTTCTGCTCGGGCACGGCGCGTTGCTTGGCGCGGCGGCGCTGATCCTCGGCCTCGCCGTCGCGGCGTTCCTGGTTGCCAGCGGGCGGGCGTTCGCCGGCGTGCCGTCGACCAGTCCGACGATCCGCGGCGTCAAGCTGGCGCTCGTCGGCCTTGCCGGCGCGGTCGGACTCGGCGCCTGGCTGGCCGTCGCCATTGCCGGTGGCGGGGCGGTGGCGCTGCCGTCCCTGGCCGACCTGCACGCCGGCTGGGCGCTTGGCGCGTGGGCCGGCACCCTGCTGGCGGCGCTGGCCTGTGTGGTCGTGCCGATGTTCCAGTTGACTCCCGGTTACCCGGCGCGGCCGAGCTGGTGGTTTCCCGGCATCATGCTCGGGCTGATGGTTGCCTGGGGGCTGGCCGTCTGCCTCGGCTCGCCGGAAGGAATTCGCCTGGTCCGGATCCTGTCGGCAGTTGCCGGTATCGGCTTCGCCCTGCTCACCCTCAGCTTGCAGCGGCAGCGTCGGCGGGCGCGCAGCGATGTCACCTACCGCTACTGGCAGCTCGGGCTGGCGAGCGCCATTCTTGCCCTCGCCATGGTGTTGACCGCAACAGCCTGGCCGCCACTCGCCGACCTCGCCGGCTGGAGCATTTTTGCCGGCATCCTGTTGCTGGTCGGCGGCTTCATGTCCTTCATCGTCGGCATGCTCTACAAGATCGTTCCATTCCTCGCCTGGATGCATCTGCGCAACCGCGGCAGCGCCGGGTCGCCGGTGCCGAACATGAACAAGCTGTTGCCCGAGGCCGGCGCGCAGCGCCAGATGCAGGCGCATGCAGTGGCCTTGGTCTTGCTGCTGGCGGCGGTCATCGCGCCGGCCTGGCTGGCCCGGCCGGCCGGCGTCGCCCTGGCGGTGGCCAGCGGCTGGCTGATGATCAACCTGCTGGGCGCCGTGCGCCGTTACCGGCAGCATCGGGAAAAGCTCGACCGGGAAGCCGTCGCGGAATGAGTTATCTCGCGCTCAAGCATCTTCACGTCACCTGCGTCGTCCTCAGCGGTCTCGGCTTCGCCCTGCGCGGCTGGTGGATGCTTTCCGGTTCGCCGCTGCTCAGGGCCCGCCTCGCGAAGGTCGTTCCCCATGTCGTCGACACCGTGCTGCTGGGCAGTGCCCTCGTCATGGCCTGGCAGAGCGGCCAGTATCCGTTCGCGCAAGGCTGGCTGACCGCCAAGTTCTTCGGCCTGCTGGCCTATATCGCGTGCGGGACGATGGCGCTGAAGCGCGGCAGGACGCCCCGCCAGCGCACCCTCTTTCTCGTGCTCGCCCTGCTGGCCTACGCCTACATCGTCAGCGTCGCACTGACGCGGAACCCGCTGTTGTGCTTGTAATCCGCCGATGAGACGGATTTTTTCGAAAGAAGAAACACCGGGTAGAGTTACCTTGTTGCCGTCGTAGCTTTCCTCCTTGCTATTGTTCCCTCAATTCTCATAGCACATGCGGCTATGATGTCGGCACACCATGGGGGACAGAAAATGACGCAATCCGAGCGCTTCGGCATCATCGAACGCATCCTGTTGTCGCGTAGCAGCGTCAGGTTTGACGACCTGCGAGAACGCCTCGGTGTCTCGCGTGCCACGCTGTTTCGAGATCTGCGCGACCTCAGGGACCGCATGGGTGTCCCCGTTGAGCTCGATCGCGACACCGGAACTTACCGTATCGACCGCAGTGTGGAGCGCTATGAACTGCCCGGCGTCTGGTTCTCGCCCGGCGAAATCCATGCCCTGCTCAGCATGCAGCGACTGCTTGCCGCTTTCGACACCGGCGGCATTCTGGCCGAGCACATCGCGCCGCTGCGCGACCGCCTCGCCAGCATGCTCGAAAGCACGACCGATTCTGCCGAGGAAATTGCCCGCCGAATCCATATCGTCAGCGCCGCCGCCCGCCACTATGCGCCGCAACACTTCCAGACCATCGCCACCGCGCTGATGGAGCGCCAGCGCCTCGTCATCCATTACCGCGCCCGCAGCAATGGCAGCAGCAGCGAACGCGAAATCTCGCCACAGCGCCTCACTCACTATCGCGACAACTGGTATCTCGACGCCTGGTGCCACCTGCGCGACGAACTGCGGAGTTTTGCGGTCGACGCGATTCTTGAGGCAAAAACCAAAGACACCCCTGCCTGCGACATCCCAGATAGCGAACTCGCTGCCGCTCTCGGTGCCGGCTACGGGATCTTTGCCGGCTGCGAAGTTCAGTGGGCAACCCTGCGCTTTACCGCCCAACGCGCCCGCTGGGTCGCCGCCGAACACTGGCACCCCGAGCAGCAAGGCCGCTTTCTCGACGACAGCAGCTACCAGTTGCGCCTGCCGTATAGCAACGACCCGGAATTGATCATGGACATCCTGAAATACGGGCCGGACTGCGAAGTGCTTGAACCAGTGGGGTTGCGGGAGAAAGTGGTGGGGTTGCTGCGGAAAACGTTGGAGGGATATGGCGGCGTCTCATCCAGTGAGACTACGAGGTAGTACGATGAATTTCATGAACAGAGATAGCGACTTCATGAACGAAAACTTTCCAGCGGCAATCGCTCACTGGCGGGAATCAGATCAAACCCCCCAATACCTTGCGAACCATTTGCTGAATGTCTCGGCATTTTCAAGCGGCTTTAGTAAAAAACTTCGTCTTGAGGTCGCAGGGGAAGTGATTGGTTTGCTCCACGATTTGGGGAAATACAGCGAAGATTTTCAGCGGTATATCCACTCAGCACTCGATTTGCTCAACCCGGATGAAGATGATTATGTTGATTCGGGGGCACTCAAGGGCAAGGTCGATCACTCGTCTGCCGGTGCACAGTTTGTCTGGCAGGTTCTGGCGAACAAGGGGGCTGTTGAATCCTTGGTCGCTCAGTGTTTGGCCCTGTGTATTGCATCTCACCATTCTGGTTTGATCGATTGCCTGGACCCCGAAGGTATTGATGTCTTCGGCAAACGAATGAAAAAGCCAGAGGAGAAGACTCACCTTGCAGAAGTGAAGTCCTGTGCTGATGCAGAAATACTGGCAAGGGCAAATGTACTACTTGAATCGCCGGAGTTATTCGCCGAGATGAAAAACTTGCTGGCGGCCATCAAGCTGAAAGAGAAAAATGCGAGGCCACTAGTTCAGCAGATAGGCTTGGCGCTCCGCTTCCTGTTCAGTTGCCTGATCGATGCTGACCGCATTGATACGGCCAATTTTGAGCAAAAGAAAATTGCCGCCAATCGGCCACAGGGCAGCTATGTGGCTTGGCAGGTTTTGGTCGAACGTTTGGAGAAAGCATTGTCTGCTTTCGCCCCGCGTCATCCTATTGACCACTTGCGGCAAAAAATTTCTGCCGAATGTAAAAATGCCGCAGCTCGATCAGCCGGGATCTACACCCTGACCGTGCCAACCGGTGGCGGCAAGACGTTGGCCAGCTTGCGCTTTGCTTTGCATCACGCAGAACTGCGTGGGTTGGATCGCATCATCTACGTGATCCCGTTCACGTCCATCATCGACCAGAACGCGAAAGTGGTTCGCGACATTCTCGAACCCGAGGACTCTCCATTGGAGCAGGGCAAGGTGGTCTTGGAGCACCATTCCAGTATTACCCCGGAACAGCAGAACTGGCGGGAAAAGATGCTCTGCGAAAACTGGGATGCGCCGGTGGTCTATACCACCATGGTTCAGTTGCTCGAATCGCTGTTTGGCAGCGGCACCCGCGGTGCTCGCCGCATGCATCAACTGGGCAATGCGGTGGTGATTTTCGACGAAATCCAGACGCTGCCGGTCCGTTGCGTTCACCTGTTCAATAATGCGATCAATTTCCTCAGCGAGCAGTGCAACAGTACCGTGGTGCTATGTACTGCTACGCAGCCTTTGCTGCACAAGGTGGCGATTGACCAAGGGGCGATCCGTTTGGCTGAGGGGCATGAAATCGTCGGTGATGTGCGGCAACTATTTGCCGACCTGAAGCGGGTAGCGATACTCGACAAGCGGCGGCCCAATGGCTGGAGTTACGGCGATATGGCTGATTTGGCCCGCTCTGAAGTCGAGCGCGTCGGGAGCTGCTTGGTCATAGTGAATACCAAGGATGCCGCCAAACAAATTTTTCTCGCCAGCCAGGCATTGATCGACCAAGACAGCCTGTTCCATCTCAGCACTGACATGTGCCCCATGCACCGCAAATCCGAGTTGGCAAAAATCAAGTCTCGCCTCGAATCCGGCTTGCCGACGCTGTGTGTCAGTACGCAATTGATCGAGGCAGGCGTCGATGTGGATTTCGGCGCGGTGATTCGTTCCATGGCCGGCCTGGATTCTATCGCGCAAGCGGCGGGGCGTTGCAATCGCAACAACAAATCGGCGCAAGGCTGGGTGCATTTGGTGAATCCTTCGGATGAGCATGTCACGCTGGAATATTTGAAGGACATCGCCATTGGTCGCGACAAAGTCGCTTCTGTTCTCGATTTCTTCCGCGAAACGCCTGAGCGTTATGAGCATGACCTGCTGGGCCCGCAGGCTTTGGCTGACTACTACACCCATTATTTCTTCGCGCGGCAAAAGGACATGGGTTATGCCGTCTCTCCAAAGGAGGCGAAAGCCATCGGGCGTAACGACTCTCTGCTGAGCTTGTTATCGGAAAACGGGCTTTCCGTGGCAGAGGCTGGGCGCAAAGGGGAACAGCGGCGTCTCCATCCCCATTCGAGGCCCGGTCACGGTGCAATCTGCATTCAGCAAGGAAATTATTGGCGTGACCAGTACGCAGATCACCAAGAGCGTCAGCGGCGAAGGCGATGGCAGCAAGCGTGGTGCTGACACCATGGGGATGAAGCATCGGGTCGATCAAGGAATTTACGAATGCTACGGCAGCATCAACCCGCAACTTGCCAAACGAACCGGTTTCAGCGATGCAGATGCGGAAGTCATCAAGGGGATTTTGCCGCGACTTTTCGAGAACGACGCGTCGTCTGCACGCCCAGATGGAAGCATGCAGGTCTTGTCGGTGATCTGGTGGAAGCACAACTGCAAGGCGGGGCAGCATTCTGCCGCCAAGGTCCACGACTCACTGCGGAACCTGCTCAACACTGATGGCAGCTTCGATCAGGATGCCTTGCGTCAGGCTTTGCCTGGATTGGAGCCGGAAATTATCGACGGCTTCTGATTCTGTCGCTCAGCGCCGCCCAACCCAATATTCAAACCGGCGGCGCTGGTGGGCAACGGCATGGATGCTGATGCTGTCGGGGGAAAGCCGGTAAATAAGGAAATAGGGAAAATGCTTGAAAGCCAAGGCACGCAAGCGCTTCGAGACGGGTTTGCCGATTTCCGGATATTCGGTCAGACGTTGGCGCGTCTGCAGGGCATCTTGCAGAAAGGCTTCCGCGACCCGGTCGCTCGCATGGTCGGCGTAGTAATCGACGGCTGCGTCGAGTTCGGCCTGTGCCGATTTGAGAAAAACTGCCTTCATGCCGCCCGGCGGTTGGCAAGGCGGGAGCGGGCTTGGGCAATCGCCTCGTCGAAGTCGATAGCTTCCATTTCGCCACGATCGAACGCATCGGCGCGCCGTTCGGCCTCTGCGACCCAAGAGGCCAGAATTTCGTCGTCTTCTTCCAGGCTGATCAACAAGCGTTCGGCCAGCTTGGCGCGGTCGCTGGTTGCCAGTTGCAGTGCGGCGGCTTCGATATCTTCAAGGGGTGAACTGATCATGGTAATTACCTCCGTTCATTCTTTGGCAATGCTAACCCAAGCAAGTTGCCAAAGCCATTGGCGGGCATGAGTGATGGCGAGCGAACCCCTTGACCCCATTCCCGTTTCCGCCCTCCAGCACTGGGCCTATTGCCCGCGCCAGTGCTCGTTGATCCACGTCGAGCAGGTGTTCGAAGAGAACCTGTTTACCCGGCGTGGCCAGGCCTTGCACAAGCGGGTGGACGACCCCGGTTTCGAGTTGCGCGACGGTTTGCGCATCGAGCGCGCCTTGCCACTGTTTTGCGACCGGCTCGGGCTGATCGGCAAGGCGGATGTCGTCGAGTTTCTGCCGGATGGCACGCCGTATCCAGTGGAGTACAAACACGGCTTGCGCCACAAGCGGGCGGATATTGCGGCGTGCGACGATCTGCAACTGGCGGCGCAGGCGCTGTGTCTGGAAGAGATGTTCGGCAAGCCGGTGCCGGAAGGCGCCTTGTATTACGCCTCTTCGCGTCGCCGGCGGATTGTTGCGGTCGACACCGAATTAAAGGCAAAAACCGAGTCGACCGTAGCAGCCGTTCGCCATCTGCTGCAATCCGGCGCAATGCCACCGCCGCTCAACGACGATCACTGCCGAGCCTGCTCCCTTCGCGGTCTCTGCCAACCGGAGGCCATCGCCTGCTCGCCGGAGAGGTCGGTGGTATTGAACAGCCTTTTCGAGCCGGATGACTGACATGCAATTGCTGAACACGCTGTACGTGACCACACCGGAGAGTTACCTGCATCTGGACAACAGCACCTTGCGCATCGAGGTCGAGAAGGAAACCCGGCTGCGTGTTCCGCTGCATCATCTCGGCGCGGTGGTCTGCTTCGGCTACGTCTCGGTTTCCCTGCCGCTCATGCATCGCCTCGCCGATGATGGAATCAGCCTGGTACTGCTCGATAGCCACGGCCGTTTCAAGGCACGGCTGGAGGGTGGCGTTTCGGGCAATGTGCTGCTCCGTCAGGCACAGCATCGGCTGGCGCTGGACCCGGCCTTTGCCTTGGGCATTGCCCGCAACTGCGTTGCCGGCAAGGTGCGCAATTGTCGGCAGGTTCTGCTGCGCGGTTCGCGTGAAGCCAAGGACGTGGCTGATGCAGCCGCCCTGTCGCGAGGCGCCGCCGATCTGGCCGCCACCTTGCGCGCCCTGCCCGAAGCCGGTGACATCGATATCTTGCGTGGTCTGGAAGGCGAAGCCGCGCGGCAATATTTTGCGGCGCTGAACCATCTGGTCCGCGCCAGTTCGAGAGAAAGTTTCCGCATGGATGGCCGCAGCCGGCGCCCGCCACGGGACAGGATCAATGCGCTGCTCTCCTTCGTCTATTCGATGCTGATGAACGATTGCCGCTCGGCGGTCGAAGCCGCCGGCCTCGATCCGCAAATCGGCTTCCTGCACGCGGTGCGGCCGGGCCGGGCAGCCTTGGCGCTAGACCTGATGGAAGAATTCCGCTCATTTGCCGACAGATTGGCGCTTTCCTTGATCAACCGTGGACAACTCGGCCCGGACGACTTTGTGGAACGCGAAGGCGGCGCCGTCCTTCTGGAAGGCGATGCGCGCAAAGCGGTGGTCGTCGCTTATCAGGAACGCAAACAGGAAAACTTGTCTCACTCACTGCTGAGCGAGCCGGTGCCACTCGGGTTGCTCCCGAGCATCCAGGCCCGCCTGTTGGCGCGCACGCTGCGCGGCGACACATCCGAATACCTGCCCTATCTGGTGCGCTAAACATGTTGCTCATCGTGTGCTACGACGTGAATACAGAAACCCGCCAAGGCCGCCGTCGTCTGCGCCGAGTCGCCAAACTCTGCGAGAGTATGGGGCAACGCGTGCAGAAATCCGTTTTCGAATGCCAGGTTGATCGCGCCCAGTTTGAAGATCTGGAACGCAGTCTGGTCGCAGAAATCGACGCCGAAGAAGACAATCTGCGCTTCTACCGGCTCGCCGACCTCAAAGGTTACGAAGTACGCGAACACGGCTGCTTCCGTGCAATCGACTTCGATGCACCCCTCGTCCTGTGACCATGCGCGAACCTGTAGTGATGCCGAAAACGCCGAGGGGTTCGCGCAGCCCGTTCGGGCTTGAACCAGTCGAATTTTCCCGAGCGACGAGGTTTCGCGTAGGATTACTTCTCGCTCAGAAAACCAGGTCCGCGCAATGCGGGCATATTGTTCTTTTTCTTCCGTAGGTTACGGAAGATGAGCGTCGCCCCTCGGCAACGGGGGGCGTGGATTGAAAC
>CAZKSD010000086.1:0-9749 GCA_964555315.1 uncultured Dechloromonas sp.
TGCCGATCATCCGCAATGCCGATCAGATGACCATCGCCGAGATCGAGAAGAAGATTGCCGAATTCGGCGTCAAGGCCAAGGACGGCAAGCTTTCGATCGAAGACCTGACCGGCGGCACTTTCTCCATCTCCAACGGCGGCATCTTCGGTTCCATGATGTCGACCCCGATCATCAACCCGCCGCAGTCGGCGATTCTCGGCATCCATGCCACCAAGGATCGCGCCATGGTGGAAAACGGTCAGGTGGTCGTGCGCCCGATGAACTATCTCGCCATGTCCTATGACCATCGGATCATCGACGGCCGCGAAGCCGTTCTCGGTCTGGTGACCATGAAGGAAGCGCTGGAAGATCCGTCCCGTCTGCTGCTCGGCGTTTGAGCGATCGGTTTCGGGGATCCGGGGCAAAGTACCGGGCACAACGGTGCCTGGTACGGCTCTCCGGATCCCTTTTTCATTCAGGTCCGGCAGCGCCGGACGGAATCCACTGAATCAAGGAAGGAAGACATGTCCAAACCTTTTGACGTTCTCGTCATCGGTGGTGGCCCTGGCGGCTATATCGCGGCCATCCGCGCCGCGCAGCTCGGCTTCTCGGCCGCCTGTTGCGAATCGAACCCGTATGCCGACCCGAAGGGCGAGCCGCGTCTCGGCGGCACCTGCCTGAACGTCGGCTGCATACCGTCCAAGGCGCTGCTCCATACCTCGCACCTGTTCGAGGAGGCCGCGCACAGCTTTGCCCGGCAGGGTATCGGCGTATCCGCGCCGACCATCGACGTGCCGGTCATGAAGGCGCGCAAGGATGGCGTGGTCAACCAGTTGACCGCCGGCATCAAGGGCCTGCTGCGCAAGAACAAGGTCACCTTCCTGGCCGGGCACGGCGCTTTCGTCGGCCAGGAAGGCGACCTGTGGAAGGTCGCCGTCGGCGACGAGGAGGTGCTGGCCAGGCAGGTCATCGTCGCCACCGGCTCGAAGGCGCGTCACCTGCCGAACGTGCCGGTCGACGACAAGATTGTGATGGACAACATCGGCGCGCTCGACCAGGAATCCGTGCCGAAGAAGCTCGCGATCGTCGGCGCCGGGGTCATCGGCCTCGAAATGGGCTCGGTCTGGCGCCGTCTCGGTTCCGAAGTCACCATCCTCGAAGCGCTGCCCGACTTTCTGGGCGTCGCTGACCAGGACGTTGCCAAGGAAGCCGCCAAACTGTTCGCCAAGCAGGGACTCAACATCAGGACCGGCGTCAAGATCAACGAAGTCAAGTCGACGCGCAAGGGTGTTTCGATTGCCTACGACGACGTCGATGGCAACGCACAGAAGCTCGATGCCGACCGCCTGATCGTGTCGATCGGCCGCGTCCCGAACACCGACGGCCTCAATCCCGAGGCGGTCGGCCTGCGACTCGACGAACGCGGCTTCGTCGCGGTCGACGGCCACTGCAAGACCAATTTGCCGGGTGTCTGGGCGATCGGCGACGTCGTGCGCGGGCCGATGCTGGCGCACAAGGCGCATGAAGAGGGCGTCATGGTTGCCGAACTGATTGCCGGTCAGGCTGGCCACTGCAACTTCGACACCATCCCCTGGGTCATCTACACCGCCCCGGAAATCGCCTGGGTCGGCAAGACCGAACAGCAGCTCAAGGCCGACGGCATTGCCTACAAGGTCGGCAAGATCCCGTTCCTGGCCAACGGCCGCGCGTTGGGCATGGGCGATCCGTCGGGCTTCGTCAAGATGCTCGCCTGCGCGCGGACCGACCGCATCCTCGGTGTCCACATCATCGGCGCCAATGCTTCCGAACTGATCTCCGAGGCCGTCGTGGCGATGGAATTCGGTGGCGCCTCGGAAGATCTCGCCCGTATCTGCCACGCCCATCCGACGCTGTCGGAAGCGGTGCACGAAGCGGCGCTGGCCTGCGACAAGCGGGCGCTGAACTTCTGAGGCGTCGCGCGGCCGGCACGGTCCCCGGCTGAGGTTGCGCACGAGAGCCCTGCGGGGCTCTTTGTTTTTGGCGAACTTGCGGCCATACTACGTTCTTCATAGTGCCGACCGCCAATCCAGCCTGCCGAATGTATAGCCAAGATTTCCTGGCAGTTGTCGATGACCCGCCCGACGCGGGAGCGGCGAGCGCCCCGGGAGCCTGCTGGACCCTGCTCATCGTCGATGATGACGAGGATGTTCACCGCGCAACCGAATTCGCTCTCGGCGATCTCCGGGTGATCGGTCGGCCACTTGAGTTCCTGCATGCGTTCACCGCCGACGAGGCAATCCGCATCCTCGAGCAGCGCCCCGATGTTGCCGTTGTTCTGCTCGACGTGGTGATGGAGGGCGAGGATGCCGGGCTCAAGGCGGTCGAATGCATCCGTAACGAACTGCGCCTGAGTGCTCTGCGCATCATACTGCGCACCGGCCAGCCCGGCTATGCGCCGGAACTCGAGGCGATCGCCAATTTCGATATCAACGACTACAAGACCAAGACCGAGCTGACCCGCGGCAAGCTGTTCACGACGATCACCGCGGCGATTCGCTCCTTCGAGCAGATTCGGCGGCTGGAAGCGAGTCGATGCGGACTTGAACTGATCATCGCGGGAGCCAGCGGTTTCAACCCCGAACAGGGGTTGGAGGTCTTCGCTTCGGCGGTCATCGCCCAGTTGGCGACACTGCTCGGGGTGCCTGCCGACGGCATTTTCTGCCTGCGCCACGAGAGTGATCAGGGAGGCAACGGAAGCACGACCGGGCAGCCTGTGGTCCTTGCGGCAGCCGGGCGTTTCCTGCTGACGGCAAACAAGGCGCTCGCGGCGCTGCCCGATCCGCGGGTGGTGCAGGTCATCGAAAGCTGCCTGCGCGAACGTCGCAGTCAGCACAACGGGCATTCGCTGGTACTGTATTTTTCCGGACGCCAGGGGGGCGATTTCGCGGTCTACGTCGAGTCGACCGCGGCACTCCCGGATATAGAGAGTCACCTGCTCGATGTCTTCTGTTCCAACATTGCCATTTGCAGCGAGAATGTCGCCCTCGTCGAGCGACTGCGCACCGCCGCCTACGTCGACGACCTGACCCGGTTGCCGAACCGGGTTGCGCAGATCGAGGCAATCGACCGCCTGGGGAAAGTTTCGCGAGCCCAAGACCGGGTCCTTGGGCTGATCGATATCGACGAGTTTTCGGAAACCATCGATGCTTTCGGCTACCTCTTCGGCGACCGGCAATTGCAGGCGGTGGCGGCACGCCTGCGTGCTGCGTTGCCGGCCGATGTGCACCTGGCGCGTGTCGGCGGCGACATCTTCGGGGTCTATGGCACTCGCGACGCCGTCAACCCGGCCAGCCTGCGCAGCATCCTGGTCGAACCCTTCGAAAATGAAGCGGGGCCGCACACGATCTCCTTCTCGATCGGCTTTGCAGGTGGCGCCGAGGCGGATGATCGTGGCGCCGAGCTGCAGCGCAATGCGGCGATTGCCCTCAAGCGCGCCAAGCTGGCGGGGCCGGGGAACGATGCCTATTACACCGCCGAGGTCGGCATGCTCACCCGGCAGCGCGTGCACCTGCTGCATGACTTGCGTGCTGCGCTCGACAACGACCAGCTTTTTGTCGTCTACCAGCCGCAGTTCGATCTCGCGTCGGGCGCCATCTGCGGCATCGAGGCGCTGGTCCGCTGGCGCAGCGGGAAGGGCGAAGCAGTTCCCCTCGATCAGTTCATACCGGTCGCCGAGCAGTCGGGACTGATCGTCGATCTCGGCGCCTGGGTATTGCGCATGGCGCTGGCCGCCCAGCGCGAACTCGCCGACCATGGCCATCCCCTGCGCATGGCGGTCAACGTGTCGCCGGTCCAGTTTCGCCACCATGGGTTTCTGCGCTTGGTCCGCGAGGCGGTTGCCGAAGCGGCGATCGATGCGCGCCTGCTGGAACTCGAAATCACCGAGTCGGTTGCACTGTTCGGCTGGGCTCAGACTGTCGAGCGGATGCGGGCGATCAAGGCGCTCGGGGCGTCGATCGCCATCGACGATTTCGGCACCGGCTTTTCGTCTCTCAGCTATCTTGCACGGCTGCCGACAGACTGCGTCAAGATCGATCGCAGCTTTGTCGCTGCGCTCGGGAACCTGCATTCCGGGACGCCGATTGCCGAACTGGTGGTTCAGCTGGGCAGGCAGTTGGGTATGCGCGTCCTCGCCGAGGGTGTCGAAAATCCGCTCCAGTTGCAGATCCTGCGCAGCCTCGGCTGCCACGAGGGGCAGGGAATGGTCTTCGCGCCGCCGATGGCGCAGGACGAATTGCTGCGCTGGCTCAGGGGCCGGGAACCCTGAGCGCAGATGTTGCGGACAGCCGTTCTCCTGCTGCTGCTCGGCGTCATCGGCGGTTGCGGTCCGGAGGAGCCGGTGCGTGTCGGCTTCCTCGGCGGACTCAGCGGTCGCGTTGCCGATCTTGGCGAGGCCGGGCGCAACGGGGCGCAGATTGCGGTCGAGGAGGTCAATCGCGCGGGCGGCATCGATGGCCGCCGGGTCGAACTGATTGTCCGGGACGATGCCCAGAATTCCGAGAAGGCGATTTCCGCGATCAACGAGCTGATCGGTGCGCGGGTCGAGGCCATTGTCGGGCCGATGACCAGCGCCATGGCCGAGGTCGTACTGCCGATTGCCGAGAAGGCGAATGTCGTGCTGGTCAGTCCGACGGTGACTGCCCGCCATTTCTTCGGGCGCGACGACATTCTCTTTCTGATCATGTCGAGCACCGGGGAAGAGGCGGCGCTGAGTGCCGATTATCACTTCACGCAAAGCGGGGCGCGGCGCGTCGCGGCCATTCACGACACGAAGAACCGCGCTTATACCGAGAGCTGGTTGCGCGATTTCACGGCGGAGTTCCAGGGGCGCGGCGGCGAGGTTGTGCCGGTCGCGTTCGAGTCGGGGGCCGACGTCGATATCGCCGCCGTTACCGCCGCTACGCTTGCCAGGCAGCCGGATGCCGTGCTGCTGATCACCGGCGCGCTCGATGCGGCGCGCTTCGCGCAAAGGGTCCGGGAGGTCGACGCGCGCGTTCTGCTGTTCGCCTCGCAGTGGGCGAGCGGCGAACGCCTGATCGAGCTTGGCGGCAATGCCGTCGAGGGGATGGTCCTCCACAGCTATTTTGACCCGGAGAGCAAGGCGGCCGGACTGCTGCGCCTGCGCCAGGCATACATCCAGCGCTTCCTGCGCGAGCCGGACTTCGCCGGCGTTGCCGCCTACGATGCCATGCATGCCGTGCTCGCGGGGCTTGCCCGCCGGCAGGGCAGGCAGTCGTTGCGCGAGGCGCTGCTGACACGCGGTCCGTTCCCTGGCGCCGAGGACAGCGTGACCTTCGATCGCAACGGTGACAGCCACCGTGTTCCCCACATTACGGTTGTGCGCGATGGCCACTTCGTCACCGTGCGCTGAGGAGCCGTCTTGACGTTTCCTGGGCAGTCGACCGCGACACGGGAATGGCGCCTGCGCAGTTCGCTGGTGTTTCTTCTCGTGATCGCCACGGTGGGCACCTTCGGGATCATCGGTTCTGCTGTGCTGGCTTATCGCGTCCCCGTCATCCTTGAACAGGACCGCCAGCATGTGCGCGCCGAGGCGATCGAGCTCGCGCACAACTTCGAACAGTTGCTCGATGCATTGGAGGGACGACTGGCCGCCCTCACCGCGCTGAGCGCGGAGATGACGCCGGCACAGATCCAGCGCTTCCTCGATGCGGCGGTTGCCGAAGGGGGTTTCAAGGCAATCTACCTGGTCGGCGAGAACGGGCGGATCGCCTATGCCGCAGCGCCGGAAGGCCCGCGGAATGCCCGGCAGAATCTGCTCGGCGCCGATCTCTCGCGCAATCCGCTCTTTTCCTCGGCCCGCGGGTTGGGCCGGCGCGTCTGGAGCGACCGTTACCTGTCGCCGCTCAATGGCGAAGGCACTGTCGGGCTGGCGATCCCTTTCGGCGACCAGGTCTTGCTCGGCGAGCTGGCTCAGAATGCGGTCCAAGATGCCATCCGGAACAATGCGGAACCGCTCGACTATCGGGTTCTGGTGGTCGATCGCGCCGGCGAGTATGTCGTCGGTGAGAATGTGGCGGAGGGCGACCGCCTGCGCAACTGGGCCAGCGATTTGCGCTCGGCATCCTTCAGGCCGGAAGGGGATGTCCGGGAGATAAGTTTTTCCGGTGCACCCTATGATACCGGGATTGTCCGCTCGAACAAGTTCGAGTGGACCTTCATGGTCGGCAGCCCGGCCGGCCACAGCAATCCACGTGTCCGCGTGTTGTTCCTGATAGTTCTTGGCGGATTTGCGACCTCCCTGTTGCTGGCCATCGCTCTGGCGCCGTTCTGGGCGTCACCGATGACCGGGGCCCTGAACGACCTCATTGCCCAGACCCGCGCGTTGACCAGCGGCAAGTTCGGTCCTCGGGTCACGCGCGGCCCCATCCAGGAGTTCAACCAGCTGGCCAGCGACATGGAGTCGATGGCCGGGGCAATCCGACAACGCCAAGCCGAACTGGAACAGAGCGAGGAGCGTCTGGTGCAGACGCTGCAGACCTTGCAGAGCCTCAACGTCGAGCTCGAGAGCCGGGTCGAACGGCGCACCGCCGATCTGGCTCGCGCCAACAGCGAGTTGTCGGCAGCCATGGAAACGCTCAAGATGGCCCAGGGCGAACTGGTGCGCAGCGAAAAGCTGGCCGCTCTCGGCAACCTGGTCGGCGGTGTGGCGCACGAACTGAATACGCCGATCGGCAACGGCGTGATGGCGGTATCGACGGTCCACGACCACGTTCGCGATTTTCGCAGACGAATGGAGAGCGGCATGTGGCGGCCGTCACTGGAGGCGTTTGTCGATCGCGTCGAACGCGGCAGTGAAATCGCGGTGCGCAATCTGCAGCGGGCGAACGAACTGCTTGCCAGCTTCAAGCAGGTGGCGATCGACCAGACCAGCGCGCAGCGACGCCAGTTCATGCTTTCGGAAGTGGTCGACGAGATTCTCCTGACCCTGCAACCGACCTTCAAGCGCACACCGTTCAAGCTACACTGCCAGATTCCCGGCGACCTGACGATGGATAGCTATCCCGGACCGTTCGGGCAGGTGCTGACCAACCTGCTGACCAATTCACTGCTTCATGGCTTCGAGGGAAGAGCCAGCGGCAAGGTGGACATTACGGCAACGCGCCAGGACGACGGGCGGGTGTGTCTTGAAGTGGCCGACAACGGCATCGGGATCGCGCCGGACCTGCTGGGCCGGATCTTCGACCCGTTCGTGACCAGCAAGCTCGGGCGGGGCGGTAACGGTCTCGGCCTGCATATCGTCTGGAACACCGTGAACGGGGTGCTCGGTGGCGCCATCTCGGTCGACAGTACGCCCGAGCGGGGGACGCGTTTCCGTATAATCTTGCCTGTTGTCGCCCCGAGCCAGCATTCAGCCGACTGAAACATTACGCTTCCAATGCCGCACAGAAAACTCAAAGTCTCCGCCCGGGGCATGTTCGATGCCTACGAAGCCCTGCTCAAGACCCGCAACTACGTTGCCGACGCCGCCCAGATGGCCGCCGCCGGCGCGCTGCAGGCGCTCTATGAAAACCTGCTCGCCTTCAAGGTCGACCGCGGCAGCACGTTCAAGCGCCT
Source organism: uncultured Dechloromonas sp. (assembly GCA_964555315.1). Lineage (GTDB taxonomy): Bacteria > Pseudomonadota > Gammaproteobacteria > Burkholderiales > Rhodocyclaceae > Azonexus. The sequence goes on from CAZKSD010000086.1 coordinate 7,594, forward strand.
GCTGGCGCCGCCGACGCCGCCCAGGGGAGTGTATTTCTGGGGTGGCGTCGGGCGCGGCAAGAGCTTCCTGATGGATTGCTTCTATGACGCGGTTCCCTACCGGCGCAAGAAACGCATCCATTTCCATGCCTTCATGCAGCAGATTCACCGCGATCTCGATAAGTACAAGGGTGAACCCGACCCGATGCTCAGGATTGCCGACCAGATCGCAAGCGAGGTGCGGCTGCTGTGCTTCGACGAGTTTCACGTCTCGGACATCGCCGACGCGATGATTCTCGGCCGCCTGCTCGACGGCTTGTTCGCCAGGGGCGTCATCCTGGTCATGACCTCGAACTATCCGCCCGACCGGCTCTACCCGAACGGCCTGCAACGGGAGAATTTCCTGCCGACCATCGCCCTGCTCAAGCGGAATCTCGACGTGCTCGAGGTCGAGGCCGGAATCGATTACCGCTTGCGGGCGCTCGATCAGGTCGAGATCTACCATCATCCCGCCGATGCGGCTGCCGAAAGAAAGATGCTCGACTATTTCAGCATGGTCGCCGGCGAGGATGGCAGGAAGGGCGGCAGCATCGAAGTGCTTGGGCGCGACATCGACACGGTTCGCCGCGGCCATGGCGTCATCTGGTTCGAGTTCAGGACGCTGTGCGGCGGGCCGCGGTCGCAGAATGACTACCTCGAGATCGCCCGCGGCTACCACACCGTGCTGCTCTCGCATGTTCCGCGGATGAACCGGGATCAGGCCTCCGAGGCGCGTCGCTTCACCTGGCTGGTCGATGTCTTCTACGATCACCGGGTCAAGCTGATCGCCACCGCCGACTGCGCGGCCGATGCGCTCTACACCGAGGGCACCCAGGCCGGGGAATTCGCCCGCACGGTCAGCCGGCTGACGGAAATGCACTCGCGCGACTATCTCGCCCAGCCGCACATCGCCGGCTGAACGTCATGAACGTCCCGACCGTGCCGCAGGATCTTGCCATCGACCTGCGCCAACTGGTGATGACGATCGCCAATGCCGTCGACCTCGTCGGCGTCGATGACCTGCTGCACGGTCGCCGCGTCGGCATGCTGGCGCGCGACCTCGCCCGCCAGCTCGGCCTGGACGAGAAGGCGCAGATACTGCTTTACGATGCCGGTTTGCTCCATGACTGCGGTGTTGCGTCGAGTTGCGCCCATCCGCGCCTGCTGCGCGATCTCGAATGGCCGGGCGCCGAGGCGCATTGCATCCGCGGCGAGGAACTGCTGCGCGATTTCGCGCCGCTTGCCAATCTGGCGCCACTTATCCGCTATCACCATAGCCGCTGGGATTGGCTGGAAAAGCAAAACCTGCCGCCGGACCTTGCGCGCTTCGCCAACGTGATCTTCCTCGCCGACCGCATCGATGCCTTGCTCGGGCCCTTTCATGGCGATCAGACCACCGTCGCGCATGCCGGGGAAATCAGGGCGCGGCTGGCTGCCGCGCGCGGACGCCTCTTCGCTCCCGACCTCGTCGATGCCTTTCTCGAACAGTCGGAAGGAGACGGGTTCTGGCTGGCCTTGCAGCCCGATGCGGTGCGGCAGTACCAGACGGAGATGGAAGCCTTCCGCGACCTGTGGCTGGTCAGCTGGCAGGAATTCAAGCGTTGCACCGATATCTTTGCCCGCATCCTCGACGCCAAGTCGCCCCATACGGAGCAGCACTCGCGCGGCGTTTCCCTGCTGGCACGGCATCTAGCAGGCCGCATGGGCATGGATGCCGTCACCTGTGAAAGGATCGAGGTGGCGGGCTTATTGCACGATATCGGCAAACTGCAGATTCCCGGAGAGATCATCGAAGCCGATGGCGCCCTCTCGGCCGACGAACTCGAACTCATGAAGACACACAGCCGCGGCACGCTCGAGGTGCTCCAGCGCCTCCACGCCATCGAGGACATCGCGCGCTGGGCTTCTTATCACCATGAAACCCCCGATGGCCAGGGCTACCCGTTTCATGTCGCCGGCGATGCGCTGCCGCTCGAAGCGCGCATCATCAATGTCGCCGACGTTTTCCAGGCGTTGGCTCAGGATCGCCCCTATCACCGGCCGCTGGAGTCGGCGGAGATACTGGCCATCCTCAAGGAGCGGGCGGCCAGCGGCAAGGCCGATGCGTCGGTGGTGGCCGCCGTCGAAGCCGATCTCGA
>CAZKSD010000087.1:0-9745 GCA_964555315.1 uncultured Dechloromonas sp.
ATGCCCGGCGCCCGCTGGTTTCCCGAAGCCCGCCTGAACTACGCCGAAAACCTGCTGCAACGGCGCGACGACGGCGCGGCGCTGGTTTTCTGGGGCGAGGACAAGGTCAAACGGCGGATGTCGCGCGGCGAACTCTACAACGAGGTCGCCCGCTTCCAGCAGTTCCTGATCGCTGCCGGGGTCGGCGCGGGCGACCGCGTCGCCGGCTACCTGCCCAACCTGCCGGAAACCCTGGTCGCCATGCTGGCGACGACGGCGCTCGGCGCCATCTGGTCGTCGGCCTCGCCGGATTTCGGCGTGCAGGGCGTGCTCGACCGCTTCGGCCAGATCGAGCCGAAGGTGCTGGTCTGCGTGGACGGCTACTGGTACAACGGCAAGCCGGTCGATTGCCTGGAGAAGAACGCCGCGGTCGTCGCGCAGATGCCGTCGCTGCTGAAGACGGTGGTCGTGCCCTACCTCGATGCCGCGCCGGAGATCGGCAAAATCGCCAATGCCGTCGGCTGGAACGAAGCTGTTGCGGTCGACGGCCAAAAAGAGGTCGTTTTCAAACGCGTCGCCTTCGATCATCCGCTGTTCATCATGTTTTCCAGCGGCACGACCGGCGTGCCCAAGTGCATCGTCCATTGCCACGGCGGCGTGCTGTTGCAGCATCTGAAGGAGCACCAGCTGCACAGCGACGTGCGTCCCGGCGACCGCCTGTTCTATTTCACGACCTGCGGCTGGATGATGTGGAACTGGCTGGTCTCCGGCCTCGCCTGCGGCGCCACGCTACTGCTCTACGACGGCTCGCCGTTCGCCGGCGGCGGCACGGTGCTGTTCGACTACGCGGCGGCCGAGCAGATGACGCACTTCGGCACCTCGGCCAAGTTCATCGACGCCGCTGCCAAGTTGGGCCTGACGCCGGGCAAGACGCACGACCTTGCCGCCCTGCGCGCCATGTTCTCGACCGGCAGCCCGCTATCGCCCGAAGGTTTCGACTGGGTCTATCGCGAGATCAAGCAGGACATCCTGCTCGCGTCGATTTCCGGCGGCACCGACATCGTTTCCTGCTTCGTCCTCGGCAACCCCGTGTTGCCCGTCTATCGCGGTGAGATCCAGTGCCGCGGCCTGGGTATGGCGGTCGACGTGGTCGATGACGAGGGCCGGCCGGTGCGCGGGCAGAAGGGCGAACTGGTGTGTACCCGGCCGTTCCCGGTGATGCCGGTCGGTTTCTGGAACGATCCCGACGGGGTCAAGTACCACGCCGCCTATTTCGAGCGCTTCGAGAATATCTGGTGCCACGGCGACTTCTCGGAGCTGACCGCCCACGACGGCATGATCATCTACGGCCGCTCGGACGCCACGCTGAACCCCGGCGGCGTGCGCATCGGCACCGCGGAAATCTACCGCCAGGTCGAGCAGCTGCCGGAAATCCTCGAAGCGCTGGTCATCGGCCAGGACTGGCCACCCGGCCGCAACGACGACGTCCGCGTCGTCCTCTTCGTCAAGCTGCAGGAAGGCCATACACTCGACGCCGCGCTGATCGAGAAGGTGAAGAAGCAGATCCGCGACAACACCACGCCGCGCCACGTCCCGGCGCGGGTCGTGCAGGTGCCGGACATCCCGCGCACCAAGTCGGGCAAGATCGTCGAACTGGCGGTGCGCAACGTCGTGCACGGCCAGCCGGTGAAGAACGTCGAGGCGCTGGCCAACCCCGAGGCGCTCGAGTTCTTCCGGGCCAGGCCCGAACTGGCCGATTAGGGAAGCGCTGACTTATTGCCGATTGGTCATTCCGGCGTCCCTGTGGGACGCCGGTGTGACGAATAAATCAGTGTTTCCTTATCCCAGATCGACGGGAATGAAGATCCTGGCATTGCCGCGGTCGACCAGAACAGCGACGCGTTTCCCGGCTTTGCTGATCAGGCTGCGCAATTGCTCCGTGCTGGAGATCGCCTCGCCGTTGACCGCGATGACGATGTCGCCCGGCTGAATCCCGGCCTTGGCGGCGGCGCCGGCGACGTTCTGGACGACGACGCCGTTGCTGACATCGGAACGCCGCTGCTCTTCCGGGGTGAGCGGACGAACCACGACGCCCAGGCGACCCTTGCCGGCGTCGGGGGTATCACTGCTGGCGACCTGCTCGTCGCCGAACTTGCCGACCGCGACATCGACCGCGCGGGTTTCGCCCTTGCGCCACACCTGAAGCTTCGCCTGCTCGCCGGGCTTCATCGACGAGACGATCGCCGGCAATTCGTTGGAGGTGGCAATCTCCCTCCCGTTGATCGAGAGAATGACGTCGCCCGGCTCGAGGCCGGCCTTTGCTGCGGGACTGCCCTTTTCCACCGACCCGACCAGTGCCCCCGCCGGTTTCTTGAGACCGAAGGAGTCGGCGAGCGACTGATTGACCTCCTGGATTCCGACGCCGAGCCGGCCGCGCTGCACCTTGCCATGGGTGACGATCTGCTTTTCGACATTCATCGCCACCTCGATCGGAATCGCGAACGAAAGCCCCTGGTAGCCGCCACTGCGCGAGTAGATCTGCGAGTTGATGCCGATCACCTCGCCTGCCATGTTGAACAGCGGCCCGCCCGAGTTGCCGGGATTCACCGCGACATCGGTCTGGATGAAGGGAACGTAGCTGCCGTCGGGCAGGGATCGCGAGAAGGCCGAGACGATGCCGGCGCTGGCGCTGCTCTCGAAGCCGAAGGGCGAGCCGATGGCGAGGACCCACTCACCGACGCGGGTGTTGGCGGCCGAGCCGATGCGGACCGCCGGCAGATCCTTGGCGTCGATCTTGAGGACGGCGACGTCGCTGGCGGTATCGAGGCCGAGCACCTTGGCCTTGAATTCGCGCTTGTCGGTCAGCTTGACGATGACTTCCTCGGCGCCGTCGACGACGTGGGCATTGGTGAGAATCGTGCCGTCGGGACTGACGATGAAGCCCGATCCCAGACCGCGCGCGGGCGCATCGCGGTGCGGTACGCCGAAGCGGCGGAGGAAGTCCGGGATGGAATCGTCGTCGTCGAATTGCGGCGATTTGGGTCCGCGCGAGCCTGCCTTGCGCGTGCCGGATACGCTGATATTGACCACGGACGGACTGTTGCGCGCAACGATGCCGCTCATGTCCGGCAATGCGGCTGTTGCCGCGGCGACCGGCTGGGCCATCGTGATCGGAGCAGCAACTTGCGTTGCGGGTGCCTGCGACGCGGGGGAGTTGGCGTGGCCGAGCGTGTAGGCGCCGGTCAGCGCCGCCACAACGGCGGCTGCGCCCGCGGTCAGTTTGAGCTTGTTCGAGTTCATGGCGTTCTCCTGGGTGAATTCGGGGCAGGCAAGATGCCCGCCGACAGGAGAAGCATGCCTCGGCAAGACTTAAGACTGACTTAAGGAATACGGCCGCCGGCACGACCGGATACGCGCACAAGTCCGGCGCGGTCAGGTCGGCCGGGCGCAGCCGGGAAACACGATCCTTACGGTGAGTCCGCCTCCCGGCGTGTCGTCGAGGCGGATTTCAGCCTTGTGCCGTTGCGCGATGCTGTGAACGATCGCCAGCCCGAGGCCGCTGCCGCTGGGGCTCTGGCCGCTGCGGCGATAGAAGCGGTCGAATACGCGCTCGCGTTCCTCCGCCGGAATCCCCGGACCGTTGTCGGCGACTTCCAGCCAGACCCTGCCGGCGTCGACGCCGCAGCTTGCGTCGACCTTTCCGCCGGCCGGCGTGTGGCACAAGGCATTGGCCACCAGGTTGGCGAGCAGGGTGCGCATGGCATCGCCATCGCCCAGGATGGTCGCCGCCGGGTCGAGGGCGCTGACGCCGAGGTCTATCTGCTTGGCATCGGCGAGCGCCGCGTGGTCGGCGACGACCTGGCGCAAGACCTCCGCGAGCGATACCCCGGCAAATGCGCCCAGCCTGGCGCCGTCTTCGTTGCGCGCCAGCGCCAGCAGTTGCTGCACGGTGTGGATCGCCCGCTCGAGCCCTGACTTGAGGTCACCCAGCGCCCCGGAGCGCTCGGCCGCGCTCGTCGCCCGTTCCAGCAGTCCCGCCTGGAGTTGCAGGGCGGTCAATGGCGTGCGCAGCTCATGCGCCGCATCGGCGATGAAATCGCGCTGTAGCTGAAGCGTCGCACGCAGGCGTCCGAGCAGTTCATTGAGCGAAGCGACCAGCGGGCGCGCTTCGTCGGGAACGCCGATTTCGGTGAACGGATCGAGCGCCTCCGGCGTCCGTGTTCTCACCGAGGTGGCAAGGTCGGTCAGCGGTCGGAGTTCCCGGCTGACGATCAGCCAGATCAGCAGTGCGATGAGGGGCAAGAGGACCATGAACGGCGTCAGCGTGCGCAACGCCGCTGTCGCCGCCAGCCTTGCGCGCACGCTGGTCGGCTGGGCGACGGCTATGGTCTCGCCGCGGTATTGCAGGGCATAGACGCGCCAGGTTTCCTCACTGGTTCGTTCAGTGGCGAAGCCGAGGCGGGCGATCTCGGGCAGGGGGCGGTACGGGCGCGAGGAGTAGGTGGTGAGTCCGTTGCGATCCCAGACGCGGATGACGAAATCGAAACTCGTCTCGCCGGCCAGCGCCTCGGTCGAGCCCTGGAAGGTCTGGTTGCGCAGCGCCAGGGCAATCTGTTCGAGGTGATAATCGAAAATGGTGTTGGCCTCTTCCTTTGCCGCGCTGAAGGTCGCCCAGGCGCCGAGGAGCATGACGATGGTCATTGCCGCGGTGAGCGCCAGCACCAGTTTGCCGCGGATCGAGTTCATGCTTGTCGCGGCACCATGTAGCCGACGCCGCGGACGTTGCGGATCATTTCGCCGCCGATCTTGCGGCGCAGGGCGTGGATGTGCACCTCGACCGCGTTGCTGCCGATCTCCTCTTCCCATCCGTACAGCCGGTCTTCAAGCTGGCTGCGGGACAGCGGAACGCCGGGTGCCTGCAGCAGGGCATGCAGCAGCGCGAACTCGCGGCCCGAGAGCTTGATTTCGCTGCCGTTCAGCCGCACTTCGCGGGTCGCCGGATCGAGATGCAGCGGCCCGTGCTCGATCACCGGCGTCGCCCTACCGGAACGCCGACGCAGCAGCGCCCGCAAGCGCGCGGCGAGTTCGTTCAGGTCGAAAGGCTTGACCAGATAGTCGTCGGCGCCGGTATCGAGACCGGCAACCCGGTCTTCGACCGAGTCCCGCGCGGTGATGATCAGGATCGGCACCGCGTTCCGCTTCCGCCGCCACTGCGCGAGCAGTTCCAGCCCGCTCCTGCCGGGGAGCCCGAGGTCGAGCAGGATCGCATCGTATTCGTTGGTCGCCACGGCGACTTCGGCGGAATTGCCGTCCCGTGCCCAGTCCGCCGTGTAGCCGTCCTGGCGCAGGCCGGTGCGGATGCTGGCGCCAATCATGGGGTCGTCTTCGACGATCAGGATGCGCATCGCGAATTTCGCCGGACCGGCACGGTGTCGGCGTGCCGATGAAGACCCCTTGACATCGCGGCTTCCGGAAAATGCATGGAGGGCATTGTAGCGACATCGCCCCAATCGAGCGACCGGCGGGACGAAAGCATGGTTCACCGTATCCCGGATTTTTGCTAACCGCTGCCCCGGCGGATGGCAACGATCAATTTGGTTGGGGACTGAACTCATTGGCGAGGTTGTTTGTCGAATTCCAGTTAGAGCGTTTCGCGCAACAGCATCTCCCGTTTCCATTCGCTGAAACAGAAAGGAGAGTGTGCATGGGCTCCCTGGGTATTCAAGGACTCAAGGTCGTGGCGCTGGCGGTTGAGGATTTGGAGCGTGCAAGACGCTTCTACGGCGAGACACTGGGCTTGCCTCCCGCATTCGAGGGCGCGCGTCAGGTCGGCTTCAGTCTGGGCAATGTCATCGTGATGCTGAAGTCCACGGATGACGGCTGGTATGCGGGTCCCACGGACCAACTCAACCCACGCATGACCCTTGCAACCGAACATGCGCCGGATACGGAGCGCGCGCTCAGGGCGCGCGGCGTGGCCATTGCCAATCCCGTCCAGCCTTACCCCGCGGAAGGCTTCCACGTAGGGAGCTTCCTCGACAGCGAGGGCAACAGGATCTGGTTCTGCTCACCGATCGAAGAAGCGGAAACGAATCGAACGTGACGGTTTGGCCGGCGTTTTCGGGACCGTCGCCGGCTTGATGTCCGAGGTCCCGTTCGTCATGAGGAGATCGATCATGGGTACGTACATCGCGCTGATGAACTTTACCGACCAGGGGATCCGCAGCGTCAAGGAAACCACGAAACGCGCCGAAGCCGTCATGGAGGCGGCCAAGATGTTCGGCGCCAGCATGCCGCAGATTTACTGGACACTTGGGCAATATGATCTGGTTGCCGTCATCGAGGCGCAGGATGAAGAGTCGGCAACCGCGTTCGCGCTGGCGATCGGCTCCGCGGGCAATGTTCGCGGGCAGACCCTGCGAGCCTTCTCCAAGGACGAAATGAACGGAATTCTCGGCAAGATGGGATAGATGCCATTCCGGCCCAACCATCCCGTGGGCGTGCAGCCAAAGGACGGGGAAGCCGGAGCCTTTCATTCACGTCGAGCCGGCGGCTCCGCCGGAAAACCGGCTCCCCGACTGTCTTGGCGCAGCGTTGTCCGGATATCGGTTTGCAAACCAGGCATGCCGGCCCGGATTGGAACGTCGGATCGCTATTGTTTGGACAAGCGTCCCTTGCCAAGTCAGCGAATCCGCGCCGTGTTTGCTCTTGCTGGCTGAAGTTCGCAGGTCGAATACTCCGGCGATTGATCGTAGAACAAACGGGAGGAGCCATGAAAGCAGTGGCGGCGATGAAGTTGGCGATGTTCGCGGCCGGCGCGTGCGGGCTAGTGTTCTCGGGCGCGCAGGCGGAAGGGCAAACGAAGTCCGGCATCGACATCAGGCGTTACCCCGCGAACACCCCGCGCACGGAAAAGGACGAGGCGCTCAAGCTCAAGGGGAACTGGCGCACCGGCCAGAAATACTACGCGGCCTACTGCGAACCCTGTCACTTGCCGAGCGGCGCCGGCAATCGTGACGGCAGCATCGCGCAACTGGCTGGCCAGCACCAGACCGTGCTGGTCAAGCAACTCGCCGACATTCGCTCCGGGGTGCGTTACAACCCGACGATGTATCCGTTCGCCAGAAAGCTTCGCGATGCCCAGGCCGTGGCCGACGTCGCGGCCTATGTCGGGACCCTGTGCTTCCCGCTGGACTCGGGCAAGTATCAAGGCGCCGATGCGGCCAGGCAGGTGGCTGAGGGCAAGCAACTCTACGACAACAAGTGCGCCAAGTGCCACCAGGCGAATGGCGAGGGAAACAAGGATGCGCTCTACCCCGTCCTGGCAGGGCAGCATTACAAGTATCTGCTGCGGCAGATGAGCGAGGTGCGCGATGGAAAACGCGTCGATGTTCCCGCCGAGATGTTCGAAGCGATCAAGAGCTACGACGATGCCCAGTTGGTTGCCGTCGCCGCCTATCAGGCAAGCCTCAAGACTCCGGGGTTGCTGATGTGCAGAACCCCGACGGACAAAGCCAGGATGTAGGCTGGTCGCCTGCCGCTCAGGCCTTGCCTGCGGCCAGGCCGAGCGCAGCGGCGATCCGCCCGCTGGCCGCCGGCTTCTCGACCCAGCGGTAGAACAGCGTGGCGATGGCGATGCTTGCGGCCCAGGCCATTGCCATGAAGGCCAGGGCGGCGGCCGGTGCGTGCAGGCCGAGGCGGACGAAGAGCGCGTTGGCCAGCAGGCAGACCGGGAAGTGGGCGAGGAACAGCGCATAGGAAATGCGTCCGAGGAAGGCCAGGATCGGCCAGTCGGGCCAGCGTTCGAGAAGGCCGCTGCGCCGGCTGAGACCGAGCGTCAGCGCGACCGCCAGCGCGACGGCGATGCGCAGGCGGAAGTCGATGAACAGGGCGGCGAGGGCGACGCCGGCAATCACCCCCAGCCAGGCCGCTGGTCGCCCGCGGTCGCCGGTCCACCAGGCGGCGGCGCCCAGCCCGTACGAGCCGAAAAAGTAGATTGCCCAGATGTCCAGTTTCTCGTTGCGGTTCAACCAGAACAGCGAACCGGCCGCCACGGTGAGAATGAGCCACTCCGCCCTGCCGCCCCGGCGTCCGGCCCACAACAGCAAGGTCATCAGCGCGAATAGCTGGAAGTCGATGGCAACGTACCAGAGCCCGGCCGACAGCGAGTCGAAGCCGAGCACGCTCTGCAGCAGCAGGGCGTGGGCGGCCAGTTGCGCCAGCGTGGGCCGGGCCGGAATGGATTCGTCGTCCATCCAGACGTTGGCCAGCGCAGCGCCGGCGATGGCCAGCACGATGGCGGCGAAATAGGGAATGGCCAGCCGCAGGTAGCGCTTGCCGATCAGCGGCCACGGCGAACCGGTCAGCGCGCCGCCCTGCGGCGACATGCCGCGCGCCGCAAGAAATCCGGCGACGACGAGAAAGATCTGGACGGCGATGCGCGCGTAATCGTAGAACCAGCCGATGGTGCCCGGCGCGAGTTGCTGTGCGGCGCGGGCCAGCGGCCCGTAGGCGGCGAGATGGTGGAGGACGATCAGTTGCGAGCCGATCGCCTTGAAGGCGTCGATCAGCGGCATGCGGTTGGCGTTCATGGCCCCGATTCTACTGGAGCCGCTTCAGACGAAGCGGGCGATGAAGGCACCCGCCTTCTCCGGCGGCAGGTCCAGCCAGACCCGGTGACCGTTGCCGGGGGCGACAGCGACGGTCTCTCCGGCGGCATCTACCATGCGAGCGAGCGCCCACTCATGGTTGCCGGATGGATGCACGCATTCGAGGCGGTCGCCGACGGCAAAGCGGTTCTTGACCTCGATCTCCATCAGGCCGCGCGCAGCGTCGAAGCGCACGGCGTCGCCGGCGTAGAGGCTGCGGTCGGATTCGGAGTGGCCCTTCAGGTAATTCTGGTAGTCGGCATCGTGGTGACGCTGGTAGAAGCCGTCGGTGTAGCCGCGATTGGCGAGACCTTCGAGTTCACGCAGCAGTTCGGGGGCCAGAGGCCTGCCGGCCAGCGCGTCGTCGATCGCCCGACGGTAGGCCTGGCAGGTGCGGGCGACGTAGTAGGGGCTCTTGGTGCGGCCTTCGATCTTCAGCGAATCGACGCCGATGTCCATCAGGCGGTGCACGTGCTCGATGGCGCGCAAATCCTTCGAGTTGAGGATGTAGGTGCCGTGCTCGTCTTCCTCGATCGGCATCAACTCGCCGGGACGTTCCTTTTCCTCGAGCAGGATTTCCCGATCGCCGGGCGCGTGCGCCTTGTACTCCCAGCGGCACGAGTTGGTGCAACTCCCCTGGTTCGGGTCGCGATGGTTGAAATAGCCGGAGAGCAGGCAGCGGCCGGAGTAGGCGATGCACAGCGCGCCGTGCACGAAGACTTCGATCTCGATGTCCGGGCAGCGCTGGCGGATTTCGGCGACTTCGTCGAGCGACAGTTCGCGCGACAGGATGACGCGGTCGACCCCGATTTTTTGCCAAAAACGCACGGCGGCCCAGTTGACGGTATTCGCCTGCACCGAGAGATGGACGGCCTGTTCCGGCCACGTCTCGCGCACCAGGTCGATCAGGCCGGGGTCGGACATGATCAGCGCGTCGGGCCTCAGCGCGACGACCGGCGCCATGTCGCCGAGGTAAGTGCCCACTTTCGCGTTGTGCGGGTAGATGTTGCTGACCACAAAGAACTGCTTGCCCTGCACATGGGCCTCGGCGATGCCCGTGCCGAGCTTGTCGAGGTCGCCGAACTCGTTGTTGCGCACGCGCAGGCTGTAGCGCGGCT
>CAZKSD010000088.1:0-9648 GCA_964555315.1 uncultured Dechloromonas sp.
CGCGAATACATGCGGAAGAGGTCGCCGGCGAACAGCGCCGATTCGTCGCCGCCGGTGCCGGCGCGGATTTCGAGGATGACGCTGCGCTCGTCGTCGGGGTCGCGCGGCAGCAGCAGCGTCTGCAGCGCGAGTTCCAGCGCCGGCAGGCGCGCCGTGGCGGCGGCGATTTCCTCGTCGGCGAAGTCGCGCATTTCGGGGTCGGCGCGCATTGCCTCGGCTTCGGCGATGTCGTTCTCGGCCTGGCGAAAGGCGTTGAACTGGACGATGAGCGGCTCCAGTTCGGCGCGCTCGCGGGCTAGCCGGCGGAACTGGTCCATGTCGTTGGCCGTGTCCGGGGCCGACAGCATGCGGTCGATCTCGTCGATGCGGTCGACCAGCAGGTCAAGTTTCTGGCGGATCGAGGGTTTCATGATGGCTGTGTGCGAGGGCGCCCGGGGCGGCTGCTACTCGCCGGAATGGAGGTGAAAGAGACGCTCGGTCAAGGTCTGGAGGTCCGCACGATCGGCGCCTTCGGCGAAATTGAGCGTCTGCGTCGGGGCATGCAGGAACTTGTTGATGAGCCGCTGCGACAGTTGCTCGATGACCTTTTCCGGCGCTTCGCCGCGGGCCAGCAGCTTCAGCGCATGCTCGATCTCGTGGCGGCGCATGCGCTCGGCGGAATCGCGCAGCGAGCGGATCACCGGCACCGTGTCGCGCGCCTCCAGCCAGCCGAGGAAATCGTGCACGCGGTTGCTGACGATCGCCTCGGCCTCGACCACCGCCGCCTGCCGCGACTCGAGGCCGCTCTCGACGACGTTGGCCAGATCGTCGACGGTATAGAGGAAGACATCGTCGAGTTCGCCGACCTCTTCCTCGATGTCGCGCGGCACGGCGAGGTCGACCATGAACATCGGCCGGTGCCGGCGCGCCTTGACCGCCCGTTCGACCATGCCCAGGCCGATGATCGGCAGGGGGGAGGCGGTGCAGGAAACGACGATGTCGTGCTGCGCGATGTGGTCGCCCAGTTCGTCGAGACGGATGGCCGTGCCGTTGAAACGCTCGGCCAGCGCCCGGCCGCGCTCGACGGTGCGGTTGGCGATGGTGACCAGTTTCGGCTGCCTGGCGCAGAAGTGGGCGGCGCACAGTTCGATCATTTCGCCGGCACCGATGAACAGGATGCGCTGCGTCGCCAGCGACTCGAAAATGCGCTCGGCGAGATGGACGGCGGCGGCCGCCATCGAGACGATGTTGGCGCCGATCGCTGTCGTGCTGCGCACTTCCTTGGCCACCGAAAAGGAACGCTGGAACAGCTTGTGCAGTTGCGTGCCGAGCGTGCCGCTCTCTTCGGCGACGCGCACCGCCTCCTTCATCTGGCCGAGGATCTGCGGCTCGCCGATGACCATCGAATCGAGCCCGCTGGCGACCCGAAAGGCGTGGCGGACCGCATCCGGCTGATCGTGCAGGTAGAGGTAGGGCGCGATCTCGCCGTGCTCGACCCGGTGGTAGCGCGTCAGCCAGTCGACGACCGCCTCAGGCGTCTCGGCCGCGCAGTAGATCTCGGTGCGGTTGCAGGTCGACAGGATGGCCGCCTCCCTGACCCGCCCGTTATGCGTCAGGTCGGCCAGCGCCTGATGCAGCTTCTCGGCATGGAACGCCACGCGCTCGCGTATGGCGAGCGGCGCGGAATGATGGTTGATGCCGAGGGTAAAGATCACCGGGATGGGTGGGGCGCACGAAATGGGTGGCGATTATAGCATCCGGGCCGGTCAGGCCTTTCGCGAGGCCGGGAAGCCGCGCCGCGCCAGGCCCCTGCGGACCGGCCGGCACGCTGATCGAGCGGAACTGAGCGAGCAAAAAGTTGACAAGTCCGATCGGGTTTAATAAAGTCGCTTCCATCCCAAGGGGGAGTAGCTCCCGACCGGCGTGTCGTCACCACGAAGCTTCGGCTTCCGGCACCCGGGCAGCAGAACAGCGCTGCGAGCAAGACCTTTGCCGTGACGGCGAGGCTCCTTTTGGCATTCAGCGGCCCTTCGCCCACTCCGGCGCGGGCCGTTTGCTTTTTCGAATGCGCGAAAGGAAAGTTTCATGGAAACCGTAGGCAGTCTGGGTTTGTGGGCCGGCTTCGCAGCCATTGTCCTCGTCATGCTGGCGATCGACCTCTTCGTGGTCGGCGGCGGCAAGGAGCGCCGGGTCAGCTTCAGGGAGGCGGCCACCTGGTCGGTGGTCTGGATCGCCATCACGCTTGCCTTTGCCGGCGGCCTGTGGTGGCATCTCGACGGCACGCTGGGACGCGAGATCGCCAACACCAAGGCGCTCGAATTCATCACCGGCTACCTGATCGAGAAGGCGCTGGCGGTCGACAACGTCTTCATCTGGCTGATGCTCTTCAGCTTCTTCGCGGTCCCGGCCGAACTGCAGAAGCGGGTGCTGCTCTACGGCGTGCTCGGCGCCATCGTCATGCGCACCGTCATGATCTTCGCCGGCGCCTGGCTGATTACCCAGTTCCACTGGATCCTGTATATCTTCGGCGCCTTCCTGCTGGTCACCGGCGTCAAGATGTACTGGTTCGCCGACGAGAAGCCGGATCTGGAGAACAACAAGCTGGTGAAATGGCTGCGCGGCCACATGAACATCAGCACCGAGTTCGACGGCCAGAACTTCTTCACCTGGAAGAACGGTGTGCGCTACGCGACGCCGCTGTTCCTGGCGCTGGTTCTGGTCGAAACCTCCGACCTGATCTTCGCCGTCGATTCGATCCCGGCCATTTTCGCGATCACCACCGACCCGTTCATCGTGCTGACCTCCAACATCTTCGCCATCCTCGGCCTGCGCGCCATGTACTTCCTGCTCGCCGGCGTCGCCGACCGCTTCTCGCTGCTCAAGTATGGCCTCGCCATCGTGCTGATGTTCATCGGCGTCAAGATGCTGCTGATCGACATCTACAAGATTCCGGTCGGCTTCTCGCTGGCCGTCGTCGCCGTGATCATCGGCGCCTCGGTGTGGGCCTCGCTGCGCAAGGAAGCGCGTGGCGGCGGGGGCTGATCAGCGGTTGTCGAGGCGGCTGTAGTCGAGAATGGCCGCCTCGCGGGGCGCCGCGCGCCGCCATTCGGCGTGCAGCGCGGGACAAGCGACAAACCTGCTACTATTTCATATTTCGCTGCATCGCACCAAAGGCTTTTTCCCGATGTCGATCCCCGCCGCTGACCGGATGAGTCCGCAAGAACGCCGCGCCGGCGCTTCGCTGGCGGCGATCTTCGGCCTGCGCATGCTGGGACTGTTTCTCATCCTGCCGGTGTTCTCGGTTTACGCGAAGACGCTTCCCGGCGGCGAGAACCTGGCGCTGGTCGGCTTTGCGCTGGGGGCCTATGGCCTGACTCAGGCGGTCTTCCAGATTCCCTACGGTATTGCCTCCGACCTCTGGGGGCGCAAACCGGTCATTGTCACGGGTTTGCTGATCTTCGCCGGCGGCAGTTTCGTGGCCGCCTGGGCTCCGGACATGAACTGGATCATCGCCGGCCGCGTGCTGCAGGGGGCTGGCGCGATCTCGGCGGCAGTCACCGCCCTGGCTGCCGATCTCACCCGCGAGGAGCAGCAGACCAAGGTGATGGCGATGATCGGGTCATCGATCGGTCTGGTATTCGCGCTGTCGCTGGTTGGCGCGCCGGTACTTTACGGCTGGATCGGGATGGGTGGGTTGTTCGTCCTGACCGGCGTTCTCGCGCTGCTGGCAATCGTGCTGCTGCTCAAGGTCGTGCCCCCGGCGCCGCCACCCCACGGCCATGACAAGCTGCCTTTGCGCCGGGTGCTCGTCGACCCCGACCTTTTCCGGCTCAATGTCGGCATCTTCGTGTTGCACATGGTGCAGATGGCGATGTTCGTCGTCTTGCCGCGCGCGCTGGTCATTCATGGTGGTCTGGCCGCGACCGAACACTGGAAAGTCTATCTGCCCGCGGTGCTGGCCTCGTTCGTCATCATGGTTCCGGCGATCGTCGCCGCCGAACGCAAGGACCGGATGCGGGCGGTCTTCCGCGGCGCCATCGCGCTGCTGATCGTCGTCCAGCTGGGGCTGCTGTTCTCCGGGCAGGGGTTGTGGACGCTGGCTTGGTGGCTGCTGCTTTTCTTTGTCGCTTTCAATGTTCTGGAAGCCACGCTGCCGTCGCTGGTCTCGCGCACCGCGCCGCCGGCGGCCAAGGGGGCGGCGCTCGGCGTGTACAACACGATGCAGGCGATCGGTCTGTTCTTCGGCGGCGCGGCTGGGGGCTATATCGCCCAGCATTTCGGCGATAATGCGGTTTTCGCCGCCAGTGCCGGACTGGCGCTGCTCTGGCTGGCGGTGGCTGGCTCAATGAATTTTCCGCGACGGCGCGAGACCGCAGTCGCGACTCAATCTATCTAGGAGGCATCGGCATGGCATCGGTCAACAAGGCGATCATCATCGGCAATCTCGGCAAGGATCCTGAAGTGCGGTACACCGCAAGCGGCGAGGCGCTGTGCAACATTACCGTCGCCACCAGCGAGACCTGGAAGGACAAGGCTACCGGCGAAAAGAAGGAAGCGACCGAATGGCATCGCATCTCATTTTTCGGCAAGCTGGCGGAAATCGCCGGGCAGTACCTGAAGAAGGGCTCGCAAGTCTATGTCGAGGGGAGCATCCGCACCCGCAAGTGGACCGACAAGGAAGGCCAGGAACGTTACACCACGGAGATTCGTGGTGACGAAATGCGAATGCTCGGCTCCCGTCAGGGGATGGGCGCGCCAGCTTCCTCAGGCGGTTACGACGGCGAACCTGCCGACTTCGCTCCGTCGCCCGCCAAGAACAAGCCGAAGCCGGCCTTCGACGACCTGGGCGACGACATTCCGTTCTGAAATCCGCCCCGGCATCCCTTGCGTGCAAGTCCCCGGCAAGCTTCTGGCTGCCGGGGACTTTTTCTTGTTGAAGCCTGTTGCGACGGAATTTCTTCTTGCGCGGTGTAACAAATCCGGCCCTGGCACGACTAAGGGATAAGGTTTTCCACGAGAACGACAATGCTTGATACCTTCCCGCTTCTGGTCCAGACCGACTTCCCGGCAATCACGCGCAGAAAACCGGAAACGCTTCAGGCCAACCTTGGCTACCGCTGCAACCAGTCGTGCTTCCATTGTCATGTCGCGGCCAGCCCGAAGCGCACCGAGGAAATGAGCTGGGAGACGATGGAAACGCTGCTGGCGTTTGCCCGCTGTCACGGCATCCGGACGCTCGACCTGACCGGCGGCGCCCCGGAGATGAATCCGAACTTTCGACGTCTGGTCGTCGCCGCCAGGGCGATGGGGTTGCGCGTCATCGATCGCTGCAACCTGACGATCCTGAGCGAACCGGGTTACGGGACCTTGGCGGCCTTTCTGGCCGACAGCGCTGTCGAGATCACGGCATCGCTGCCCTGCTATCTCGAGGAAAACGTCGACCAGCAGCGCGGCGAAGGGGTTTTCCAGGCCAGTCTCGAAGGTCTGCGCCGCCTGAATTCCCTGGGCTACGGCCTGCCGGACAGCGGCCGCGTTCTGAACCTCGTCTATAACCCGCTCGGCCCGAGCCTGCCGCCTGACCAGATGCAACTGGAACAGGCCTACAAGGAACAACTGGCCAGCAGCCATGGCATCTTCTTCAACCGGCTGTTAGTCCTCACCAACATGCCGATCCAGCGCTTTGGCAGCCAGCTGTTGTCACGCAACGAATTTGCCGACTACATGCAGTTGTTGAGGGGTGCCGCGAAACCTGAAAACCTCGATGGCGTGATGTGCAGGACGCTGCTTTCCGTCAGTTGGCAGGGCCAGGTGTTCGATTGCGATTTCAACCAGATGCTTGGATTGCAGCTGGGCGGAAGCAAGGCGGCAAGACCGGTCTACCTTTCCGACCTCCTCGACGCAGACCTGTACGGGCGCCGGATCCGGGTCGCCGATCACTGCTACGGCTGTACGGCCGGTCAGGGCAGCAGTTGCGGTGGTGCCCTCGTGCCGGAACAGGTCGCCGGCCAGGCAAAGCCAGTGGCGATGCTGTGAGCAGGCATTTCCAGGTACGGCAGCGACGGTGAGATCGCGCTCCCGCGTGATCGGCATCCTTGCCGCCGCCACCGGTGCAAGTGCAGGTGCAAGCGCGGCGCGCTGATTGGGCAGGGGCCGATCGCGGCCGGGCAGCAAACGGAACCCATCCGCCCGGACGATGCCTGATGGCGAGAGGCGCATCTTTCCTGTAAGGAATGCCGTGGCTGGTCCGACTAATGACCAGGAACTACCGGATACCGGACTCGCCGCAAAGTGCGCCGAGCATTGCCAAGGAGAAAAATCATGAACCGTCGCAACTGGATTTTCCGCATGACCGGGCTGCTGGCTGCCGGCGTCTTCCCCTTCGGCGCTGGTGGCGCCGCGAGCAGTTTCCCGCTGGTCAAGACCCGCGATGAATGGCGCAAGCTGGTCTCGCCCGAGGCTTACCGGGTGCTCTACGAGGAAGGTACCGAGCGTGCCGGCAGCAGCCCGTTGAATGAAGAGAAGCGGCTCGGCACCTACATCTGCGCTGCCTGCAACCAACCCCTGTTCGACAGCGCGCACAAGTACGAAAGCGGCACCGGCTGGCCGAGTTTCTGGCAGCCGATCGCCGGCGCCCTGGGCACCTCGACCGATTTCAAGCTGCTCTATCCGCGCACTGAATACCACTGTTCGCGCTGTGGCGGACACCAGGGGCACGTCTTCAACGATGGCCCCAAACCGACGGGCAAGCGTTACTGCAACAACGGGGTCGCCCTTGCCTTCGTGGTTCAGGGCGCCGCCTTGCCGGAACTGCGGACATGAAAATCGGCCGTTTTCTGCCGTTGACCGCAGGCGTTGCCGTTCTCGCGGTCACGGTCCATGCCCAGTCGCGGCAGATGGATTTGACGCCCTCATACTTCGGCCCGGGGGCCACGGCGATATTTGCCGGCGGCTGCTTCTGGTGCGTGGAACAGGACTTCGAAAAGCTGCCCGGCGTGTTCGAGGTCGAATCCGGCTACACCGCCGGCTGGACGCAAAACCCGAGCTACCGAAGCGTGAGCCTTGGCAACACCGGACATGCCGAAGCGGTCAAGGTCTACTACGACCCGGAGAAGATCAGCTACGGGCAACTGGTCGAATATTTCTGGCGCCATATCGACCCCACGGTGAAGGATCGCCAGTTCTGCGACACCGGGACGGCGTATCGCAGCGGCATCTACTGGCAGAGCGAAGCCGAGCGCAAAGTCGCCGAAGCCAGCCGTGATGCACTGCTGGCGAGCGGACGGTTCAAGAACGTCTACACGGAGCTGGCCCCCGCCACGACCTTCTGGCGCGCCGAGGAATACCATCAGGACTATTACAAGAAGAACCCGCTGCGTTATGGCTATTACCGCACCGTTTGCGGCCGCGATGCGCGGGTGGCCGAGATCTGGGGCGAGAAAAGGTAGCGGCAGGGCAGGGCAGCCGCCTACCGGCCCGTTTTCCCTGCTGCCTTTTTCCCGACGGTCCCGCTCTGGTCGGGATAGCTGCGCCGATTGATCGCGTAGTTGTTGATCTGGCCGCGGAAGGGCAACAGCAGCATGCCGTCGAGACGCGCCACTTCGCGCACTTCACGATGATCGCGGATGCCGATCGTCATGCCGAGCTGGCCGTCGCGTGGCTGGTCGCGATAGGTGCCGAACAGGCGGTCCCACCAACTGAGGTTGAAGCCGAAATTGGAGTTGGTTTCGTCGTCTTCGATCGAGTGATGCACCCGATGCATGTCCGGCGTCACGAAAAGCCAGCGCATTGCCCGGTCCAGGCCGGCCGGCAGCCCGATGTTGCCGTGGTTGAACATGGCCATGCCGTTCAGCACGACCTCGAAAATGACCACGGCGACGACCGGTGCGCCCAGCACGACGATGGTGGCGAACTTGATCAGCATCGACAGGACGATCTCGAACGGATGAAAGCGCGCCCCTGTCGTCAGGTCATAGTCAAGGTCGGCGTGATGTACCCGGTGCAGGCGCCAGAGGGCCGGTACCGCATGCACCATGACGTGCTGCAGCCAGATGACGAAATCCATGGCGATCACGGCCAGCGGGATGGCGAGCAGCCACGGCACGGCAAAGTGATTGAGCAGGCCCCAGCCCCGGTCGGCACAGAAAGCCGCCATGCCGGCGCCGGCCAGTGGAAAGATCAGCCGCAGCAGGACGGTGTTGAACGCCACCAGACCGAGGTTGCTGCTCCAGCGCAGGACCCTGGAGACTGTAAGCGCACGCCGCGGCGCCAGTACTTCCCAGAGCGCCATGACTGCGAAGATGCCGGAAAAGAACCCCAGCCTGATCGCCGTCTCGTTGCTCAGAAAGAATTGCTCGAAATTCATGGCGCGTCCGTTCACAACGCCAGCCAGCGCTCGCTGACGCAGCGTATCGGCTTGACCGGCAGCGCATGCCCGGCGACCCCGGCAGCGCCCGCCGGTTGCGCTGTCGAACCGATATCTTTCGGCACAGGGGTTGTTCTTGCTTGCATCTATTGGCTTTCCAGACCTTCTTCGACAACGGCGCCGCGCACATGGCTCGGCGGTGTGCTCAAAATGTTATCCGGAAACCAGAACAGCCATCCAACGCGTCCCAACACTCAGGTCATTCGTTGGCCGAGGATGGCTTTCTGAAAACACAGCCACCGGTCAACATGTACCAGTAATTGGCAGGAGTTCGGCCGTTGCTGCCGTTGGCCTGTAGCGCTCAATCGGGCGGCAGCAAATTGGTTACCAGTCGTTCAGACTTGAACGCGAGATCATTGATGCGCCGGCACTCAAGGCGTTGGTACGAAATTGGGTTTGTCAGGCAAATACTGTAGTGCCCAACGGGTAACCGGCACATTACAGCCCGAATAAGTGTGACAGGCCAACAGCAGCAATGGCCGAACTGCAGTCCGATAGCTGACAGTGCCGAAGGCCCCCTGCGTCAGAAATTGGCCGCCGTCGAAATGAGATGTCTTAGACTCGCAAGACGACAAGAGGCCGAGACCTTCGAGGCCATGCAACTCTTCCGCGACGCCCAAAAAGGTGTCGAAATCAACGCCCGGTTGTAAGGAATCGATCCGCCCCGCCGACTAATGGGCATGCAGGGGTTGCATCAATCCCTGGGTGCTTTATCAGGAAGGACTTAATGCAATTTCGCAAGCTGGCGCTGGTTTTGACCGCAGGTGCGGCGATTGCCGCGTTCTTTGCCTTCGATCTCGGGCAGTACCTCAATCTCCGGACACTCAAGGAACAGCAGGCGGCCATCCAGGCCTTTCAGGCGGCGCAACCGCTGCTGAGCATTGTCATCTATTTCCTCGTTTACGTCGTGGCGACGGCGCTCTCGTTGCCTGGCGCCGCCTTGCTGACTTTGGCCGGCGGCGCGGTGTTCGGGTTGTTGTGGGGGACGGTGATCGTGTCCTTCGCGTCGACCGTCGGCGCCACGCTGGCTTTCCTGATGTCGCGCTTCCTGCTTCGCGACTGGGTGGAGAGGCGCTTTGGCCAGCGCCTGACGGCCATCGATCAGGGCGTCCGTCGTGAGGGTGCCTTCTACTTGTTCACCCTGCGCCTGGTGCCGGTCTTCCCCTTCTTCCTGATCAATCTGCTGTTCGGTCTGACCGGCATGAAGGCGCGGACCTTCTATTGGGTCAGCCAGATCGGCATGCTGG
>CAZKSD010000089.1:0-9644 GCA_964555315.1 uncultured Dechloromonas sp.
GTGGCCAACGACGCGGTGCTCGGCGCCGCCCTCGTCGTCACCGCCGCGCTGTTCTCGGCCCGCCTGCTGCGCGGCGCAGCGCCCGGGCCGGTTCCCGCCGTCGCGCCGATCGCCTGGGCGGCGCTCTGGTGGTTCGCGACCGGTTTCGCCGAAATCGAGCGCTGCGCGCCGTGGACGCTGCAGCCGTCGTTCGCCCTGCTCTTCGTCGCGGCCTCGCTGGTCGCGGTCGATGGACTCAGCATGTGGTGGCGCTGGCCGCAACTGCGGGCGGCGAGCCTGCTGCTGACGGTGGCGGCGGTGCTCGCGGCTCTGGTCACCATCGGCCGCGCCGGACATCCTTTCGCCGGCTTCATGGCCTTCGCGCTGCCGCTGGCGCTCGCCCTCCAGTATGTACTGCTCGCCGCCGACGAGCGCCGCGGCGATCCCGCGTTCCAGACCGCCAGGCACGTCGGCGGCTGGTGGCTCCTGGCCGGCTCGCTGGTCGCCGAAGTCTCCTGGCAGGCCGAGCGGCACGCGCAGCCGCCACACTTCTGGGCCTGGATCGCGGTGGTGGTCGTGCTCGCGGCGAGCGTCGCGCTGCCGGCATGGGGCAGCCGGCGCCGGCTGTGGCCGTTCGCCGTCGCCGCGGCGCGCTACCTCCCGCTCGGCGTCCTGCCTGCGGTCGCCGGGCTGGTGCTGCTGCTGCCGTTCGGCAACGCGGCGCTTGCCGGCGACGACGGGCTCGGCTGGCCCTACCTGCCGCTGCTCAACGTTTTCGACGCGGCGCAGTTGGCCGCCGCCGGGTCGCTCCTGCTGCTGGCGCCGCTGTTGCAGGCCGAGCAAGGCCGCCTCCTGCGCGCGATCGTCGGCGCCATCGCCTTCGTCTGGCTGTCGGCGCTGGCGGCGCGCATCGCCCACCACTGGGGCGGCGTACCGTTCGCAATCGGCCCGCTGTTGCGGTCGACGCTGTTCCAGGCGCTGCTTACGCTGCTATGGACGGTCACGGCGATCGGCACCCTGATCTACGCCTCGCGCCAGGGGCGGCGCACCTTGTGGTTCGGCGGCATCTCCCTGCTCGGCGTCGTCGGCGCCAAGCTGCTGCTGCTCGACGCTGCCGGCCGCGGAACGCTGACCTGGGCGGCGACGCTGATCGGTGTCGCCCTGCTCGTCCTCGCCGCCGGCTATTTCGCGCCGCTGCCGCCCGAAGCGCTGGATGCGCCACACGGGGAAGGCGAATAGCGGTATCGTTGCGCACCCCTTCCTCCTGCCGGCGCCCCGAACGATGACCCCTGTTCCCGACAGTCTGGCGGCGACGCTGCCGCCCGCTGCCCAGCGCGAGGCCGCGCACGTCGCCCAGGATGCTTTCGCCACCATCTTCCGGCTGACGGTCGCTGGCGGCATGCGGGATTGCGACGCGGCGCTGGCCGCGGTAGGGCAGCGCTGCCGCAACTGGTGCGCTGCCGGCGACGACGCTGCGCGCACGCTGCGCCGCGTCCTGCTCGTCGCCGGGCTCGACCAGTGGGGACTCGCGTACAGTCAGGCTTTCGGCCTGGCCGCGATCCCGGCCCTGAGCGCGCTGCTCGGTTCGCTGCGCACCGCCATGGATACCGCCGAGGATGCCCGCTTCCAGCGCCTGTTCGCGCAACTCGACGCCGTCGAGAGCGATGCGGTCAACTTCAAGATCGAACTGCGCCGCAACATCCATCTGGCGCTCTGGCACGCCGTTTCCGCCTGCGACGACGCCGCCGAGGCGCAGCGCATCGTGCGCGCACTGGGCAGCCTGATGCTGGCGCTGACCCGGCGCATGCCGCTGCTCGGCTGGCGTCTGCTGGCGGATGCGCTGGCCAGCATCCAGATCCGCCTGCTCGGCGCCGAAGAGCCTGTCGGCGGGATGGCGGAAGAAGGGACACGGCAGTTGTTCGCCGCACTCAGCCAGAGCCTGCCGCCCGAGCAGTATCAGGCGATACTGGCCCTGTCCGGGCAGGCGGTGCTGGCCTGGCAGCAGGCCCGACGCCCGGCAAGCTGAAAGTGATCTGCCGCCCCTTTTGCCGACTCAAGGCTGAGCGCACGCCGTCTGCTGCGGTCAACCCGCCATGACGGCCTATTTCCGGACGATGACCCCGCACGCCTGACGCGCGCCCGAATTGCCCGTCGGCTGGGTCTTGAAGTCATCCGGCGCGGCATGAACGATGACGCTGCGCCCGACGATGGCGTTGGCGCCTTCGCTGATGGTCAGTCCGTCGAGATACGCGGTCATGGTGGCGACGCCGGCGGCATTGGCGATCAACTGCGGCATGTCGCCGGCGTGGTGCTCGGCCTGCTCGGGGTTGCCATGCGGCTTGCCGCCCGGGTTGAAATGGCCGCCGGCGCTGGTTCCGTCGGGCGCGCTGCAATCGCCCTTGTCGTGGATATGGAAGCCATGGGCGCCCGCCGCCAGCCCGCTCACCTCGGCAATCACCCGGACCTTGTTTCCCGTCTGCGTGAAGGTGACCACGCCGACGACCCGATTGTCCTGGGTCGGCGCCAAGCGCGCCTCGGCGCGCTCGGCGCCGCCGGAAGCCATGCCGCCCAGGCACCCGGCAAGCATTCCGCTGCAGGCCAGCGCGCCAACCATAATGAACTTTTGCATTCTTGATGTCTCCACTTGTCTGAAACTACCTGGATATCCATAATCGGCGGCCTGAAGCATCAGCCGCCTTCATTCTGAGGCCGGTCACCGCGCGCAGCAAGCCATGCACAACGAAACATTGAGGCCGGAAGCCACCCCGAACGGACTGAGCGGATTCACCCCGTTGATCGACGGCGCGAAGCCTGCCCATCCGCCCGGCACGCTGGTCGACAAGTACGGCCGCCGCATCACCTACGTCCGCCTGTCGATCACCGACCGCTGCGATTTCCGCTGCACCTACTGCATGGCCGAGGAAATGACCTTCCTGCCGCGCCACGAAGTGATGAGCCTCGAAGAGTGTCTGCGGGTCGCCACGGCATTTGTCAGCCTCGGCGTCAACAAGTTGCGGATCACCGGCGGCGAGCCGCTGGTGCGCAAGGACGCCATGTGGCTGATCGAGCGCCTGGGCGCCCTGCCCGGCCTCGACAACCTGGTCATGACCAGCAACGGGTCACAGCTCGACCGCTACGCGCCGGCGCTCAAGGCCGCCGGGGTCAGACGCCTCAACATCAGTCTCGACACCCTCAGGGCCGACCGCTTCAAGGCCATCACCCGGATCGGCGACCTCGGCAAGGTGCTCAATGGCATCGCGGCGGCGCAGGCCGCCGGTTTCCGGCGCACCAAACTCAACACGGTGATGATGCGCGGCGTCAACGACGACGAATTCGCCGACCTCGTCCGGTTCGCCCTCGACCACGAACTCGACATTTCATTCATCGAGGAGATGCCGCTCGGTGAAATTCACGGGCGGCAGAATACCTACATTTCGTCCGAGGAAACCCGCGAACACCTGGCGCGACGCTTCGAACTGACCCCGTCGACCGAATCCTCCGGCGGACCGGCGCGCTACTGGCGCATTCCCGGGTCGGAATCGCGGATCGGCTTCATCTCGCCGCACAGCCACAATTTCTGCGATACCTGCAACCGCGTGCGCATCACCGCCAAGGGCGAACTCTATCCCTGTCTCGGACAGAACGACGCGCTGCACCTGCTGCCGGTCCTGCGCGACCATCCGGGCGAAGATGCCGCGCTGCGCGAGGCGATCAGCGCCAGCATGGGGATCAAGCCCTACGGCCACGACTTCACGCAGCAGATGGACGCGCCGCAGGTCGTGCGCTTCATGTCGATGACCGGCGGCTGACGCCCGCTGCGTCCGGAGAGCGGAATTCGCCCGGTTTTTCCCGTCGACCGCGACAACGAGAGTCCGGTCGCGCCTACGCCCCGGGCAATCCGCAATGTCGCCGCTGCTACTGCCGGCGCGGCATCAGCACCGTATAGTCGAAGTCGAGCAAGACGCTCGGGTCGTAGCGGCCATCGGCGGTCTTGTATGGAAAACCGGCGCAGGGCTGGTCCCTGGTCGCCACGCTACGCAAGCGCAGCGCTCCCAGATCGTTGCGTTCCGGCAGCGCGAACTTGTCCGTCACCTCCGACCAGGCGTAGACCGTATCGCCGGCAAACGCCGGCGCGACATGGCGGCCACCGTTGATCGCGGCAACGCGGAAGGCATTGGCCAGACCGTTGAACGACAGCGACCGGGCGAGGCTGATGATGTATCCGCCATAGACGAGTCGACGGCCAAAGCGACCGGCCTTCTCGGCCTGCTGATTGAAGTGCACCCGCGCGGTGTTCTGGTACAGCCGGGTAACCATCATGTGCTCGCTCTCCTCGATGGTCATGCCATCAACATGATCGATGCGCTCGCCCGCCTGATAGTCGTCCCACAGGTCGGGACTGCCCGACAGAACCACGCTGTACCCGGCGGTCGTGATCGTTTCCGGCACGACCAGATCGCCGGCCGTGACCGCCGCCGGAAGATCGGGGACGACGGCTTCCGGGGCTGGCGAGGCGGCATCGCGTTTGCGAACCATGACCCAGCGGCAGTAGTCGAGCGCGACCTGACCGTGCTGATTGACCCCGCGCGAGCGCACGTAGACGATACCCGTCTTGCCGTCGCTGTTCTCCTTCAGCCCGATCACCGTGGAATCGGCGGTCAGCGTGTCACCCGGATAGAGCGGACAGCCGAAGCGGCCGGAGGCGTAGCCGAGGTTGGCCACCGCATTGAGCGAGATGTCGGGAACCGTCTTGCCGAAGATCATGTTGAAGGCGAGCAGATCGTCAACGGGCGCCCGCGGGAAGCCCAGGCTCTGCGCGAAGGTGTCGGCTGACGTCACGGCAAAGCGCGAGCCCGTCACTGCCGTGTACAGCGCGACATCGCCCGCGGTGACGGTTCTCGGCGTCGCGTGCGCGATCGTCTGCCCGACACGAAAATCCTCGAAGAAGTTGCCCAACCTGGTCTTGTCGCTCATCCGAGCCTCTCCCGTCGGTCTGCCCTACAGTCCGTAAGCCGCTGCCAGTTCCGGGTCGCGCCTGGCTACCAGGCGTGCCAGGTCGACGATCACGCTGGCCTGCTTCCATGTCGCGTCATCCTGCATCTTGCCGTCGATGGTCGCCACGCCGCTGCCGTCGGGCATCGCTTCCAGGATGCGTTTGGCAAAGAGCACTTCGTTGACGGCCGGGCTGAAGACGCGCTTGGCGATGGCGATCTGGTTCGGCGCCAGCGACCACGCGCCCGAGCAACCCATGAGAAAAGCGTTGCGGAACTGGGCCTCGCAGGCCGCTTCGTCCTTGAGATCGCCAAACGGGCCATAGAAGGAGCGCAGGCCGTGCGCCACCGCGGCGTCGACCATGCGGGCAACCGTGTAATGCCAGAGGTCCTGTTGAAAGAAGGCGCGCTGATCGTGACCGGCTTCGGGGTCGGCCAGGACGCCGTAGCCGGGATGTCCTCCCCCGACCCGGGTCGTCTTCATTCCCCGCGAAGCGGCGAGATCGGCCGGGCCGAGGCTCAGGCCATGCATGCGCGGACTGGCGCCGCAAATGGCTTCGACGTTGGTGACCCCCTGCGCCGTCTCGAGCAAGGCGTGCAGCAGGATCGGCTTGCGCACCGCGTACTTCGCTTCGAGCAGCGCAACGTATTGGTCGACGAAATGAATGTCCCACGGCCCTTCCACCTTGGGAATCATGATGACGTCGAGCTTGTTGCCGACGTGTTTGACGATCTGCTCGAGGTCATCCAGCACCCAGGGACTGTTCAGGGCGTTGATGCGCACCCACATCGCGGTGTCACCGAAATCATGGCTGGCCAGCAACTCAATGAAGCCGGCCCGCGCCGCGTCCTTGGCGTCGATCGGAATGGCATCCTCGAGGTTGCCGCACATCACATCGCATTGCCTGGCGGTTTCAGGCGCCTTGGCGCGGATCTTGTCGATGTGTGGAGGAAAGAAATGGATCATTCGTTCGGGCCGCACCGGCAGTTCGCGCAGCGGTTGCGGCGCACCGATGGCAAGCGGCTTGTAAAAATTGACGGGTAGTTTCATGGCTTTCTTCCTGGAGGGTGGATATGTTGCTGGATCGGGAAACGTTGCCGGAAGTGATCAGGCGGGCCCGGCGACGACGCCTTCGTCATGCAGGCGCCCGACTTCCGCCTCGCTCAAGCCGAGAATATCGAGCAGGATCTGGTCGGTGTGTTCGCCCAGGGCCGGCGCCGGCAATGCCGGCAGACGGGGCGTGCAGCCGAAGTCGAGCGGCGTCGCGGGCGCCATGTAGGCGCCGATGCCGGGTTGCTCGATCATGGTGAATAGCGGATTGGCAACGGAGCAGTCGGGGTCGCCGGCAATGGCTTCGCGCACACTGCGATAGGGGCCCCAGGTGACGCGGTGGGCATTGAGAATCTCCGCTGCTTCGGCGAGCGTGCGGGCGTGGAACCAGGGTTCCAGCAGCGCGGCAATCCGCTGCCGGGCACGGAAGCGATTGCCCTCGTCGCCAAGATCGAGGCCGAGCCGCGCGGCAAGCGCCGCCACCGCATTCTCGAGGCCGGTCGCCCTGATCAGGCTTTGCCACTGCATGTCGGTCAGGCCGACGACCATCAGGTGTTTGCCGTCGAGCGTTTCGAAGTCGCGGCCAAAGGCGCCGTAGAGATAATTGCCCTGGCGCGGCCGATCGGCGTCGTTAATCATCACCTCGCCAATCATTCCGAAGTTGCCGATCATCGCCAGCGCCACGTCCTTCAGCGCCAGACGGACCAATTGCCCGTCGCCAGTCAGTCGCCGATGCCTTTCCGCTGCGAGCAACCCGACGGCGATCATCTGCCCGCTGATGAAATCCCACGCCGGGAAGACGTGATTCACCACTTCCGACAACTGGTTCGGACCGGTCATGAACGGCAGGCCGACCTGCGGATTGACCGTGTAGTCCACTTCGGAACCGCCATCGCGACGGCCAGTCAGATTGACCATGATCAGGTCCTGACGATGCGTCTTCAAGGCTTCGTAAGCGAGCCAGCCTCTGGCGGGAAAGTTGGTGCTGAACAGCCCGGCGCCTTCTCCGGGGGCGCAGATCAGCTGTGTCAGCAACTCCTGACCACGCGGCTTGCGAAAATCCACGGCAATGGAACGCTTGCCCTTGTTCATGCCTGCCCAGAACAAGCTGTTCTTGCCGTCCCGGGTAAGCGGCCAGCGGCGGGAATCGAGACCGCCGCCGATCGGGTCGAAACGGATGACTTCGGCGCCGAGCTGGGCCAGAGTCATTCCACCCAGCGGCGCAGCGACAAATGCAGCGCCTTCGACAACCCGCAACCCCTTGAGAATTCCCGCCATCGTCCCGACCAATCCCGTCTCACCAAGCCAATCGCATCCGCGACTCAAGGACTTCCGCCCGCTCATGAGGGAGAGGCAGTCCAGGTATCCGGCTACACCTCCCGATAGCATCGCCGGAATGCCGACCAGGACCCTGTTCCCGGTTCGAGTGCGGCAGCGGACGAGCGGAGAAATTATAGGGACAACGTGAATTCGTTTGTGTAATATTTTGAAGGCCCCTGTAAAGAAGCTGCCTAGGAATTTCGTCTTCAGGTAGCGCGGGCGGGATGACGGCAGTCCGGAGGACGCTCGCACTTGGGGGATCTCGGGACTCTTTGCGCAACGACCGTGCGACAGTTCGAATTTGGACGTATGCTTGCCGGCGCGATCCGAAACGTTTCTGAAAACCCCGAAAGGACGATTGCCATGACCGACGCGAGCCAGGATTACGCCAGCTGGATCGGCCGCCGCGAAGCCACCGACGATGAAATGGCACTGGCGCCGGCACTGGCGGCCGCGGCGATGCTTGACGACACGGTGACACCGTTCGCGAGAGGCAGCGCGCTACCGCCATTGTGGCACTGGTTCTATTTTCTGCCCCGCGCCCCGCAAGCGCTGCTCGATGGCGACGGACATCCGCAGCGAGGCGGCTTCATGCCCCCTGTTCCCTATCCTAGAAGGATGTTTGCCGGAGCGCGCATGCGCTTCCATCATCCGCTATCCGTCGGACAGCCGGCACGGCGGGAGGCGGTGATTCGCGACATTCGCGTCAAGACCGGACGTTCGGGCGCGCTGGCCTTCGTTTCCGTACTCTGCAGCTTCTTCCAGAACGACAGGTTGTGCATCGAGGAGGAGCAGGACATTGTCTACCGCGAGCCCGGACCGCCGCTGCCCCGTCCGCCGGTGCGCGAGTGGCCGGCGCCCCCGGAAGGCGCCATCACACGGATCGTGACCCCGGACACGAGACTGTTGTTCCGCTTCTCGGCGCTGACCTTCAATGCCCATCGGATTCATTACGACCGGCCTTTTGCGACCGCTGAAGAGGGATATCCTGGCCTGGTGGTGCACGGACCGCTGACCGCGGTGCTGATGATGGAACTGGTCCGCCAACATTGTGACCGGAGGGTACAAGAGTTCGGTTTCCGCGGAATCGCTCCCCTTTTCGACCTCGGGCCATTTCGCCTGATGTGCACCAAGGCGGACACCGGGGGAAATCAACTGGCGCTGGAGGCGCAGGGTCCCGATGGGGCGAAGGCAATGGCCGCGAATGTGCAGGTCGCCCCGTTCGCGTAATCTCGCAGGCAGCGTTCACAGTGACCGGCGGGGCTGCTCTTGCCGGGCCGGGACAGGCGCCAGGGCGCAAAGCGCCGCCACGAAGGTATTGCCATCGGTCACGGTATTGGCGAGACTCGGAAACATCGCAAGGAGGAAGCAGTCATGCGCAGCAAGATCGTCACTGCCGACGAAGCAATCGCCCTCATCCGGGACGGCGACACCCTGGCCAGCACCGGGTTCGTCCAGACCGGTTTTGCCGAAGCCCTGCTATCGGCCCTGGAGCGGCGCTTCCTGGCCGGCGGCGGTCCGACCAACCTGACCTTGTTCGCCGCCGCCGGCCAGGGCGACGGCAAGACCCTGGGGCTCAACCACCTTGGCCATGCCGGTCTGCTGCGCCGTGTGGTGGCGGGACACTGGGGCCGCATGCCGAAGGTGGCGCAACTGGCGCTGGACAACCAGATCCAGGCCTACAACCTGCCCCAGGGCATCATCTGCCAGTTGTTCCGGGATCTCGCCGCGGGCAAGCCGGGTTCGTTCTCCAAGGTCGGCCTCCATACCTTCGTCGACCCGCGCTACGGCGGCGGACGGATCTCGGCCGCCACCACCAAGGACATCGTCAGCGTCGTCGAAGCCGATGGCGAGGAATGGCTGTTCTACAAGGTTGGCGCGGTCAACGTCGCCTTCGTGCGCGGCACCACCGCCGACACCTTCGGCAACATCTCGATGGAACGGGAAGCGCTGACCCTCAACAATCTCGCCATGGCGATGGCGGCCAAGAACAGCAACGGCATCGTCATCGCCCAGGTCGAACGAATCGCCGAGCGCAACGGATTGCTGCCCAGGCAGGTCAAGATTCCGGGAATCCTCGTCGACTGCGTGGTGGTGGCCGAGCCGAACCAGCACATGCAGACTTTGGTCACGCCGTATAACGCCGCCTACGCCGGCGAGTTCCGGGTTCCCCAGGCCAGCCTCGTGTCGACTCCGCTGACCGAGCGCAAGATCATCGCCCGTCGCGCCGCCTTTGAATTGCCACCCAACGGCATCATCAACCTGGGGGTCGGCATGCCCGAAGGAGTGGCGACCGTCGCCAA
>CAZKSD010000090.1:0-9630 GCA_964555315.1 uncultured Dechloromonas sp.
CGCCTCGATTTCCTGGATGATGCTCCAGGCCTTGTCGGCCATGTCCTGGGTCAGCTTTTCCATCAGGTAGGAACCGGCCCACGGGTCGACGACATTGGTGATGTGGGTTTCTTCCTGGATGATGAGCTGGGTGTTGCGGGCGATGCGGGCCGAGAACTCGGTCGGCAGCGCGATCGCCTCGTCGAGTGCGTTGGTGTGCAGCGACTGGGTGCCGCCGAAGACCGCCGCCATCGCCTCGATGGTGGTGCGCACGA
Source organism: uncultured Dechloromonas sp. (assembly GCA_964555315.1). Classification (GTDB taxonomy): domain Bacteria; phylum Pseudomonadota; class Gammaproteobacteria; order Burkholderiales; family Rhodocyclaceae; genus Azonexus. Next base: position 255 of record CAZKSD010000090.1, read on the forward strand.
CGTTGTTGTACGGGTCCTGCTCGGTCAGCGACCAGCCGGAGGTCTGGCTGTGCGTACGCAGCATCATCGACTTCGGGCTCTTGGCGTTGAAGCCGGACATGATGCGGTGCCACAGCAGACGGGCGGCGCGCATCTTGGCGATTTCGAGGTAGAAGTTCATGCCGACGGCCCAGAAGAAGGACAGACGGCCGGCGAAGGTATCGACATCCATGCCCGAGGCAATGCCGGTACGCACGTATTCCATGCCGTCAGCCAGCGTGAAGGCGAGTTCGATCGCCTGATTGGCGCCGGCTTCCTGGATGTGATAACCGGAAATCGAGATCGAGTTGAACTTCGGCATGTGCTGCGCGGTGTAGCCGAAGATGTCGGCGATGATCTTCATCGACGGCTTGGGCGGATAGATGTAGGTGTTCCGCACCATGAATTCCTTGAGGATGTCGTTCTGGATCGTGCCCGACAGCTTGTCCTGCGCCACGCCCTGCTCCTCGGCGGCGACGATGTAGCCGGCGAGAATCGGCAGCACGGCGCCGTTCATCGTCATCGAGACGGAAATCTTTTCGAGCGGGATGCCGTCGAACAGGATCTTCATGTCCTCCACGGAATCAATCGCCACGCCGGCCTTGCCGACGTCGCCCAGCACGCGTTGATTGTCGGAGTCGTAGCCGCGGTGCGTCGCCAGGTCGAAGGCGACCGAGACGCCCTGGCCGCCGGCGGCGAGCGCCTTGCGGTAGAAGGCGTTGGAGGCTTCGGCGGTGGAGAATCCGGCGTACTGGCGGATGGTCCACGGCTTGACCGCGTACATCGTCGGCTGCGGGCCGCGCAGGAAGGGCGCGACGCCCGGCAGGGTGTCGGCGTTGGGCAGGCCCTCGACATCCTTCTTCGTATACAGTGCCTTGACCTTCAGCCCTTCCGGGGTATTCCAGGCCAGTTGGTTGACATCGCCGCCCGGCGCCTGCTTGGCCGCAGCCTTCTCCCAGACATCCAGGTTATTGGAATCAAAGAACTTTTCAGACATGACAGACCCCTTCGTCGAACCGATTTTTGCGGGCTACAACCGCCGGATTCCAAATTCTACGCTCTCTCGGGCCCGGCTTGACATACCAACTCTCGCATAATACTGTATCCATAATTATAATGAAAGCCAGTACACCCTTGTACTCACGCGCACCGCACCAGGAACATGAACCGCATTGCACCAACTGCGCTCTACCAAGAAGTGGCGGAGCGCCTGCGTCAGCGTATCTTCGCCCACGAACTGGCGCCGGGCGACTGGATCGACGAGCAACGGCTCGCCGAGCAGTACGGGATTTCCCGCACACCCTTGCGCGAGGCGTTGAAGGTTCTGGCATCCGAGGGGCTGGTCGAACTCAAGCCGCGCCGTGGCTGCTACGTCACCGAAATTTCCCGTCAGGACCTCGACGACATCTTTCCGCTGATGGCCATGCTCGAGGGGCGCTGCGCGGGTGACGCCGTGCGCCAGGCAAAGCCGGCCGATGTTGCACAACTGAACGAGATCCACGCGCGCCTCGAAGCTGCCGCGCACGAAGGGCGCATCGGCGCCTTTTTCGAGGCCAATCAGGAGTTCCACAGGAAGATACAGGGACTCGCCGGAAATCGCTGGATGCTCTCCGTCATCCAGGACCTGCGCAAGGTACTCAAACTATCCCGTCTGCATTCTCTGTCGCTGGAAGGCCGCCTCCAGCAATCACTCGGCGAACACCGTGCCATCATGACGGCGATCAAGGCGGGCGACGCCGTCAGGGCCGAGAAACTCATGCACGACCACATTCTGTGCGGGCGCGAAGCGCTGGCAAGGATGGAGGCCAAGGCATCGAAACAGGCGTGAGCGTCTTCCGGTCATCGCCGGCGGCGAAGGCTGAAAAAAAAGCCCCGACCAATCGGCCGGGGCTTCCATCCTGACGGAGAAACTCAGTGCTTGGCTGCTCCCGAGGCGCCGAAACCGGTCTGGGCGCGCACATACTGGTCCTCGAAGGCTTCGATCTCTGCGTTGGCACGAACGGTGCTGTCGCTCTTCGAGAAGATATAGGCGAGCAGGAAGGCGATCGGCATCGCGAACAGCGCCGGCTGGGTATAGGGGAAGACCGCCACCTTGTTGCCTATGACGTCCACCCACACCGACTTCGAGAGAACGACGAAGGCGACCGCCGATAGCAGGCCGCCGTAGCCGCCCCACAGGGCACCGCGCGTGGTCAGACCCTTCCAGTACATCGAAAGGATCAGGACCGGGAAGTTCGCCGCGGCCGCCACGCCGAAGGCCAGACCGACCATGAACGCGATGTTCTGCTTCTCGAACAGGATGCCGAGAACGATCGCGACGAAGCCGAGGCAGATGGTGGCGATCCTCGAAACACGGATCTCCTTGGCTTCCGTAGCCTTGCCCTTCATGATGACGCGGGCGTAGAGGTCATGCGAAATCGCCGAGGCGCCGGCCAGCGCCAGCCCGGAAACCACCGCCAGGATGGTGGCGAAGGCGACCGCCGCCAGGAAACCGAGCAGCATGTTGCCGCCGACCGCCTTGGCCAGGTGCATGGCGACCATGTTGCCGCCGCCGATCAGCTTGGCGCCGACCGTGCCGCCCTCGAAGAATTCCGGATTCTGGCCGACGATCAGGATGCCGCAGAGACCCATCAGAAAGATGACGTTGAAGAAGTAGGCGACGAAACCGGATGCGTAGAGCACCGACTTGCGGGCTTCCTTGGCGTCGCTCACGGTAAAGAAGCGCATCAGGATGTGCGGCAGGCCGGCAGTTCCGAACATCAGGCCGAGACCCAGTGAAATGGCGGTAACCGGGTCGGCCAGCAGGCTGCCCGGATACATCAGCTTGGGACCGAGCTTATGCACGGCCGTCGCCTTTTCCAACAGGGTCTGGTAGGAAAAGCCGAACTGGCTGAAGGCCAGCACCATGACCAGCGTGCCGCCGGTGAGCAGCATGCAGGCCTTGATGATCTGCACCCAGGTCGTCGCGACCATGCCGCCGAAGGTGACGTAAACCATCATCAGCAGGCCAACGGCAAAGATCGCGATGTTGTAGTCGAGGCCGAACAACAGCTTGATCAACTGGCCGGCGCCGACCATCTGCGCGAGCAGGTAGAAGCAGACGACGGTCAGCGACGAGATCGCCGCCATGGTCCGCACCTTGCCCTGGTCGAGGCGGTAGGCGGTGATGTCGGCAAAAGTGAACTTGCCCAGGTTGCGCAGGCGTTCCGCCATCAGGAACAGGATGATCGGCCAGCCGGCGAAGAATGCCAGCATGTAGACGTAGCCATCGTAACCTTGGGTGTAGACCATGGCCGTCAGGCCGAGCAGCGTCGCCGCCGACATGTAGTCGCCGGCGATCGCCAGGCCGTTCTGGAAGCCGGTGATGCCGCCGCCGGCGGTATAGAAGTCGGCGGTCGTCTTGGTCCGGTTGGCTGCCCAGTAGGTGATCCCCATGGTCAATGCCACGAAGATACAGAACATGATGATGGCGTGCCAGTTGGTCGCCTGTTTTTCGGTCGCACCGACGGCGTCGGCAGCGAGGGCAAGCGCTGAAAAGCCGAGCAGCGCGAGAGTGGTGACGATCTTCCTCATTATTTGTTCTCCTTCCAGGCGTCGCGGATGAGATCCTGGGTCATCGCGTCGAATTCGCTGTTGGCGCGCCTGACATAGAAGGCGGTCAGGCCCCAGAAGAAGATGAACATGAAGAGTTCGACGGCGACCCCGATGGTCAGCATCGATCCCTCGGCAACCGGTCGGCCGAGTGCGGTCGGATTGAAGGCGATTGTCAGGATATAGCCGTAGAACATGGTCAAGACGATAATCGCCAGTGTCCACGCGAAACGCCCCCGGCGTGTGACCAGTTCCTGGAACTTCGGATTGGTCCGCATACGCTCGTACATTGCACTGCTCATGAGTTACCCCCCTCTCTGTTCACTATGAAAGTCGTGCGGCATCATTCTATCCCAAGCAAGCCGCAAAGCTGCAATCACCTACCATCAACTTTCCGCAACCAGGAATCCGCCAATGAGTACGGTAGACGTCTCCCGCGATGGTGAAATCGCCACCCTGACCCTGAACAACCCGGGCAAGCTCAACGCCGTCAATCTCGGCATGTGGCTGCGGCTCGCCGAAAACATCGCTGTTCTGTCGGTCGACCGCGACATCCGCTGCATTGTCCTGCGCGGGGCGGGAGACGAGGCTTTTGCCGCCGGCGGCGATCTCGAGGAGTTCGTCACTGCCCGCGCGACGCTCGAACAGGCGCTGCACTATCACGGTCACGTCGCTGCGGCGCTGAATGCCATCGCCGACTGCCCGCACCCGACGGTGGCACTGATCCAGGGAGCCTGCATCGGCGGCGGCATGGAAATCGCCGGCGCCTGCGACCTGCGCATCTGCGGTGAATCGGCCCGCTTCGGCGCGCCGATCAACCGCCTCGGCTTCTCGATGTATCCCGGCGAAATGGAAGGCCTGCTCAGGCTGGCCGGCGCCGCGGTCATGAAGGAAATCCTGCTCGAGGGCCGGATCCTCTCTGCCGCCGAAGCGTACCAGAAGGGCCTCATCACCCGTGTCGTGCCCGACCCCCGGGCGGCCGACGAAGCTTATGCGACCGCCCGCCGCATCTGCGCCGGGGCGCCTCTGGTGGCCGGCTGGCACAAGCACTGGATACGCCGCCTGGCCGACGGTAGACCGCTGAACGACGAGGAAAAGGCCGCGTCTTTCGCCTTCCTCGATACCGCGGATTACCAGGAAGGCCTCGCCGCTTTCCTGGAAAAGCGCAAGCCTTCGTTCAAGGCGCGCTGAACAGGGTCCACAGCAGCTTTGCGGCAAGCAGGATCAGTATTCCCGCGAAGAGGCGTTTCAATGTGGCCACCGGCAGACGATGCGCCAACCGCGCGCCAAACGGCGCCGTAACCACCGTCGCCAGGACAAGGATCGCCAGCACCGGCAGGTAGACGTAGCCAAAGCTGCCTGCAGGCAGGCCGGTCTTGCCCCAGCCGTTGAATACATATCCAAGCGTCCCGCCCAGCGCGATCGGCAGGCCGACGGCCGCGGAAGTGCCGATCGCGTGCTGCACGCGGACGTTGCACCAAGTCAGGAAGGGAACGGTCAGCGAGCCGCCGCCGATCGCCACCAGCGACGACAGGACACCGATGCCCAGCCCGACTCCGGCAACCCCCAACGGACCCGGCAGTTCACGGGTCGGCTTGGGCTTGAGGTTCAACGCCATCTGCACGGCGACGACACAGACGAAGAAGGTGAAGAACACGGCGAGCGGGCGCGCCGGGACACTCGCCGCGAACAGGGTCCCCAGAGCGGTGCCGAGAAGTATCCCGGGCGTGATGGTCTTGACCACATCCCAGAGGATCGCCCCGTGACTGTGGTGCGTCCGAATGCTGGCGATTGCGGTAAAGATGATGCTGGCCATCGAGGTTCCCAGCGCCATGTGCAGTGTTTCGCTCGCCTGAATCTGACCCTGCGCGGCGAACATCAGCGTCAGCGCCGGGACCAGGACGAGCCCGCCGCCGATGCCGAGCATGCCCGCGAAAAATCCGGCAAATGCACCGAGCGCCAGGTATTGCGCAATCCATACGATGGTCATGACACTCTCTTCCACAAGATCCGCTGCCGGCCGCTGACGATCCCGACACAGACCGGAAACATTGAAAATCGGGGCAAATTGCCGGTCGACCGCGACCGGCGGCGCTTATTCCCATCGTGCATGCCACGCCGCCTAGAGTGCCTCGGATTCAACGATCCTCACCCCCGGGTGGTTTTCGAGAATGCCGCGGAGCAGCGCGGCGGCAATCGCCTCCGGACTGACCGCGCGGTACCGGCGCGGAATCAGCGGGCGCAGGAGATGGGCGAACAACAACCCGACCTGTTCGCCGGGACGGGCCTCGCTACGCTCGGTATCGATCAGCGACGGACGGACGATGGTCGTGCTGGCGAACCCGAGAGCGATGATGCCCTGCTCGGCCTCGGCCTTGGTCCGCAGGTAAAAGCTTCCGCTCGCGCTGGCGCCGAGCGACGAATTCAGCGCGTAGCGCGTCGCACCGGCTGCCCGCGCCAAGCGTCCGACGGCGATTGGCAGATCGCGGTCGACGGCGGCGAAGGCGGCTTGCGAACCCGCCACCCTGATCGTCGTGCCAAGCGCGCACACGACCGCATCGACCCGCCACCATGGCGCTTCTTCCGGAAGCCGGGCGAAGTCGATGACCGGATTCAGAAGCCTCTCGATACCGGCCAACCCGGCTTCCAGTGGACGACGGGTCGGGGCGACAATGCGAGCGATGCGCTCTTCGGTCAATGCCTGACGCAGCGCCGCCCGGCCCACCGCGCCGGTCGCGCCGACCAGAAGAAGATTCAAGGTGTTCGCCATCAGCGCTTGAGCAACCGGTAGGCCAGCCGCGGAAACAGGCTGCGCGGCAAAATCCGGTTGGCGAAGGCGGTCGCCTGATTGGGCAGGCCGGGAATGACCGAAGCCTGGCCGGCGTCCAGACCCTTGAGGCCGATCTCGGCCACCGGCCGGCTCCGCATCGTCAGCACGTCCGGCAACGGCATGGCTTCCTGGCCGGACACGGCAAGAAAGTTGGTTGCCGTGACGCCCGGACAGAGTACGGTAACCACGACCCCGCGATCCTTAAGTTCCTCGTGCAGCGCCTCGCCGAAACTCAACACATACGCCTTGCTCGCCGCATAGGCGGCATATCTGGGCAAGGGCTGGAATCCGCCCAGCGAACCGACCAGGAGAATCCTGCCCGAACCGCGTTTGACCATATCGGCGGCAAAGACATGGGTCAGTTCGGTCAACGCCATGACATTGAGCTGGAGCATGCCCATCTCGCTTGCCAGCGGCTGATCGACAAAATCACCGAAGACACCGAAGCCGGCGTTGTTGACCAGGATATCGATGGCGACGCGCCTGGCTTCGACCTTGGCGTGCAGTTCCGCGCCGACGCCGGGACACGCGAGATCCATCGCGATGACGTGGCAGTGCGTGCCGTGCGTCCGCTTCAGTTCGGCGGCAAGCGCCTTCATCGGCTCGCTGCGCCGCGCCACCAGCACGAGGTTGGCGCCACGCGCCGCGAGCAGTTGCGCGAAATCGCTGCCCAAGCCGCTGGAGGCGCCGGTCACCAGCGCCCACTTGTCGTGCAGATCAGGCTGCGCGCCTTTCATCGCCGCCTCACTCCCTCCCTGCAGCGGCCACACCCCGCGCCCGCGTTCCTTTCGGCGGGGATGCCGGATCTGTCGCCGCCGCTCCTTCCTCCCCGGCGGCCTCTGCGCTTGCCGGCTTTCGCCTGCGCGCCGGCGTGGTCGTGGCGGCGGGAATGCGCCCCGCCGCCACTTTCACGGGCTTCCCGTTGCGGGCAAGCGCCCCGGCGAGCAGTTCTGCGAAACTTTCCTTGAGGCAGTCGCGGAACTGATCCGGGTCGGGGAGCATGTCGCGGCAGGCGACGAAGCAGACCCACAAGGTACCGTTGTAGCTGAAGCCGGTGACATTGAGCCCGATGCCATCGAAGGCGATCGATACGGCAAGGAACATTTCCAGTTGCGCGCCGGCCATGTACAGCGGGACATCCGGACCGCGCACATTGGACACCGTGACATTGCTCAGCGAAAACATGGCCAGGCGCAGGAGTTGCTCCGCCGCCACCGCCGGAATCACCTGGATCACCTTGGCCGCCAGATCCCTGCCCAGCGCCGAAGTCGCCGCCTTGGTCCTGGTCGTCCCGCGCCTGATCGCCAGGACACGCTCGACCGCATCGGCGATGTCCGTGCGCAAGGCCATCGGCGCCATGCCGATCTGGTTGCCCGAATCCGTCTCCTTGTTGCCTCCGCGCGTCGACATCGGCACCATGGCATTCAGCGATCGCGCCGGCAATTCGCCCTTGCCTTCGAGATACTTGCGGATCGCGCCGCCAGTTGCCGCCATGAAGATGTCGTTGATCGTCACGCCGTCGATGTGCTCGCGAATCGTCCGGCATTCGGCCAACGAAAATCCCACGGCATCGACCACGCGGTGCGGCGACACCGGGCGGTCGAAACGTGTTCCCGGTTTGCCTCCGGCCAAGTCGCCCGGCGCCTTGTTGCCCGCACCCGCGCCGCTTCCCCCGAACTGCCTGGCGACCAGGCTCTGGACCAGATCGAGCGCCTTGCCCGACGCCACAAGGCTCTTGCCGGCCAGCGCCACGCGCCCGCCCAGATCGACGGCCAGCCGAGCGGCATCGAAGACCTGGCGCACCCGGTTGCCGACCGCTCGCGAATAGAGTTCGATCCGCGAAGGAAAGCGATCGGCAAAGATGGTCCGGTCACCTGTCGACGGCTCATCCTCGAAATCCGCCGACAAGGTATGAATGGCCTTGATGATCTCGGCGCCGGCCTCGCCGTCGACCCCGGCATGATGGAACTTGACGTAAAGCGCGAAGCTGCCCTTGGCGATCCCCGGAATGTTGTCGAGGCCCTCGATGACGTAGGCCTCCCAGAGCGGCCGGCTGCGGTCGAGCGGGCGCGAATGAATGCGCGCCACCTGAATCATCAGTTGCCGCCAGTCGCCGGGTTGCGGCAGCGCGATGTGACGGACATGGTATTCGGTGTCGATCTCGCCCCCGTCGATCCAGTAGGGCCGATCGAGCCCCAACGGCGCGGCTACGAGGCGACGGCGAAAGACCTTGGCGCTGTCCAGTCGCCGTGAGAAGAAGTCCAGAATCTGCTTGAAGCGGACCTTGCCGCCGGGCGCGGTTGACGGGTCGTAGATGCCCAATCCGGCGACGTGCATGTATTGATTGCCCTGCTCCATGTGGAGAAACAGGCTGTCCGTCCCTGAAAGCAGCTTCATCTGAACCTCCTTCGATCGTGGTTGGCACGTCCATGCGCGCCAGGCCGTTCCTTCCCGCCCGGGCAGCGGAACGCGAAGATGCCTTGGCGCCGCCCGAGTATCCATGCCTCCGGCGGCGTCGGTCAATCGCGATTTCTCCCTTGCCCCGAAAGGCCCGTCACATTGCCGCATCGCCGCACGGGCGGGGCACGCCGACGGCATTGCAGATGACACGCTGGCGGCGCGCCTTCGTGCAATTCCGCCGCAAGGCTCACGCTGCCAACGGGGGACTGGAACAGGTTGGAGCGCGCCGCGCCCACACACGCAGCGGACCCGGAAACGGGCCCCCGCGAGTGCCGTCAGGCCGGCATCCTGAACCTGGGTCCAGAGTGGCTGCTTTCCTCTCGCATCAGGCACTTTCGAAGAAGAGAGCGCACAACAGCGATTTCGATGGTCCGCAACCGATGCCAATTAGCATTGGTCCAAGGAATCTATGGCCTTAACAAACACCGCAGGGGACGCTCGGCGGGCGGCGCCGGGGTCAGCAGACAGCTAGAGATC
>CAZKSD010000091.1:0-9600 GCA_964555315.1 uncultured Dechloromonas sp.
CCGATCACTACCTGACCAAGCCTTTTACCAAGGACAGTCTGTTGCAGACCGTTGCCACCTTCGCCGTGCCGTCCGCTCCCGAAACCTCCTAATAGTTCATGGAGAAATAATGCCCGTCAAAAATATTCTCGTCGTCGACGACTCTCCGACCGAAAGATTCTTTTCGGTGGACTTTCTGACCAAGGCCGGCTATCAGGTGACTACCGCCGAGAACGGCGAAGAAGGCATCGCCAAGGCCAGGGCGATGAAGCCGGACCTGATCCTGATGGATGTGGTAATGCCGGGACTGAACGGCTTCCAGGCAACCCGCACGCTGACGCGCGACGAGGAAACACGGCATATCCCGGTCATCGTGTGCACCTCCAAGGGGCAGGAAACCGACAAGATTTGGGGATTGCGTCAGGGCGCCGCCGACTATGTCGTGAAACCGGTCAATCCGGAAGAACTGCTCAAGAAGATTGCCGAGCTTCCCTGATCCAGATGGCAAGAAAAACCAGCCTCCGCGATTTCCAGGAATACCTTTCGGAGCGTCTCGCCGGCGCCGCGCACGGACACGGCACGTCTTCCTGGCTGGGAGTGCAGGCTGGCGAGGAGAATTGGCTCGTCGACCTGTCGGACAGCGGCGAGATTGTCCAGGCGCTGAAACTGACGCCCGTTCCACTGACACGACCATGGTTCGCGGGTATCGCCAATATCCGCGGGAGCCTCTACGCGGTGGCTGATTTCTCGGTCTTTTGCGGAGGTGCGCCGACGCCGCAGAGCAGCAGTACGCGACTGCTGCTGGTTGGCAGCAAGTACGGGGCCAACGCGGCGTTGCTGGTCAACCGCATGCTGGGTCTGAAAAGGCCCGAGGACTTTGTCGCCGAGCCGGTGGATTCGGCAGCGCCGGCCTGGGGTGCGGCGCGCTTTTCCGACAGCCAGGGTCACATCTGGCGAAAACTCTCGGTGCGCGAGTTGCTTGCCGATAATGATTTCATGAATATTGGGGTTTGATCGCCCCTGACCCCGAGCGGAGGATAGACATGGCGTTGAGCTTGAAGAACCCTGGTCATGGTGGCAAGGAAGGCGCGGACGTGTCAAGAAGGGCAGCGAAGGCGTCTTCGGCGGCAGCGGCTGGAGGCGGGTTGTCCTGGCTGCCGGGATCGTTCGCGCGGCAGCCGGTCATCCAGCAGATGAAGACCCTCGGCGGCATCTTCGTCGTGCTCCTGCTCGCCATCGCCATCCTGGTCATTTTCAACAACCGCACTTCGACGTACGGCACCGCTTACGTCGCGGCTTCGGGCGAAATGCGCATGCTCTCGCAACGTCTGGCCAAGGCGTCGACCCTGGCCCTGCAGGGCAATCCGGAGGCCTTCGCGCAGTTGAAGGATTCACGCGAGACATTCGGCCGCCTGCTGGAACGATTGACTTCGGGTGGCGAGATCGTCGGTACCGACGTGCCTTCTTCGCCGGCGGCCGTGCAGGCGCAGCTGGAAGCGCTGACCAGGATCTGGGCGGAGACGGACAAGGACGCCACGACGGTGATCGGGCAGGAGGCGAACCTTGTTGCCTTGGGCAAGAATGTCAGCATCATCGACAATGAAAACCCGGTGATGCTGGAACTTGCCGAGCAGGTTGCCGCCCTCAAGCTGCAAGCCGGCGCTGGTGCGCGGGAGATCGCGGCGGCAAACCAGTTGGTCATGCTGACGCAACGGATCGCCAAGAATGCCTCGGCGCTGCTGGTCGGTGACGAAATCAATCCGGAAGTGGCCTTCCTGCTGGGCAAGGATACCAATGCCTTTCGCGATACCCTTCAGGGTCTGAGCAAGGGTGGCGGCGACGCGGATACACGCGACAAGCTGACTGAACTCGACAAGGCCTTCAAGTCCTACCAAGCCGCAATCGGCGGGATCCTCGGCAACATGCAGCCGCTGGTCCTGTCCAAACAGGCGGGTGCCCGCATCTTCCGAGGCAGCGAGGGGTTGCTGAAGGCGACCGACGATCTGGCTGCCGGCTATCAGCAGGAACTCTCCGAACACGGCTTCTTCATCTTCCTGCTGATTGTCCTCACCGTATTGGCGATGGCTGTCCTTTCCTTGCTGGCCAAGATCTATCTCGACGACACGCGGCGCCGGACCGAGGACGCGGAATTGCAGCGTCAGGTTTCGGAGCGGACGAACCGGGAGAACCAGGACGCCATTCTGCAGCTGATGAACGAACTCGGTGATCTGGCCGACGGCGACCTGACGGCCAACGCCACGGTGAGCGAGAACATCACGGGCGCCATTGCCGACTCGATCAACTACACCATCGAAGAACTCCGTCTGCTGGTCGGGCGCATCAACGATGCGGCGAACCGGGTGACGACGGCCACGGAGATCGCCCGCCAGACTTCCAACGAACTGCTGACCGCAGCCGAAAAGCAATCCCGTGAAATTCAGGATGCCGGACAGTCGGCGCTGGAGATGGCCCGTTCGATGAACGAGGTTTCCGGCAATGCGACCCAGTCAGCCCGAGTGGCTCGCCAGTCGCTGGCTGCCGCCGAGAAGGGCACGCAGGCGGTTGAGGACTCGATCAAGGGCATGAACGAAATCCGCAACCAGATCCAGGAGACCTCGAAGCGGATCAAGCGCCTCGGTGAAAGCTCTCAGGAGATTGGCGAAATCGTTGAACTGATTTCGGACATTACCGAGCAGACCAACGTGCTGGCCCTGAACGCTGCCATCCAGGCGGCTTCGGCGGGTGATGCGGGTCGCGGCTTCACGGTTGTTGCCGAGGAAGTGCAGCGACTGGCCGAACGGTCGGCCGAGGCAACCAAGCAGATTGCCGCGATCGTCAAGACCATTCAGACCGATACCCAGGATGCCGTATCGGCCATGGAGCGATCGACGCAGGGCGTAGTGGAAGGAGCGAAGCTGTCAGATGCCGCCGGTCAGGCGCTGACCGAGATCGGCCAGGTGTCGCGCAACCTCTCGGACCTGATCGAAAACATCTCGACGTCGACCCAGGACCAGGCCAGGTCGGCGACCGATGTCGCCAAGCTGATGCAGGGGATTCTGAGCGTCACCGAGCAGACGACCGCCGGTACCGAGCGTACTGCGGCGGCTGTCGAGGAACTCAGTTCCCTGGCGTCCGAACTGAAGGGTTCGGTCGCCGGCTTCAAGGTCGATTGAGCGGGATTGGCGAGAGCTTATGAACGCGGCAACCGAATTCGATCTGGGCCCGCTGACCTGGGTCAAGGGTGAGATCGATCTGGCACTTGAGCGTGCCGCTGAAGCGCTTGGTCAGCATGAATTGACCGGCGATGCGACGCAGTTGAGGTTCTGCCGCACCCATATCCACCAGGTTCATGGCGCCCTGTCCATTGTCGGGCTTGACGGCGTGACAGAGGTTATCGAGTCGCTCGAAGCCTTGACCGGAACCCTGGAAGACGGCCGGTTGCAATCGACCGCCGGGGTTGTCGCCACGGTGGCGGGCGCCATCGAGGCGATCCGCCGCTACCTGGACGATCTGATTGCCGGCGAGCCGAATCAGCCGTTGCGCCTGTTGCCCACCTATGCGGCGCTGGCGAAGGCACGCGGGATGGAGACATGCAACCCTACCGACCTGTTCTATCCGGATCTCACGCGTCGGCCACCCCGGTGCACGGTGCCGGTTGCGCCGCTTTCGCCGGAACAGTTGTTCACCCTGCTCAAATCGGAGCGTGCACGCTTCCAGAAAGGGCTGCTTGCCTGGCTGAAACACACGACAGAGTCGCATGTTGCGCTCGAACACATGCGAACGGCGCTGGACAATATCGAGGCAACCCAGGAGTCGCCCACAACACGCGCTTTCTGGTGGGTGTCGCTGGCGTTTGTCGAGTCACTGTTCGAGCATCAGGGCGAGGCCGACGCCGAATCCCGGCAACTGCTGGCCCGGATCGACACGCAGATACGTCGTCTGCTTCAGGGTTCGCGAAGCGTCGCCGAGCGGCTGATGCGGGACGTCCTCTATGCGGTGGCGCTGGCGCCGGCCGAGTCGAGTCCGGGAGTTGCCGAAGTCCAGGCGGCTTTCGGGCTGAAGGCACTGATACCGGCCGTGTCGGCGGCACATGAAACGACACCGCCGCAGGAGATCGCGCTGCGCCGGTTGCGGGACACCCTTGCCGCCACCGAGGAGTTGTGGAACAAGTTCTGCACCGGCAGCGCATCCGCGCTCCCCGCATTCGAACAGCACGCACAGACCTGTGCGGCCCTGGCCAACGAAATCGGGCATACCGATCTCAAGCGCCTGGGCCAGGGTTTTGGCGCTCTGGCGAGTTGGCTCGCGGAATCACCCGCCCGCCACAATGACACTGTAGCGATGGAGGTGGCGACGGCCATCCTGCTGTTGCAGAATGCCCAGGAAAATTTCCGTCACCTGGGGATGGACTTTGCGCAGCAGGTCGACCTCATGGTCGCCCGTCTGTACGCCTGCATCGCCGGCAATCCGGTTGGCGGCAACGAGGAGTTGCCGTTGCTCGACGAGATGACCCGCCGGGCTCAGGAAAAGTTGCTGGTCGGGCAGGTGGCCCGCGAGATCCAGAGCAATCTGGCCCAGGTGGAACAGGCGCTCGACGCCTTCTTCAGGAATCCGGAGAAGAGACAGGATCTCGCGGCACTCGATGCGCCGGTGAGGCAGATCGCCGGCGCGCTCGCCATGCTGGGCCACATGCCGGCCGTTGCGCTGGCGCAGGGTTGCGCTACGCAGATACAGGAATTCGCCCGTCCCGACTATGCGCCGCTGGCCAGCGACTTCGAAGCCGTGGCCCAGCAACTTTCGACGCTTGGTTTCTTCGTCGATGCCTTGCCGCATGGCGAAAGCGATTTCGATGTCTTCCTGCGGCGACTGCAAGGCGCACCGGAGCCCGAGACCGGTGAAGTGACCGGGGAGGATTTGACCGCCGTACCAAGCGTCGAGGTTCAGCTCGAGCAGCACAAGCATGAGACCCAGTCCCTGTTCGAGGCATTCAAGGACGCCCCTGGAGACGAACGGGTTCGCGCCGAGCTTAAGCACAATCTGCAGTCCTTGCAGAAGGATGCCGACCTGCTGGCGAATCCCGAACTGGGCGACACCGCGAAGACCGTCCTCAAGGCGCTCGAGACCGGAGACGCCCTGCGGCCCGAGATCGACGCCGCCGTCTCATCGTTGGTGGGGGTGTCGGTGGAGTCAGCTACGCCTTCGACGGAGACGCTGGAACTTGCCCAGGCGAGCCACGAGGCAATCGATGCCGAGCTCCTGGCGATCTTTCTCGAGGAAGCGCATGAGGTACTCGCCACCATCGGCGAGCATGAGCGATTGCTGGCGGCCAACGTGAACGACAACGAGGCGCTGACGACGATCCGGCGTTCGGCGCATACGCTCAAGGGCAGCGGCCGGATGGTCGGGCTGACGGACATGGGCGAGGCTGCCTGGGCGCTCGAGCAGACACTCAACATGTGGCTGCGCCAGGACATGACCGCCACGCCGGAGCTATTGAGCTTGATCGCCGACGCCCATCGGTTGTTCTCGCGCTGGGTTGCGGCGCTCGGACACGGTGGGGAGCCCATTCCCGATCCGGCAGCCGTGGTCGCGGCAGCGGAACGGCTGCGTGGCGAAGAACCCCTGCTGCCAGCGCCCGCGCAAATGCCCGCCAGCGTTGTCGAGTCAATCGAATCGACGTTGGCCGAGAGCGCTGAAGCTTCACCATTTATCCTGGATCTCGCGACCGCCGTCCACGCCGCACCCGAATTCGAACCAGCCGCTGTCGCGGAAACAGAAGAACTGCTGACGTCCGAGATTACGTCCGGGGAAGTCGGTCAGCCCGCTGTGGCCTTCCCGGCGGAAACCGCCGAGACAGCGGAAGCGTCGAGCGACATGGCCGATGCCTTCGCCGACCTGCTCGCGGAGGAGGTTGCAGAGCCGCCGCCGCCTGTGGAAACGCCTGCCGCGGCACCGACCCTTTACGACATCTTCTGTGAAGAGGCGCGCGGGCACCTCGAAACCCTGGTCGCTTCCTATGTCTCTCTGGAAGCCGACCCCACTGCCCCGACCGCATTCGACATGACACGCGCCGCCCACACCCTGGGCGGCATTGCGGCGACCGTTGGCCTGATGCCACTGCACCATCTGGCGATCGCGCTGGAGCATGCCCTCTTGCGCCGTGACAGTTCGGGCCGCCTGGACAGCATCGAGGGACTTGAAACGGTCCGTCAGGCGATCATCACCCTCGAAAGCATGTTTACGGCTCTGGCACGCCAGGAAGCGCCGGAAGAGCAGTTTCAGCTGATTGGAGCGCTTGCGGACATTTACCTTCTCGAAGCGCAACCCGAACCCGAGGCGGTCGAGGAGCCCGGTATTCCGGAAGAGAAGGTTCATGGCGCACCGGAACCGGCCGCGCCGCTTGCCGGCGAGGCCGCAGTGCAAGCCGCCCCTGCCCTTGTTGTCGCAAGGCTCAAGGATGACCTCGACGAGCACTTGCTGCCCGTCTTCCTCGAAGAGGCGCAGGACCAGCTGCGCGAACTGACCGTGCAGCTTCGCTTGTGGCGCGGTGACCCGGCCAGCGATGCCCAGCCGCACGCCATCGCCCGTCTGTTGCATACCTTCAAGGGGAATGCACGGATGGCGGGTGCGATGAATCTGGGTGAGTTTACCCATTTGCTGGAAGCACGCGTCGAGGACGTTCTCCGCGCCGAGGCGGCAACTCCGGCATTCATCGACGAAATCGAGAACGGCTGCGACATGCTGGCCCAGGCCACCGAGCGCCTGCGCTCTGGCGAGAGCGCAGAGCTCGATGCGACCAGCCTGGTCGCCGCTGCGACAGGTGGTGAAGCGGCCGCCGCGATTGCCCAGGCGCCGGATGTCGACCGCGACCATGATGTCGAGACGGGTGCGCAGCGCGCTACCCTCCGCGTCAGGGCCGACCTGATCGACCGCTTGGTCAACGAGGCGGGCGAGCTTTCGATTGCCCGGGCGCGGATCGAAGGCGAAATGCGCAGCCTCAAGGGGTCCCTGCTCGATTTGACCGAAAACGTCATCCGTCTGCGGCGGCAGTTGCGCGAGATTGAAATCCAGGCCGAAGGCCAGATCCAGGCGCGTGTCGCCCAGGTCCACGACGGTCAGGTGGACTTCGACCCGCTCGAACTGGACCGGTTTACGCGCTTCCAGGAGTTGACGCGGTTCATGGCCGAGTCGGTCAATGACGTCGCCACGGTACAGCAGAACCTGCTCAAGAACCTCGACGATGCCAATGCCGCCATCGTCGCGCAGGCGCGCCTCAATCGGGGTCTCCAGCAGGAACTGATGGGCGTCCGCATGATGCCGTTCGCCAGCCAGGCCGAAAGGTTGTTCCGCATCGTTCGCCAGAGTTCCAAGGAGCTCGGCAAGCGGGCCAACTTCGACATCGTCGGCGGGCAGGTCGAACTCGACCGCTCGGTGCTCGACAAGATGATGGCGCCGCTCGAGCACATGCTGCGCAACGCCGTGACGCACGGCATCGAAACACGTGCCGAGCGGGTCGCTGTCGGCAAGTCCGAAATCGGCGACATCACGGTAGCGCTGGCGCAGGAAGGCAACGAAATCATCCTGGCGATGACCGACGATGGCCGCGGCCTCGATCGCGACCGGATCCGCGTCCGGGCGGAGGCCCTGGGGCTTCTTGCGGCGGGCCAGGAGGTCGACGAAGCGCGGCTCTACGACTTCATCTTCCTTCCCGGGTTCTCGACTGCCGGGGAGGTCAGCCAGCTTGCCGGTCGCGGCGTCGGCATGGACGTGGTCAAGACCGAAGTCGCGGAACTCGGCGGGCGCGTCGAAACGGTCTCCCGCCTCGGCCACGGAACCACCTTTCGCATCTATCTGCCGCTGACGCTGGCGGTCACCCAGACACTGCTGACGCGGACCGGCACGGTTCTCTATGCCGTTCCATCGACGATGATCGAACAGGTTCTCGATCTCAAGGAAGAGCCGCTTGCCGAGATTCGCGCGCGGGGCGAAGTTGAATGGCAGGGCAATCGCTACCCGTTCCACTACCTGCCGCACTTGCTCGGCGACGCCGCGGCGGCGCCGGAGGCACAGCGCCAGTACTGGGTCCTTCTCCTGCGTTCCGGCTCGCAGCGTGTCGCGGTCCAGGTCGACGAACTCAGGGGCAATCAGGAAGTCGTCGTCAAGAATATCGGCGGCCAGCTCTCCCGGGTGGTCGGCATCGCCGGCGCCACTGTCCTTGGCGATGGTCAGGTCGTCCTGATACTCAACCCGGTCGCGCTGGCCAGCCGTAAGCTCACAGCGGCCGTCCCGAGCGCAGTTCCGGTGGCGGTGGCGCCGGTTGTAACGACCACAGCCGCGTTGCCGACCGTGATGGTGGTCGATGATTCGCTGACCGTGCGCAAGATAACGAGCCGCCTTCTCGCCCGCGAGGGTTATCACGTGGTGCTGGCGAAGGACGGTGTCGATGCCTTGGAACAACTGCTCGAGCTGATGCCTGACGTCGTGATTTCCGACATCGAGATGCCGCGCATGGATGGTTTCGACCTCGTGCGCAACATTCGCGCCGACAAGCGGCTCGGCAAATTGCCGATCATCATGATCACGTCGCGTACCGCCGAGAAGCATCGCCGTCACGCGCTCGAAATCGGGGCCAGCAATTACCTCGGCAAGCCATACGACGAGGACGAGTTGCTGGCGCTGATTGCCGGCTATGTCAGGGCCAAGCAGGCTTCGTGATCACCGAGTAGCGGGCCAGGGTGTCCGCTCTGGCCCGGGCGTGGTCTACGATCGGCAACGGATAGTCACGGCCGATGATCACCCCGGCGGCTTCCTGCGCGCTTCGTGACATCAGCCACGGGCTGTGGATCTGCCGGTTCGCCAGGCTGGCCAGTTCCGGTACGTAGCGACGGATGAACCTGCCTTCCGGATCGAACTTCTCCGATTGGGTCACCGGGTTGAAGATCCGGAAGTAGGGCTGGGCGTCGCAGCCCGTCGATGCGGCCCATTGCCAGCCACCGTTGTTGGCCGAGAGGTCGAAGTCGTTGAGCTGCTCGGCAAAATGCCGTTCACCCAGCCGCCAGTCGATGCCGAGATCCTTGGTCAGGAATGACGCAACCACCATCCGCAGGCGGTTGTGCATCCAGCCGCAGCGTTGCAACTGGCGCATGGCGGCATCGACCAGAGGGTAGCCGGTACGGCCCTCCCGCCACGCCGCCAGGCCTTCCGGCCAGTCCTCCCAGGCAATGGCATCGTAATCGGGCTTGAAAGCGTGACCGACGACGTGCGGAAAATGGTCGAGGATCATGAAATGGAAATCGCGCCAGACGAGCTCGCCGAGCCAGGCGTCGGCATCCTTCTCGCGGGCGGCGCGGACCAGTTCGCGGATACTGATCGTGCCGAAGCGCAGGTGCACCGAAAGGTATGAAACGCCTTTCACGGCAGGAAAATCACGCATGGCGCCATAACGCGCGATGCGCTCCTCGCGGAACTCTTCCCAGAGAGTGCGCGCGCCCGACATGCCGGGCTGGGTGCCGAGTTCGATCAGGTCGGTGCCGGCGAAGCCG
Source organism: uncultured Dechloromonas sp. (assembly GCA_964555315.1). Classification (GTDB taxonomy): domain Bacteria; phylum Pseudomonadota; class Gammaproteobacteria; order Burkholderiales; family Rhodocyclaceae; genus Azonexus. Next base: position 9,522 of record CAZKSD010000091.1, read on the forward strand.
ATTTCGTCGAGGCCGGGCACCCCCGCATGCTCCCGCCCCGCGAGAGCGCCCTGACAGTGGCAGGCGGCACAGTCTGCTG
>CAZKSD010000092.1:0-9542 GCA_964555315.1 uncultured Dechloromonas sp.
CGTGGAAAGTATCCTTGACCTGCTGGTCGACCAGGCCGACGACCATTTCGATGAAATTCTGTAGGCCGCCCGGCACGCCGGACGTGGCCTTGCCGGCAACCTTGGCCATCAGGCCGAAGACGAGGAGACCGAGCAGGCCGGAAACGACCAGGGTATCGAGGTGAAAGCTCCAGAATCCGTGACAGTGGCCCGCCGCATCCCTGGCTGCGTCGGAACAGACGGTCAGGTTGGTCAGATGGTGTTGGATATAGGCCGTTGTGGTCAGGCCGCCTTCAGCGCTCATGATTTCTCCAGTCAGCTCAACGTTGCTTCAAGAGTGCCACCCAGAAGATGACAAAGGTTGATGCGTAGCCAAGGAAGAGCGGCAACGCCGACACCTCCCTGTACCCCCAGAACACCAGCGCAAACCCGGCGAAGGTCAGAGCGAACTTCAAGCCCTCCCCGGCCGACTGCGCCCGATACAGCCTGAGCGGGTCATCTCCCGTCGACACTCGCATGGCCCGCAGGACATAGCCCGCGTTGGCGATGATGCCGATAGATCCCCCGATCAGAATCGAGACTGCCGCATTGCTGCCGACCAATACCCAGGTGATGACTCCCAGGAGTATCGCCAGCGCCGCCTGTCGGCTGAGAATCCAGCTCACATGCGGGTGCACGACAGGCCCCGACTGAAAACTCCGCGATTGTAATCAAGTCTTATAGATGAGTCAATTGCTGCGTCGCACAAAGACGGTATTTCTCTGCATTGGCGACGGCTTCCGGGTTTCGCCATCGCTCACCCGCGCAGACGCGAAATCAGGCCGTCCAACTGGTCGAGACTGCCGAACTCGATGGTGACCTTGCCCGCTCCCTTTTTGTTGGAGCGGATCGCGACATTTGCCCCGAGGCCGTCGGAGAGTTCTTCCTGCAAACGCAGAAGATCGCGGTCGACAGCCTCCTCTGGAGCTTTCCGCGGCGGATTCAGCAGGTGCTGCACCAGCCGCTCGGCCTCGCGCACCGAAAGTCCCTTGTGCACGATGCGCTGGGCCAGCGCGACCTGCTGCGCACCGGGCAGCGGCAGAAGCGCCCGGGCGTGGCCCATGTCCAGCTTGCCCGACATCAGCATTTCCTGGACGGCTGCGGTCAACTGCAGCAGGCGGAGCAAATTGGTCGCAGCGGGGCGCGAACGACCCACCGCATCGGCAGCCTGCTGGTGAGTCAAGCCGAATTCGTCGATCAGGCGTTGCAGGCCTTGCGCTTCTTCGAGCGGGTTGAGGTTCTCGCGCTGGATGTTCTCGATCAGCGCCATCGCCAGCGCCTGGTCATCGGGAATGCTGCGGATCAGCACCGGGACTTCGCCGAGACCGGCCAGTTGCGCGGCGCGCCAGCGGCGTTCGCCGGCGACGATTTCGTAGCGCTCGGCGCCCGGCGTGCCATCGACGGCACGCACGAGAATCGGTTGCATGACGCCCTGGACCCTGATCGAAGCGGCCAGTTCGCCCAGCGAACCCTCGTCCATCCGGGTACGCGGCTGATATTTGCCGGGGCGCAGGCGGTCGACCGGCAGGTTCCGCTGCTCGTCGCCATGTGGTCTGTCGCTGCCCGAGAGCAGCGCGTCGAGGCCGCGGCCGAGTCCTTTCATTTTGATCATGGGGCGACCCTTTCGAGAATTTCCCTGGCGAGCGCGCTGTAGGCCTGAGCGCCCTTCGAGCTCTTGTCAAAGGCAATGACCGGCTTGCCGTACGACGGCGCCTCGGCCAGCCGGACATTGCGCGGCACGATGGTCCGGTAAACCTTGTTACCGAAATGGCGTTCCAGTTCGCCGGAAACCTGCTGCGTCAAGGTGCTCTGGGCGTTGTACATGGTGCGCAGCAGACCCTCGATCTCGAGGCGCGAATTGAGATGGGTCCGCACCTTGCGCAGGGTTTCGACGAGGTCGGACAGCCCCTCCAGGGCATAGTACTCGCACTGCATGGGAATCAGGACCGAATCGGCAGCAACCAGACCGTTGACCGTCAGCATGTTGAGCGCCGGCGGACAGTCGATCAGGATGAAGTCATAATTGGCGTGGCCGGCCAGGAGCGCGTTCTTGAGGCGGTATTCGCGCTCCTTGAGTCCGATCAGCTCCACTTCGGCGCCGGCAAGCTCGCGGTTGGCGGGAACGATGTCGAAGCCGAATTCGGTCGTGATGCTGACCTCGCCCAGCTTGGCGGTACCGATCAGCATCTGATAGACAGTGGGCAGCGCTTCCTGTTTGGTGATCCCGGCGCCGGTCGTGGCATTGCCTTGCGGGTCGAGGTCGATCAACAGTACGCGCCGGCCTTCAGCCGCCAGCGACGCGGCCAGGTTGACCGCCGTCGTCGTCTTGCCGACACCGCCTTTCTGATTGGTAATGGCCAATACTTTCATGACCCGGCTTTCAAAATGATCAAATGTCGTTCGGCATCCAGCCCCGGTACCGCAAGCGGGATGATCGCTGCAACCTCGCTGCCGGCCGGCAGCGCCTTGAATTCACCGTCGGGCAGCGCGCCCTTCATCGCCAGCCAGCGCCCGCCCGGCGCCAGCAGATGGCGTGTCAGGCTGACGAAGCGCGCCAGTTCGGCAAAGGCGCGCGAACTGATCTGGGCATATTGTCCGCGCATTTCCTCGACCCGGGCATGGTGGACCGCAACATTCTTCAATTCAAGCTCGATCGCGGCCTGTTGCAGGAAGGCAGCTTTCTTCTGCACCGTATCGACCAGCGTGATCGCCAGGTCGGGGCGAGCAATCGCCAGCGGAATGCCTGGCAGGCCGCCGCCGCTGCCGACGTCGAGCAGCGGGCCGTCGCCGACATGCGGCAGGATGGCCAGCGAATCGAGCAGGTGGTGCGGGACAGCCTGATCCGGGTCACGCAGGGCGGTCAGATTGTAGATCCTGTTCCATTTCAGCAGCAGGTCGCGGAAGGCGAGCAACTGCCGCTGCGCCGCCGCGGGCAGGGCGATGCCGAGTTCGGCGAGGCCGGCGGCGAGGACGGCGTTCATGCGGCCTGCGCCAGGTTGCAGCGCTTGAGGTGGATCAGCAGCAGCGAGATCGCCGCCGGCGTGATGCCCTGGATGCGCGAAGCCTGGCCGAGGGTTTGCGGCCGGTGCTGCGCCAGCTTCTGCCGGACTTCGTTGGACAGCCCGGCAACCTTGCCGTAATCGAGGTCGGCGGCGAGCGGCGTGTTTTCGTAATTCGCGGCCTTGGCCACTTCTTCGGCCTGGCGGTCGATGTAGCCCTGGTACTTGGCGGAGATTTCGAGCTGCTCGATGACGGCGGCGTCGATTTCGGGCGAATTTTCCGGTCGACCGCAGCCGGGCAGCGTCAGCAGCGCTGCATAGGCAATTTCCGGCCGGCGCAGCAGTTCGAACAGGCTGTATTCGTGCTCGATGGGCTTGCCCAGCACGCGCACGCAGTCTTCCTCCGGCGTGATCTTTGGGTTGATCCACGTCGATTTCAGCCGCTCCTGCTCGCCTGCGATGGCGTCGCGCTTGCGGCAGAAGGCGTCCCAGCGGATGTCGTCGACCAGGCCGAGTTCGCGGCCTTGTTCGGTCAGGCGCAGGTCGGCGTTGTCCTCGCGCAAGCTCAGGCGGTATTCGGCGCGGCTGGTGAACATACGGTAGGGGTCGGAGACGCCGCACGTGATCAGGTCGTCGACCAGCACACCAAGGTAGGCTTCGTTGCGCCTCGGGCACCAGCCGGCTTCGCCGCGCGCGTAGCGCACCGCGTTGATGCCGGCGAGCAGGCCCTGCGCCGCCGCCTCCTCGTAGCCGGTGGTGCCGTTGATCTGGCCGGCGAAGAAGAGGCCGTTGATCGCTTTCGTTTCCAGCGTGTCCTTGAGGCCGCGCGGGTCGTAGAAATCGTACTCAATGGCGTAGCCGGGGCGCAGGATGTGGGCGTTTTCCAGGCCGCGGATCGAGCGCACCAAGGCCAGCTGAATGTCGAAGGGCAGGCTGGTCGACACGCCGTTCGGGTAGATTTCGTGCGTCGTCAGGCCTTCCGGTTCGAGGAAGACGTTGTGGCGGTCCTTGTCGGCGAAGCGGTGGATCTTGTCCTCGATCGACGGGCAGTAGCGCGGCCCGACACCTTCGATGACGCCGGTGTACATCGGTGAGCGGTCGAGCCCGCCGCGGATGATCTCGTGCGTGCGCTCGTTGGTCTCGGTAATCCAGCACGGCAACTGCTTCGGGTGCTGGCCGGCGTGGCCGAGGAAGGAGAAGACCGGCAGCGGGTCGTCCGAATGCTGCTCCTCCATCACCGAGAAGTCGATGGTCTTGCCGTCGAGGCGCGGCGGCGTGCCCGTCTTCAGGCGGCCTTGCGGCAGGTTCAACTCTTTCAGCCGTGCCGCCAGCGACAGCGACGGCGGATCGCCCATGCGCCCGCCGGTGTAATTTTCCAGCCCGACGTGGATCTTGCCGTTGAGGAAGGTGCCCGCGGTCAACACCACGGATTGGGCCAAAAAGCGGATGCCGAGCTGCGTCACCGCGCCGCGGACCTGGTCACCCTCGACGATCAGGTCGTCGCAGGCCTCGGCAAAAATCGTCAAATTGGCCTGGTTTTCCAGTCGACCGCGGATCGCCTGTTTGTACAGCACGCGGTCGGCCTGCGCGCGGGTGGCGCGCACCGCCGGGCCTTTCGAGGCGTTGAGGATGCGGAACTGGATGCCGGATTCGTCGGTGGCGGCGGCCATCGCGCCGCCCAGCGCATCGACCTCGCGCACTAGGTGCCCCTTGCCGATGCCGCCGATCGACGGATTGCAGCTCATCGCCCCGAGGGTGTCGAGGTTGTGCGTCAGCAGCAGCGTGTTCGCCCCCGCCCGCGCCGCGGCGAGCGCGGCTTCGCTGCCGGCGTGGCCGCCGCCGACAACGATGACATCGAAACGGGTGGGATAGAGCATGGCTACAGGGGGATGGCGGCACAGTAGTGGGTGCCGGATTTTACGTCAGGGCGCTGAAAAGTAACAGGTTTTGGCTGCCGTCCCCGACCTGTTCCGCGGCGGCCCACCGCATCCCGCAACAATCGGTAACAACTTTCCCGGCACAGCCGTTCATCCGATCCGGCGCACGCACGTTATCTTGAAGAGCGGTAAGCTGTGCCTGCAAACGCTGTCGACGGAGTTGATCATGCCTTCCCTTTTTCGCCATTTCCTCGCGCTGATGACCGTGATCGCCCTCCTGGCGCCGGCGCACGCCGCGGGAGACCCGCCGGCCCGTGTCGGTCGCCTGTCGCTGGTCGATGGCAACGTGACCTACCGCGCCAGTCAGCAGGATTCCGGCAGCCCGGCACTGGTCAACTGGCCGGTCAGCAGCGGCGCCATCGTTGACACCGAGCGCCGCGCCAGGGCCGAGGTCTGGATCGGTTCGACGGCGTACCGGCTGGGCGGCGACACGCAGGCGGAATTCGCCAGCGTCGACGACCGCAGCGTCAACCTTCTGCTGCATGGCGGCACGCTGGCCGTCACGATCCGCGATCGCGACCAGGCGGACGATCTCGGGGTCACGACGCCCGCCGGGCAGGTCCGCTTTTCCGGAACCGGCCGCTACCGTCTGGAGGTAGCGCCCGACCGGACCATCATCGCAGCCCAGTCGGGCTCTGCGGAGATTTTCGCCAACGAACGGCCGGTGACGCTGCGTGCCGGGGAGATGGTCAGCATTGACGGCCGCGGCGTGCTTACCATCGAAGCGGCGCGCTACGGCGACGATTTCGACGCCTGGGTTTCGGCGCGCGACAACCGGGAGAAGTCGGCGCAGGCGCGGCGCAACGTGTCGCCCTACATGACCGGCTACGACGATCTCGACAACTATGGTGACTGGAGCACGGCTGCGGATTACGGGACGGTCTGGTATCCAAGGGCGGTCGCCGCCGACTGGGCGCCGTACCGTTATGGCCGCTGGGCCTGGGTCGAGCCCTGGGGGTGGACCTGGGTCGACGCCGCCCCTTGGGGCTTCGCCCCGTTCCACTACGGACGCTGGGTTCAGGTCCGCGGGCGCTGGGGCTGGGCCCCGGGCGCCTATGTCGCCCGCCCGGTCTATGCGCCGGCGCTGGTTGGCTGGGTCGGCAACCCTGGCTGGAACGCCAGCTTCAGCGTCGGTTCGGCGCCGGCGGTCGGCTGGTTCCCGCTGGCTCCGCGCGAGGTCTATGTGCCGGCCTATCGCACCAGCCCGACGTACATCCGCCAGGTCAATGTCACGCACGTCAGGAACGCCGCGGACATCGATCATGCGCTGCGGCCCGACTACCGGCCCAACTACGCGCACCACGGGCTGCCGCATGCCGTAACCGTGGTGCCGACGAGCACGCTCCGCGATGGGCGGCCGATCGACCGGGCTGCCATTCGCCGCTATGACCACCATGAACTCGGGCAGTCCCCGGCAACGGCGCGGGCGCCCGGCAGCGAATGGCTGGCCCCCGGGGCTGGCGCGGCGCGCCCGGGCCGCCCCTTGGAACAGGAGAGGCGTCCTTTGACGCCGCTTCCGGGACTGTCGGAGCGGCCACCGCAACCGGCCATGCGGACGCCGCAGGCCAGCCCCGACGCGCGCCAGCCTTTGCGCATGCCCGACACGGCGGCGCACTTCCCCGGCCAGGATGCTGCGCGTGTCGCCCCGAACGACGGCCGCAACCTGGAGAACCGCGGCCGCTTTCCTGTTCAGGAGAACCAGCCGGGCAGGACAGTGGCGGGCCCGTCGGCGATTCCGGAAGCGCCCCGGGTGGAGCAGCGCTCCCGCCAGATGCCGGGGATGCCCTCCTTGCCGCCAGCACCGGAACCGTCGCGTCCGGCTCCGCCAACAATGCGCGAAATGCCGCACTCAGGCGCCATTGCCCAGGAACCGCGGCGCGAGATGTTCCGGCAGGCCCCGCCACAGGAGCGCCCGCCGGTGCCAATGGTGCGTGAGACAGGCAGGTCAACGCAGATGCCGTCCGCTTCCGGTCCGCTGCGCGAGATGCCACAGGCAGCGCCCATGCCACGTGAATGGCGCCGCGATGCAATGCCGCACGAACGGCCGCCGGCACCGATGGTGCGCGAGGCGCCAAGGCCCATGCCGACACCACCAGCCGCGATGCGCGAAATGCCGCGACCCGACCAGCGGCCGCCAGCGCATGGCGATCGCGATCGCGGAGGAAATCCCGGCCACAATGAGCGCCGGGGGGAAAGGGGCATGCAGTAGCCCCGTGAGCGCGATCGGAGACTTCAGTCCTTCTTGTGCCCGAGGCCGAGGTAGCTCTCGATGACGCGCGGATCGGCCGCCAACTCACTGCTCGGACCGGCCAGCGATACCTCGCCGGTTTCCAGGACATAGCCGTAGTCGGCAATGTGCAGGGCGGCGCGCGCATTCTGTTCGACCAGCAGGATGGCGACGCCGGTTTCCTTGAGTTCGGCGATGATGCGAAAGATCTCCTTGATGATCAGCGGCGCCAGCCCGAGACTGGGTTCGTCGAGCATCAGCAGCCTCGGCCTGGCCATCAGCGCGCGGCCCATGGCCAGCATCTGGCGCTCGCCGCCGGAGAGCGTGCCGGCGAACTGGGCGCGGCGTTCTTCCAGGCGCGGAAAGAGCTCGAACACCTCGTCCATGGTTTCCATGTGGTCGCGGTGGCCGGTACGGTAGCGGTCGAAAGCGCCGAGCACCAGGTTGTCCTCGACGCTCATCTCGGCGAACAGCTCGCGTTTTTCCGGAACCAGCGTCATCCCCTGGCGCACCAGGTGCTCGACCTCGCGTTCCCGGCCTTGCGCATGGCCCATGTAGACGATGCTGCCGACGGCCGGCAGCAGCCCCATCAAGGCCAGCAGCAGGGTCGTCTTGCCGGCGCCGTTGGGGCCGATGACGGTGACGATCTCGCCGCGGCGGATGGTCAGGCTGATATCGTGCAAAGCCTCGATCTTGCTGTAGGAGACCGACAGGTTCTTCACTTCGAGGATGGTTTCGTGCTCGTGCAGGTGGGGATGCCGGGTGACCATCAGTCCACCCCCCCAAGGTAGGCTTCGAGAACCTTCGGGTCGCGCTGGATGTCTTCCGGCCGGCCCTCGGCGATCTTCTCGCCGAACTCCATGACGACGACGCGATCGGCAAGCCCCATGACGAAATCCATGTCGTGCTCGACGAGCAGGATACCCATGCCCTCGGCGCGCAACTTGCGCAGCAATTCGGCGAGCGCCTGCTTTTCCTTGTAGCGCAGGCCGGCTGCCGGCTCGTCAAGGAGCAGCAGACAGGGGTCGGAGGCCAGCGCCCGCGCTATTTCGACGATGCGCTGCTGGCCGAGCGACAGGCTGCCGGCGGGATCGAACATGCGCTCGCCCAGGCCGACCCGCTCGATCTGGCGCGCCGCCTCGGCGATAAGCCGATGCTCTTCGCCGCGATCAAGGCGCAGCGCCGCGGACATGAAGCCCTTGCGGCCACGCAGGTGAGCGCCGATGGCGACGTTTTCCAGCACCGACATCTGGCCGAGCAGGCGCACATGCTGAAAGGTGCGGCTCATGCCGCGGCGGGCGATCTCGCGCGCGGCGAGCGCTTCCGTCGACTCGCCGAGGAAAGCGATCTTGCCCTCGGTTGCCGGGTTGGCCGCGGAAATGCAGTTGAACATCGTGCTCTTGCCGGCGCCGTTCGGACCGATCAGCGCCATGACCTCGCCGGACTTCACCGTCAGCGCCATGTTGTTGTTGGCGACCAGGCCGCCGAAACGCTTGGTCACCTCGCTCGCATCGAGAAGCAGGACGCCGGGTGCGGTCGACCCGCGTTTGGGGAGCATTTCCGCCTGCACAATTTCACGGCGCAGCGTACGGACCGGCAGCAGGCGCATGATCAGCGGCCACATCCCGGCGCGCGCCTTGTGCAGGATGAGGACCATGGCGACGCCGAAAACGATGATCTCGAAGTTGCCGCTTTGGCCAAAAATCTGCGGCAGCCAGTCCTGCAGCCACTGCTTGAGGATGGTGATCAGGCCAGCCCCGAGAACGGCGCCCCAGACGTGGCCGATGCCGCCGACGACCGCCATGAACAGGTATTCGATACCCTGCGTCAGCGAGAACGGCGTCGGATTCACGAAGCGTTGCAGATGGGCGTAGAGCCAGCCGGAAACGCTCGCCAGCAGCGCCGCGAGCAGGAAGATCTTGACCTTGGTGCGCTGGGTATCGACACCCATCGCCTCGGCCATCACGATGCCTCCCGGGAGCGCCCTGATCGCCCGGCCCTCGCGCGAATCGAGCAGATTGCGGATGGCGACGATGGCGAGCAGCAGGACGATGCAGATCAGGTAGTAGAACTCGCGACCCGACTTCAGCTCCCAGCCGAACAGCGTCACCGGCGGAATGCCGGTGATGCCGGTATGGCCGCCGAGGAAGTCGACGTTGCCGAACAGGAAATACAGGCTGATGCCCCAGGCGATGGTGCCCAGCGGCAGGTAATGGCCGCCCATGCGCAGCGTGATGAAGCCGAGGAAATACGCGACGGCGCCGGTGATGGCCAGGCCGATGAACAGCGTGACCCATGGCGACAGGCCATGAGTCGTCGTCAGCCATGCCGTCGTGTAGGCGCCGAGACCGACGAAAGCCG
>CAZKSD010000093.1:0-9472 GCA_964555315.1 uncultured Dechloromonas sp.
CGGTCACCGCATGCGCACGGTCGCGAACCAGCGGCCGCGCGTTGGCGGGCGCGATGGCCAGGCCGCACTGCGTCATGACCGGCAGGTCGATCAGATCATCGCCCATGAAGGCGCATTCCGGCCAGTGGAGACCGAGCCGTGCGAGCAGGTCGCCAACCGTTGCGCGCTTGTCGGCGACCCCCTGGAAGACATGGTCGATACCGAGATCGGCAGCGCGCGCAGCCACCACGCCCGAACTGCGGCCGGTGACGATCGCCAGTTCGATGCCGCCCCGCTGCAGGAGTTTCAGGCCGAGGCCGTCCTGGACATCGAAGGTCTTGAGTTCATGGCCGTGGTCGGTGTAACAAAGGCCGCCGTCGGTCATCACGCCATCGATGTCGAAGGCGATCAGCCTGACGCGGCCGGCTCGTGACCTCGCCTCCATCAGATCACCTTGGCCGTAAACAGGTCATGCATGTTGAGCGCCCCCAGCAGGCGACCATCGCCATCGGCCACGAGCAGGGCGTTGATCCGGTAGCGCTCCATCATCTCGACCGCCTCGACGGCGAGGCGGTCGGGGCCGATGGTGCGCGGACCGGCGTGCATGACGCTGTCGATGCGCGCCGTTCGCAGGTCGATCCGCTTTTCGAAGGCGCGGCGCAGGTCGCCGTCGGTGAAGATACCGAGCATCCGTCCTTGGTCATCGAGGATGACGACCAGTCCGAGGCCGCCCCGCGACATGGCGAGGATGGCATCGGTGACACCGGTCTGCGGGCTTACGGTCGGCACGCTGTCGCCCCGGCGCATTACGTCGCGGACGTGGGTCAGCAAGCGGCGCCCGAGCGAACCGCCGGGATGGGAACGGGCGAAATCATCCGGCCCGAAGCCGCGCGCATCGAGCAGCGCCACCGCCAGCGCATCGCCAAGCGCCAGCGCCGCCGTCGTGCTCGCCGTCGGCGCCAGGTTATGCGGACAGGCCTCCTGCTCGACGCCGGCATCGAGGTGGACATCGGCTTCGCGGGCCAGTGTCGAGGTCGGCGCGCCGGTCATGGCGATCAGGCGCGCGCCCTGGCGCTTGACCAGCGGGACGATGCGCAACAGTTCGTCGGACTCGCCGGAGTTCGACAGCGCCAGCAGGACGTCGTCGCGGGTAATCATCCCGAGGTCGCCATGGCTCGCCTCCGCCGGATGCACGAAATAGGCCGGCGTTCCGGTACTGGCCATGGTCGACGCGATCTTGCGCGCGATATGTCCGGACTTGCCCATGCCGCTGACGATGACCCGCCCGTGGCAGTCGAGGATCAGCTCGACTGCGCGTGCGAACTCGCCGGCCATCCTGCCCGCCAGCGCGTTGACCGCGGCAGCCTCGATGCTCAGCGTCTGGCGCCCGAGATCGAGGGCGCGTTCCGGCGAAAAATGATCGGGCTTCAGGCTTGGGTTCATGGCCGTGCTGCGGTTATGATCGTCCAAGTATACCTGACTTGGCGAAACGCACTTGAGCTCGCTCTCCCTTGCCCTTCTGCTTCTCGGCACCTCGGTACTCGCGGTGGTAATCTGCCGCCGCGCCGACCTGCCGCCGGTTCTCGGCTATCTACTGGTCGGCAGCATCATCGGCCCGCATGCCCTCAACCTGATGGATGACATGCATCGCGTCGAGTATCTCGCCGAATTCGGCGTCGTCTTCCTGATGTTCTCGATCGGCCTCGAGTTTTCGCTGTCCAAGCTCTACGCGATGAAGCGCATCGTCTTCGGCCTTGGCCTGCTCCAGGTCGCGATCAGCATGCTGCTGATCGCCGGTCTGGTCATGCTTGCCGGCATCCACTGGCAACTCGGCATCGCCCTCGGCGGCGTCTTTGCGATGTCCTCGACCGCCGTGCTGACCAAGCTGCTCGCCGAACGCATGCAGTTCGACACGACGCACGGCCGGGAAATACTCGGCGTGCTGCTCTTTCAGGATCTCGCGGTGGTGCCGTTGCTGGTCATCATTCCGTCGCTGACGCAGCCGCCGGAAAAGCTGGCGATGCTGATCGGCATCGCCCTGCTCAAGGCCGTCGTCGTCCTCGCCGTGATTCTGGTGTTCGGCCAGAAGCTGATGCGGAGATGGTTCCACTTCGTCGCGCGGGCCAAGTCTTCCGAGGTGTTCGTCCTCAACGTGCTGCTGGTCACCCTCGGCCTCGCCACGCTGACCGAGCTGGCCGGCCTGTCGCTGGCCCTTGGCGCCTTCGTCGCCGGCATGCTGATTTCCGAGACCGAATACCGCCTGCAAATGGAAGAGGACATCAAGCCGTTCCGCGACGTGCTGATGGGCCTGTTCTTCGTGACCATCGGCGTCAAGCTGGATCTGCAGATCGTCGTCGGGTTGTGGTGGCAGGTCCTGCTGGTGCTGATCGGTCTGCTCGCGATCAAGGCCGCGATCGTCGGACTGCTGTCGTGGCGCCTCGGATCGACGCCGGGCAATTCCATTCGCTCGGCGCTGTGGCTTTGCGCCGGCGGCGAATTCGGGTTCGTCCTGCTCGGCGAAATCGCCAACATGCCAAAGGCCATCGAGCAGATTGCGCTGACGGCTCTCGTTCTGTCCATGCTGACTGCGCCCTTCATCATCCAGTACAGCGAAAGACTGGTCATGCGTTTCGTCGCCAGCGAGTGGATGTTGCGCTCGATGCAGTTGACCAGGATCGCCGCCGAGTCGATGGGCACCGAAAGGCACGCGATCCTCTGCGGCTTCGGCCGCAACGGTCAGTACCTGGCGCGCTTTCTGGGCCAGGAGGGGATCAACTACATTGCGCTCGACCTCGATCCGGATCGTGTCCGCGAGGCGGCCGCCGGCGGCGAAAGTGTCGTCTTCGGCGACGCCGGCCGCAAGGAATCGCTGATTGCCGCCGGCCTGATGCGGGCCAGCGTGGTTATCGTCACCATGAGCGACACGCCGCTCGCCGAAAAGGTGCTGCACCACGTTCAGGAGTTGCGTCCGGACTTGCCAGTGATCGTCCGCACCGCCGACGAGCGCGACCTGGGGCGCCTGGCCCGCGCGGGCGCCGCGGAAGTCGTGCCGGAAACCCTGGAGGCCAGCCTGATGCTCGCCTCGCATGCGCTGGTGCTGATCGGCATACCGCTCAACCGCGTCCTGCGGCGCATCCGGCAAACCCGTTCGGAACGCTACCGCCTGCTACGCGGCTTCTTCCACGGCAGTTCCGACCGGGACGACGACGACGAATTCCAGCCGCGCCTGCACTCGGTATGGCTGACCCGCGGCGCTGCCGCCATCGGCATGACGCTCGACCAATTGCGTCTTGCCCAACTGGGCTGCGAGGTCAGCGCGATTCGCCGCCGCGGCATCCGCGCGGTCGAGCCGGCCCCCGAAACCCGCCTTCTGGAAGGCGACGTCGTCGTCGTTCTCGGCGACCCGGAGGCAGTCACCGCCGCCGAGGAGCGGTTGCTCCATAAATGAAAAAGCCCGCCGGGGCGGGCTTCACAGAGGCCACAGTGCTTACAGCGTCTTGCAAACCACATAGACGGTGCTGCCGTCGTCAACGTACGCGGCCTCAGTGGGTGCCGTAGCCAGCGCCGCGGCGTTGTTCGTTCCGCGAACCAGACCGGTACTGGGCTTGCCGTCATCGAACTGGGCGTCGATCGCGTTGGCGATCTTGCCCGGCAGATTGGTCGAGCAGATGGTCAGCGCCGCGAGGCCAAGCGCCCCATTCTGCGCCTGCAGAATGCCGCCGGCGGCATTCTGCGGTGCAAGTGGGCTGTTCGAGTCGCCGCCGACGAAGCCTGACAACCGGAGGTGCTTCCAGAATTGACAGTTCTCGCCGTTTGCCCCCGCGCCCGCGCAATCGATCACTGCAGATACGCCGGCAACGCCAACTGCTCCATTGCCATCACCCGGGACCGTAGGCGGGGTGGTGCTCCACCGGAGCGCAGCATCGTTATCGTCGCCGGGGAACTTCTTGTAGCGATCCTGATAGCCGTATACTGCCGCCGACATCCCGTTGAGGTCGTTGGCCACGTTCCTGATCTTGGCCTGGGTGATCAGTTCCTGACCTTTCAGCACGCCGCCCAGCAACAGGCCAATGATCACCAGGACGATGGCAATCTCGACGAGGGTGAAGCCGCCTTGGCTGTTTTTCATTTGTTTCTCCGCTTGAGTCTCGATGCACCAATCAAAGCAAACTCCGTGCCTGCTGGCAATTGGCGTCGGATAGCGGTTTCAGTGCCTGAAATTTACGTTTACCCTGTCGAAAATTGGACAGTTGTTGAAAACATGAACAGCGAAACCTCAAGCACCATCCCGTGGTGGTTGCGCCGGCCCCACCTTCTGCTGGCCGGTCACCTCCTGCTGCTCCATGCGCTGGCCTTCGGCGGGTGGAAATTGCCGGCGGTCCGCATCCTGTGGTTTGTCGCGTTCGGCCTGTTCCTCCTCTGGCAGCCCTTCGTCGCGGGCGAGCGGCGCATGAGCCAGCGCCAGGGCGCGATCCTGCTGGCCGCCGCGCTTGCGTCGACGTGGTTGCTCAGCCCGTGGCTGATGCTGATCTGGTGCGGTGCGCTGGCGGCGGTGATCGGGGGGAGGGTGCTGTGGACCGGTGACCGCCTTGAGCGCGCCGGCTATCTCTTCGCCTTCGGCTATCTCGTTTGCCTGACCATTTTCGGCACCGTTCCGGAAATCTCCCCCTCCGTCGTCCTCGATCCCCTGCCCAGGGACACGATCGCTCACTACATGCCGTTGCTGCTCGGCGGGCTTCTCGCCTTTCCTGCCCACCCGCTGCGCCGCCGGGCTGGTGACGCATTCGACCTTTTCTACGGGATGCTGGTGTTTCTGGCACTCGCAGTCTTCGTGCTTGGCGCGCTGGCCGTCACTTTCGTTTCCGGGATCAGCTATGTCGAAGCACTGGTGCAGACCTCGCTGGCGATTGCCGCCGCCCTGCTCGTGTTGGCCTGGGCGTGGAATCCGCGCGGCGGCTTTTCCGGAATTGGCTCGGCCCTGTCGCGCTACCTGCTCTCGGTCGGCCTGCCGCTTGAGCAATGGCTGATCCAGCTCGCCGAAACCAGCGAGCGCGAAAGCCACCCGGTACGCTTTCTCGCCGCCATCGCCGAGCAACTCGAGCGTATGCCCTGGGTGGTCGGCTGTCGCTGGCAAGCGAGCCCGGAGTCTGGCACGTTTGGCGGAACTTCGCCGCACACCCAGGAATATCGCCGGCACAACGTCCTGCTGGCCGTGTATTTCCGCTATTCCCCGTCGCCGGCAATGCATTGGCATGTCGAATGGCTTCTGCGCCTGGCCACCGAGTTTTACCTCGTGAAGTTCCAGACTCACGAATTGCAGCGCATGAGTTATCTGCAGGCGGTCTATGAAACCGGCGCCCGCGTGACCCATGACGTCAAGAATCTGCTGCAGTCATTGCACACCCTCTGCTATGCCGCAGCCCAGCCAGGCGACCCGGAAGCCCTGGCACAACTGCTGGCCCGCCAGTTGCCGCAGATTGCGGAACGTCTGAAGGCCACGCTCGACAAGTTGCAGCGCCCACAGACCGACGACAGCCGCAACATTTCGACTTCGGAGTGGTGGGCGCGTCTGCAGGATCGCCACAGCGGCGACTCCATCGAGTGGAATGACCCGACCGGAGAGGCAGAGGTGCCGAGCGCGCTGTTCGACAGCATTGCCGAGAATCTGCTGCAGAACGCATTGACCAAGCGCCAGCACGAAAACGGCATCGAAATATCGGCCAAACTGACGGTCGACCGCGACAGCACGGTTCTTACCGTGCGTGACACCGGCGAAGCCATTGCGCCTTCGGTTGCCGACTCGCTGTTCCGGGTGCCGGTCCAGTCGGCATCCGGACTGGGCATCGGTCTCTATCACGCGGCCAGACAGGCCGATGAAACCGGCTACCGTCTCGACCTTGCCGAAAACCGGCGCGGCGCGGTTGCCTTTACGCTGGCGCCACGGACGTGATTGCCGGCGCCTCCGAAGGCTGACCCGGCAAGGGACCGACCAGCCGGTATACCGGAGTGTTTCCCTTGCCCTTCAGGTGAATGATCTGCGGTTCGCGGAACTCGAAGCGATCCGCCAGGCGCCGGTAGGTGGTCTCGTCCACATGCACCATCCCCGGCACGCCCTCGCTGGTGATGCGACTGGCCAGATTGACGGTATCGCCCCACACGTCGTAGATGAACTTTTTCTTGCCAACCACCCCGGCGACCACGGGTCCGGTGCCGATGCCGATCCGCACTTCCAGATGCAGGCTGTTGACCTCGAAGTCGGTGCGCAACAGGTCCCGCATCGCCAGCGCCAGTTCACAGATTGCTTGCGAATAGTTGCCCTGCTCGCTGTTGAGGCCGCCGGCGACCATGTAGGCATCACCGATAGTCTTGATTTTCTCGATGCCGAACTTCTCCGCCAGTTCGTCGAACGAGGAGAAGATGCGGTTCAACATGGCGAAAACCTGCTGCGGCGACATCCCTTCCGCGATTCTCGTGAAATTGACGATGTCGACGAACATCACGCTGACATCGGCAAAGCCGTCGGCGATGGTCTGTTTATCGTATTTCAGCCGTTCGGCGATGGGTCCAGGGAGGATGTTGAGCAGCAGGCGCTCGGAACGGTCCTGTTCATCCTGCAGAAGCCGGTGGGTTTCCTCGAGGCTGGCCTGTGCCTTGGCCTTTTCCTGGGTCGAGTAACGCAGCAGCAGATAGACGATGGTTGAAACCGCGGCAAAGTTCAGCGCAAAGAAGAATACGCTGACCCTGATCGGCACCTTCGGCCCGCTCGTGACCACGCTGTCGGCGAGGAAGTAGTCGAAGAATCCCGAGAGCGCCGTCAGAAAAATGTAGGCGAAGAACCATGCCGCCGACTCGCGCACGCCGAAGAAGAGCACGGCGCCGATCGGGGCCAGCAAGCCCCACAGGCTGATGCCGCTGGCCGTGATGAAGTTGCCGATGCTCCACTGCACAACGAAGGGCATGAACAGGAACAGCGCCAGTTGCGAGTAGCGAAAAAAATTGAAATTGCCCGTCCTGAGGAAAAAGACCAGGTTGGAAACCAGCAGCAACTGGAAGACGAACGGCGCCGTCGACGAGAACTTCGGGCCCATCTGCCAGTAAAGCAGGAGCCACAGCATCGACCCCAGCGAGACGAGGCCGGTGGCAAATATCAGCAGCGACTTCTTGAGGCGCGTCTCGGCATCATCCTCCGGATTGAATCCGGCGGTACTCAAGTTGAACAGGCTGGATTTGGACTGGCTCATTCGATCCCTGCCGTCGAAACGACGGTCATCACCCAGTTTGTCAGGCGATGCCGACCCCGTCAATAAGCCGGCAACATATTCGCCGCGCGATCCTCAGGCGAAAAGACGCGCCAGTTCCACGCCGGGCGACGGCGCCCGCATGAAAGCCTCGCCGACCAGGAAGGCATGAACCCCGCTGGCGCGCATCAGTGCGACATCTTCCGGAGCGAGAATGCCGCTTTCGCTGACGACGATGCGGTCGGCCGGAATACGGTCGAGCAGGCCCAGCGTCGTCTCGAGCGTGACATCGAAAGTGCGCAGATTGCGGTTGTTGATGCCCAGCAGCGGCGTCTCCAGTTGCAGCGCCGCTTCGAGTTCCTCGCCGTTGTGAACCTCGACCAGCACGGCCATGCCGTAGCCATGTGCCTGCGCTTCGAGTTCCTGCATCTGCGGGACGGTCAGCGCGGCGGCGATGAGCAGGATGCAGTCGGCCCCCATGGCGCGCGCTTCGGCGACCTGATAGCGGTCGACGATGAAGTCCTTGCGCAGCACCGGCAGCCCGCAGGCGGCTCGGGCTGCCGCCAGATATTCGGGCGCACCCTGGAAATACTGGCGGTCGGTCAGCACCGAAAGGCAGGCGGCGCCATGTTGCTCGTAGCTTCGTGCGATCTCGGCCGGGCGGAAATCGCGGCGAATCACCCCCTTCGACGGACTGGCCTTCTTGATTTCGGCAATTATCGCCGGTTGACCGCAACCGATCCTTTTCCGGATGGCGCCGACAAAATCACGCGGCGCCGGTTGCGCGGCGGCGGCGGCCGCGACCTCGGCCAGCGGCGTCGTCGCCAGTACGGCGGCGACTTCCTCGCGCTTGGTCGCGATGATCCTGTCGAGAATGTCGTTGGCTTCGGCCGGCTTCACAGCCTTGACATGCCCTTCGTGCATGCTGGCCTGCGCCGAAACCCCGCTAGCGCCCGTTTTCATGCAAGCCGCCGGGTGCAGCCGACGAATTCGTCGACCTTGGCCCGCGCCGCGCCCGAAACGATCATTTCGAAGGCCTTCTCGACGCCGTCCGCCAGCGTCGCGGCCTGGCCACAGACGTAGATGCTGGCCCCGGCATTGAGCGCCACGATGTCGCGTGGCGCGCCGAGCCGGTTGTCCAGCGCGCCGAGCAGCATCGCCTTCGATTCCTCGACATTGGCGACTTGCAGCACCTTCGGGTCATGCACCGGCAGGTTGAACTGCTCCGGGTGGATCTCGTATTCGCTGACCCGGCCATCCTTCAGTTCGCCGACCAGCGTCTGGCCGGAAATCGAGATTTCGTCCAGGCTTTCGCGGCCGAAAACGGTCAGCGCCCGCTGGCTGCCGAGGCGCTGCAGCACACGTACCTGGATGCCGACCAGATCGGCATGGAAGACCCCCATGACCTGCTGCGGCGCATTGGCCGGGTTGGTCAGCGGACCCAGTATGTTGAATATGGTGCGCACGCCGAGTTCGCGGCGTACCGGCGCAGCATGCTTCATGGCAGCGTGGTGGTTGGGTGCGAACATGAAACCGATGCCGGTCTCGGCGATGCACTGTGCGACCTGCTCCGGCGTCAGGTTGATGTTGGCACCCAGCGCCTCGAGCACGTCGGCGCTTCCCGACTGGCTGGAGACCGAACGCCCGCCGTGCTTGGCGATCTGCGCGCCGGCGGCGGCAGCAACGAACATCGCGGCGGTGGAGATGTTGAAGGTATGGGCGCTGTCGCCGCCGGTGCCGCAGGTATCGACCAGGCGGCTGGTATCGGCGACGCGCACCTTGGTCGACAGCTCGCGCATGACGCTGGCGGCGGCGGCGATCTCGCCGATGGTTTCCTTCTTGACACGCAGGCCGATGATGATGGCGGCGATCATGACCGGCGTGACTTCGCCGCCCATGATCTGCCGCATCAGGGAAACCATTTCGTCGTGGAAGATCTCGCGGTGTTCGATAACGCGCTGGAGGGCGGCTTGCGGGGTCATTGCTGGTTTTCGTCCAGAAAGTTCTTGAGGAGGTCGTGACCGCGTTCGGTCAGGATCGATTCGGGATGGAACTGCACACCCTCGACAGCCAGCGTCCGGTGGCGCACCCCCATGATCTCGCCGTCGTCGGTCCACGCGGTGATTTCCAGACAATCGGGCAGACTCTCGCGCTCGATCGCCAGCGAGTGGTAACGGGTGCAGGTCAGCGGGTTGGGCAGTCCCTTGAAAACACCCCGGTTTTCATGGTGGACCGCGGAAACCTTGCCATGCATC
>CAZKSD010000094.1:0-9246 GCA_964555315.1 uncultured Dechloromonas sp.
ACCCCGAATGCCAGCAGCAGGCCGAGCCCGGCGATGGCGACGCCGGCCAGGCTGAGGTTGAAGGTTCCGGCGAAGATCCAGGCGAAGATCATCAGACCGAAGACGATTGCGGTGATCCACTCGTCGCGCGCCAGCGGCCCCATCTCCCCCAGCGCCGCGCGCGCCGCGCGCGGCGCGTCGGGCGTGAAAGTCACTCCGGGCGGGAACACGCGGTAGAGAAAGTAGGGCAGCAGCGCGATCGCGCACAGCGCCGGCACCGAAGCAACCAGCAGCCAGGTGCCGAAATTCACCTGCAGCCCCTTCTCCGCCGCCAGCGAGACGCCGATCGGATTGGCCGAGGTCGCGGTCAGCCACAGCGCCGACGAAACGCTGAGGCTGGCCATGCCGCAGAACATGAGGTAACCGCCGAGCCGCCGCCCGCTCTCCTCTTCGGGACGCGAGCCGGCGCCCTGCGCGAGCGACAGGATGATCGGGAAGAGGACGCCGCCGCGCGCCGTATTGCTTGGGAAGCCGGGGGCAATCAGGGCGTCGGTGAGAAAGATGCTGTAGGCCAGCCCGAGCGTCGAGCGGCCGAAGAGAGCCACGACGCACAGCGCGATGCGCCGGCCGAGCCCGCACTTGACCACCGCCTGCGCGACGAGGAAGGCGATGACGACAAGCAGCACGCTCTGGTTGGCGAAGCCGGCGAAGACCTTGCCCGGATCGACGGTCTCGCTGAGCACCGCGAAGGCGCCCGCGAGCAGCGCCGCGGTCAGCAGCGGAAAGGCATTGATGATGACGGAGAAGATCGCCGCGGCGAAGATTGCGAAAAGGTGCCAGGCCTCGCGCGTCAACCCCTCGGGAATCGGCGCGAACCAGATGCCGAGGGCCAGCGCGAATGGCGCCAGCGCCTTCAAGGTCTGGCGGAGGCGGGAATCCGGTGCGTTCATCGCCGACCTCCCTGGGCGGATGCGACCGGCGCGGCCAGACGCGCCCAGCCGGCGAGGTCGGCGACCCGTCCGCTGACGCCGTCCTCGCTTTCCGACAGCCGCTGCCAGGTAAAGCCGTATTCGCCGGTGACGCCGGCGTAACGGCCGGTTCCCCCGGTGAAGCGGCCCTTGATCGCATGTCCGGGAAGCGCCGATTCGCCGCTCAGTTCGCTGAACGCCTTGTCGCCGTGCTGGTCGATCCATACGCTGCGTCCCACCATGCCCGTCTGGCTGTCCGAAAAGCCGATGATCTCGGACCGGAAACCGAGCGTCGGCCGCTCCCGCCCGGCGAGCAACAGCGAACCGCTGACCGAGAAGATCGCCGCCTGTGCGCCGGGTGCCAGTTGCATCACTTGGCGGTTACCGGTGAATGACCAGGTGCCGGTGAACTGGCGGACGTCCCCGGCTGCGGCCGGCGGCGCCGGCGGCTTCGGCTCGCCGCAAGCTCCGGCAAGCAGCACCGCGACCAGCGCCATACCACGCCAACAATGGCCAATCGGCGGGACCACTGGACAAGGCATCCTCGAATCCTCCCCTCAAAGAGACCTACAAGCCGGCATCATGTCCCCCGGCCCTCTGAAACCGGAACTGGCGGGCTCCCCATGAGCGGCAGCACTGGCGCTTTCCCGGGCGCGGGAACGGTCTGCGGCACTTCGCCAGCTAGCGGCGATTCGTGGTCAATTGTAAAGCAATGTTTCGCCGGTGCGCCAAGCAGCGCGTCCGGCGTTATCTCCTCTACCTATCGCACCAGGATAACGCCATGGAAAACGCCCCCCGAACCACCCACCCGGCGATCATCGTCGCCGCGACCGCGGTCACTATCGCCAGCGGCGTCGCCATCGCCAGTTTCACCGGCCTGCTGCCGGGCAAATCGACCCCGGAATCGCCGTTGACCGCAACCGCCGAGCCAGCGCCAGCCCCTGCCGCCCCGGTCGCTGCGACGTCTGCCCTGCAACCCGCCGCCGCAGCCAAAGCCCGGCACTTGGACCCGCCCCCAGCACCCCGGACCAGCAAGCCGCAACAGTCAGTGCGTGACACCCAGCAACCGACCGGCGACCTGCGCTATGCCAGCGAACGGACGACCACCGCCTATCAGGGCAGTGACGCCGGCATCGACGTCATTCCGGCGCGCCCGACGGCCAGCGCGCCGCCGCTCTGCCGTGAATGCGGCACCGTCGAAGCGGTGCGCGAGGTCAGCACGCCGGCCGAAGGCAGCGGCCTCGGCGCCGTCGCCGGCGGTGTCGTCGGCGGCCTGCTCGGCAATCAGATCGGCCGTGGCAAGGGCAACACCGCCGCCACCATCGTCGGCGCCGTCGGCGGCGCTTTCGCCGGCCACCAGACGGAAAAGTACGTGCGCGCCGAAAAGCAGCAGCAGGTCACCGTCCGCTTCGAGGACGACAGCACGCGCACCTTCAGCCAGGCTGAAGGCAGCCGCTGGCAGGTCGGCGACCGCGTGCGCCTGAGCAACGGCGGCCTGCTGCCCAACTGACCGCCGCCATTGGCATGCCCGGCTGACAATCGTTGGTTCAGCCGGGCCGGGCGCTATAATCGCCGTGCATGCACCCCGCATGCGCCACCCGGCGCCCGAAATGACCGACCGCGAAACCGCGCTGCAAACCTTCGTCGACTGGTGCGCCGCCCACATCGGCGGCGACGAAAAGGGCGAAGCCGCCATCTTCCTCGACCACCTGTTCCGCGCCTGCGGCCACGCCGGCCTCAAGGAAGCCGGCGCCGCCTGCGAGGCGCGCGTCAAGAAGGATGGCGGCGGCACCGCCTTCGCCGACCTGGTGTGGAAGCCGGTCGTCCTCATCGAAATGAAGAAGCGCGGCAGCGATCTCGGCAAGCACTACCGCCAGGCCTTCGACCACTGGACCCGCCTCGTCCCCGGCCGGCCGCGCTACGTCGTGCTATGCAACTTCGACGAATTCTGGGTCTTCGATTTCGAAACCCAGATGGATGCCCCGGTCGACCGGCTGCAACTGGCCGAATTGCCGCAACGCTGGGGGCCGCTCGCCTTCCTCTTCGCCAAGCCGCAAACGCCGGTCTTCCAGTTTGACCACGAGCAGGTCACGCGCGCCGCCGCCGACCTCCTCGCCGCCCTCTACAACCGCCTCGCCGAACGCAACATCGAGCCCGGCCTCGCCCGGCGCTTCGTGCTGCAATGCCTGATGTGCCTGTTCGCCGAAGACATCGGGCTGCTCGATCGCTACTTCTTCGCCCGCCTGCTCGACGACTGCACGACGCCGGAACAAAGCCACGACCTGATCGGCGGCCTCTTCACCGAAATGAACACGCCGGGCAAAACCGCCGGCGGCCGCTTCAAGGGCGTCGACTACTTCAACGGCGGCCTGTTCCGCGAACCGGCGCGCATCGAACTCGCCGCCGCCGAACTCGACCTGCTCAGGGAAGCCGCCGCCTTCGACTGGCGCTACGTGCGCCCGGAAATCTTCGGCACCATTTTCGAGCACTCGCTCGGCAGCGAACAACGCCACGCCTTCGGCGCCCACTTCACCAGCCCGGCCGACATCATGAAAATCGTCGGCCCGACCATCGTCGAACCCTGGCGGCAGCAGATCGACAGCGCCAAGACCCTGAAGCGCCTCGAAGAACTGCTGGCGCGCCTGGAAAACTTCCGCGTCCTCGACCCCGCCTGCGGCTCCGGCAACTTCCTCTACATCGCCTACCGCGAACTCAAGCGGCTCGAAGCCCGCATCTACGAACGCATGGGCGAATTCCCCAGCCGCAACGCCGCCCAGCGCCCGTTCGGCTTCGTCACCAGCAAGAACTTCTACGGCATGGACATCCAGCCCTTCGCCGTCGAACTCGCCAAGGTGACGATGATGCTCGCCCACAAGCTCGCCATCGACGAATTGCACGTCAGCGAAAACCCCCTGCCGCTCGACAACCTCGACGCCAACTTCACGGTCGGCGACGCGCTGATCCAAGCCGACGGCCGGGGCGGTCACATCCGCACCCCGTGGCCGGCTGCCGACGTCATCATCGGCAACCCGCCCTTCATCGGCGCCAAGCTGATGAAACCGCTGCTCGGCGCCGACACCGTCAACGCCGTGCGCCGCGCCTACCCGGAAGTGCCGGGCATGGCCGACTACTGCGTGCATTGGTTCCGCCGCGCCCACGACCACCTGCCGGCGTGCACCGCCGCCGACCCCGTCGCCGGCCGCGCCGGGCTGGTCGGCACCCAGAACATCCGCAACAACGCCTCGCGCAGCGGCGGGCTCGACGCCATCTGCGCCGACGGCACGGTGATCGAGGCGGTCGACAACCAGCCGTGGAGCGGCGAGGCCAACGTGCACGTTTCCATCGCCAACTGGGTCAGGACGCAGGACGCCGCCCTGCTGCCCAAAACGCGGCGGCTATGGTTCAAAAGCGCCCAGCGCGGGGCCAAGGATTACGACCTGGATTGCCGCGAGGCGGCGCAGATCAACTCGGCACTGTCGGATGCGGTCGACCTTGGAAAAGCGGTGATTTTGGAATGCAACACCAAGCCGCAGCGCTGCTTCAACGGACAAATGCTTGGACATCAAGGCTTTCTGCTGACCGCCGAACAGGGCGCCGCCATCATTGCGCGCGACACCCGCGCCGCAGAAATCATCCATCCCTACCTCAACGGCGTGGACGCCTTGACCGGCGCGGCGCTCGACCGCTTCGTGCTCGACTTCGAGCAACGCGATGTCTTGCAGGCCGCCGGCTACCCCGGCGCCTACGACTGGGTGAAGGTCAATGTGCTGCCTGATCGCGAACGCAAAGCAGAAGAAGGCAAAAGCGCCGATGGCAAGATGCGTTCGCATCACAAGGCGTTTCTCGCCCGCTGGTGGCAATTGTCATTCGGCAGGCCGGAAATGCTCTCGGTCATCAAGCCGTTGCCGCGTTACCTTTGCTGCGCCTACGTTACCAAGCGCCCGATTTTCATCTTCGCCTCGTCCGCCATCCGACCGAGCAATCTCATTCAGGTGTTCGGTTTTGCCGACGACTACAGCTTCGGCATCCTGCAATCCAACGCGCACTGGCAATGGTTCGTTGCCAAATGCGGCAAACTGAAAAGCGATTTCCGCTACAGCGCGGAATCCGTCTTCGACACCTTCCCCTGGCCGCAAGCCCCCAGCAAAAAGCAGATCGACGCCGTCGTCGCCGCCGGCCGCGAAATCCGCCGCATCCGCAGCGATGCCCTCGCCAATCTGAACGGCGGCCTGCGCGCCCTCTACCGCACGCTCGACCTGCCCGGCAAGAATCCCCTGCGCGCCGCCCACGCCGCGCTCGACACCGCCGTCCTCGCCGCCTACGGCTTCAGCGCCAAGGCCGACCTGCTTGAACCACTGCTCGCCCTCAACGGCGAAGTCGCCGCCCGCCTCGCCGACGGCCAACCCGTCACCGCCCCCGGCATCCCGCCCGCCCACCCGGCGCCGGCAACGCTGTTATCGGACGATTGCCTGGGCACAAAGGAGTCGGCAACTTGCAAGCGGTGACAACGCCTCCCGACAATCCGGCCCTTGCCAGCGAAGCCGACAAGGAACGCCCGGGCGGCAATACCCCCTGGCGAACGCTGGCGCGAAGCGAATCACGCAGCGCTGGAAAGTCGAATTCCTACGTCGAAAAGCAGGGTCTCCCTCTGGCCCGCTATCGCCTCTTCTGAGCCGGGTTTTCCTGCCAGTTGCGGTCGACCCTGCTAGACTTCGTCTTTTGCCAACCGCATGACCAAGGGAGACTCGCGCATGAAACTCGAAACCATCGCCGTCCATGGCGGCTATTCGCCTGATCCGACCACCAAGGCAGTCGCCGTTCCCATCTACCAGACGACCTCCTACGCCTTCGACAGCACGCAGCATGGGGCCGACCTGTTCGACCTGAAGGTCGCCGGCAACATCTACACGCGCATCATGAACCCGACCCAGGATGTGCTGGAAAAGCGCGTCGCCGAAATGGAGGGCGGCATCGCCTCGCTGGCCATGGCCTCCGGCATGGCCGCCATTACCGCGGCGATCCAGACCATCACCGAGGCCAGCGACAACATCGTCACTTCGTCGACGCTCTACGGCGGCACCTACAACCTGTTCGCGCACACGCTGCCGCAGTACGGCATCGACGTCCGCTTCGCCGACTACCGCGACCCGGCGGCCTTCGAGAAGCTGATCGACGGCAAGACCAAGGCGATCTTCTGCGAATCGGTCGGCAACCCGCTCGGCAACATCACCGATTTCGAAAAGCTCGCCGAAATCGCCCACAAGCACGGCGTCCCGGTCATTGTCGACAACACCGTGCCCTCGCCCTACCTGTGCCGCCCCTTCGAGCACGGCGCCGACATCGTCGTGCACGCGCTGACCAAGTACCTCGGCGGTCATGGCAATTCGATCGGCGGCATCATCGTCGATTCCGGCAAGTTCCCGTGGGCCGAGCACAAGCAGAAGTTCAAGCGCCTCAACGAGCCGGACGTTTCCTATCACGGCGTCGTGTACACCGATGCGCTGGGCCCCGCCGCCTACATCGGCCGCGCCCGCGTCGTGCCGCTGCGCAACATGGGCGCCGCGATCAGCCCGTTCAACGCCTTCCTGATCCTCCAGGGCGTCGAGACGCTGGCGCTGCGCATGGACCGCATCTGCGACAACGCGCTGAAGATCGCGCAGTTCCTGCAGAATCACCCGAAGGTGAGCTGGGTCAATTACGCCGGCCTGCCCGAGCACAAGGACCACGCGCTGGTGCGGAAGTACATGGGCGGCAAGGCTTCCGGCATCCTCAATTTCGGCGTCAAGGGCGGCCGCGAGGCCGGCGGCCGCTTCCAGGACGCACTGGCGCTGGTCACCCGCCTGGTCAACATCGGCGACTGCAAGACGCTCGCCTGCCACCCGGCGACGACCACCCACCGCCAGCTCGGGCCCGAGGAGATGGCCAAGGCTGGCGTCTCGGAAGACATGATCCGCCTGTCGGTCGGCATCGAGCACGTCGACGACTTGATCGCCGACCTCGACCAGGCGCTGAACGCCGCGTAAACAGCGGTGTTGAGCAGTGGGAACCCGGCCTGCTGCCGGGTTCTCCATGGCGGGAAATGCCCCTGAATCGATCGTCCGCAGCGCTGGCGGCTAACGCGGAATCCTGGCGGGCGGATCATCGCCGCAACCGCGTTTGCAGAGACCAAAGGCACTCAGGCAGTTCGCGCAATCGGCGTGGCCGCAGTGTTTCTGGCAGATCCAGAGCCGGTCGCCACAGGCATGGATGCAGTTGTTCCAGGCCATCTGCCGCACCGAGGGCTGCCCGGCGGGCGGTTGCAGAGCGCCGCCGCCGGTCACCCGGCAGCCGGCCAGATCGAAGCTGCGCGGAGGTCCGGGCAGCACGGCCCATTCGGCGTCGCTGAACGCGAGTGCGGCCTGCAGGGCCGGCACATCCTCGCGCTGCAGCAACTCGCCCCCAAGCAGCGCGCCGAGGCCAAGGCAATCCGCCTGGCGGGCGATCTCGGCAGCGCTTTCCGCAGCGCCAGCGGGGAGACCCAGGCGGGCGCACTGGTGCGCATAGAAAAACAGGCGACTGGCCGAACCGAGACGCGGCAGCACGTCCGGGTTGTAGCGGATCGCAGGCCGGCCCTGTCGGCTGTCGCTGCGCACCAGCATGGCCTGCTCGCTGTCGGCAACGGCGGTCACCGTCCTGCCCTGGGCATCGACGCAACTGTCGAAAATCAGCGGCTCGGCAGCCGCAGCGAGGAAAGACAAGAAAGAGATCACTGCAACCCAGGGGCGGCGCAGCACGAATCGGGTCATCATCGCGAAGTCATCCTTTTTGTCGAGGGTGAGCCATGGGTCGGCGGCAACACCGGCCAGGCGCCGCGCCGTCGCGCCGGTCCTTCCTGGAAGCCGCCCGCCGGGAGTGGAAACCCGACCGCAGGAGGGCAAAGCCGGACCCTTGCCAGTCCCCCCGAGCGCAGGCTCACTCCCGCGCATCGCCGCTTCCCAGCCGCACCAGACCGAACAAAAGGGGGGTCAGCGCGGCCAGTCCGAGCGCCCCCGCCATGGCGAACAGCGGCACGTAGCCAACCGATTTCGCCAGGACCCCGCTGGCCGCGCCGACCACGCCGGCGAGCAGGACCTGGGCGCTGGCCTGCAGGGTGAAGTCGCCACCTTCGTGCTCGCGGCGGCATTTCTGCATCATGACCGCGAACAGGGCGACCGTGGACATGCCGTCGGCGACCTGCTCGCCGAGGGCGACCAGATAGACCAGTCCGCGGTCGCCGCCCGCGTTTGCCAGCAAGGTCATCGCTGCGATGCCGGCGGCCTGCAGGCTGCCGAAGGTCAGCAGCGAGCGCCGGGCGCCCAGCCGCGCGTAGAGTAGGCCTCCCAGTGCGGCGCCGCCGATGCCGGCAATGCTGCTGATCAGCGTCAGTTCGCCGAGGGCGGTATTGGTCCAGCCCTGGTCGACCAGCATGGGCTTGATCATCGGCGAGCCCAGCGCGTCGCCGAGCTTGAAAGTCAGCACCACCGCCAGCCAGGTGAGCATTCCCGGCTGCGCCAGCAAGCCACGGTAATGGGTCAGCAGCAGGCGCGGTCCGCGGGCGTTTTCGGCTGCCATTGCCTGGTGCGGAATGCGCTGCCGTTCGCGAAAACGCCAGATCGGCACGGTGCACAGCAGCAGCAACAAGGTGATCAATGCCAGACCGAGATTCCAGCCAAGGTGGTCGATGACGATCAGGAGACCGCTGCCGCTGATGATCATGCCGACCTTGTAGCCGCCGACCTGCAGGCTGTTGCCGAGACCGCGCCCGCGCTCGGACAGCAGGCGCACGGTGAGGCCATCGGTGGCGATGTCCTGGGTGGCGGCAGCCAGGTTGATGAGCAGGATCAGGCCGAGCAGCAGCGGCAAGCGAAGCGTGAACAAGGTCGCCGGGCTGATCAGGGCAAGGCTGGCGACACAGAGGATGACGGTTGTCTGCAGCGGTAGTATCCAGCCGCGATGATGGCCGAGGCGTTGCGAGGCGATGCGGTCGACCCACGGCGCCCACAGCACCTTGAGCATCCACGGCAACGCCAGCAACTTGAGGACACCGATCACGGCCAGGTCGACGCCGTGCTGGCGCAACAGCACCGGCAGCGAATGCGCGATCAGCCCCGAGGGCAGCCCCTGCGCGCAGTAGAGACTGGCGAGCAGGACCAGCGTCGTTGTGGAGGGACGGTCGGCGGCGCCATTCAACGGCCCGCACGACACAGGGCGATCCGATGACAATTATCGAGATCGGCTTCGACGGCGGCCACCACCGACGCATCGGCCTTGCCGCTGGCCG
>CAZKSD010000095.1:0-9239 GCA_964555315.1 uncultured Dechloromonas sp.
CCGTTCTCGGCCAGTTCCTTGCCGACCTGCGGACCGACGAACTCGACCCGGCGCAGGGTCGCGCCCGGTGTTTCGGCGGTCAGCGCCTGCATCACGGTTTCGCCCTGCTTGGCCGTATCCTGGGCTTCGCGCAAGGGAAGCCGGATCAGCACGTCCTGCGAAGAGCCGAAGTTCTGTACCGAAAAATCGCTGAAGCCCGACTTGCCGAGCGCGCCGCGGATCTTCTCGAGGTCGGCGGCCTGCTGGTAATTCACCTCGATCAGCGTGCCCCCGGTGAATTCCACCGACAGATGCAGGCCCTTGGTCAGCAGGAAGAACACGGCGAGCAGGAAGGTGATCAGCGAGATGATGTTGAACTTCAGCGCATGGCGCATGAAGGGGATGTCTTTTCTGATGCGGAAGAATTCCATGACCGTTTTCCCTTATTTCTGGCCGTTGACCGCGACAGCGCCGGCGCTGTTGCCTGGCTTCCAGACCTGGCCGATGGCGACCTTGGTCAGTTTCCGCTGGCGGCCGTAGATCAGGTTCACCAGCGAGCGCGAGACGACCACCGACGAGAAGATCGAGGTCAGGATGCCGAGGCAGTGCACCACGGCGAAGCCGCGGATCGGCCCGGAGCCGAAGATGAGCAGGGCGAGGCCGGCGATCAGCGTCGTGATGTTGGAGTCGAGAATGGTGCCGAAGGCGCGTTCGTAGCCTTCCGAAATCGCCGCCTGCGGCGGCATCCCGGCGCGCAGTTCCTCGCGGATGCGCTCGTTGATCAGCACGTTCGAGTCGATCGCCATGCCCAGCGTCAGCGCGATGGCGGCGATGCCGGGCAGGGTCAGCGTGGCCTGGAGCATCGACAGGATGGCGATCAGGAACAGCAGGTTGGAGGCCAGTGCCAGTACCGAAACGACGCCGAACATCTGGTAGTAGAGGATCATGAACACGGCAATGGCGGCAAAGCCCCACAGCGTCGAGTGGAAGCCCTTCCTGATGTTGTCGGCGCCGAGGCTGGGGCCGATGGTGCGTTCCTCGATGATGTCCATCGGCGCCGCCAGCGAGCCGGCGCGCAGCAGCAGCGCGGTGTCGTTCGCCTCCATGCTGCTCATGCGGCCGGAGATCTGCACGCGGCCGCCGCCGATCTCGGTGCGGATCACCGGCGCCGTGACGACTTCGCCCCTGCCCTTTTCGATCAGCAGGATGGCCATGCGCTTGCCGACATTGTCGCGGGTGATGTCCTTGAAGATGCGGGCGCCGGCCGAGTCGAGGGTCAGGTGCACGGCCGGCTCCTGCGTCTGGTTGTCGAAGCCGGGCTGGGCGTCGGTCAGGCGGTCCCCGGTCAGCACGACCTGCTTCTTGACCAGCAGCGGCTGGCCGCCGCGCTCGTTGTACAGCTCGGCGCCGAACGGCGGGTTGCCGGCGAGCGCCGCTTCCAGCGCGCCCGGCGAGTCGTCGACCATGCGGATTTCCAGGGTCGCGGTGCGGCCGAGGATGTCCTTGGCCTTGGCTGTGTCCTGCACGCCGGGCAACTGCACGACGATGCGGTCGGCGCCCTGCTGCTGGATTACCGGCTCGGCGACGCCGAGTTCGTTGATCCGGTTGTGCAGGGTGGTGATGTTCTGCTTGAGCGCGAATTCGCCGATCTTCTTCTGGGCTTCCGGCTTGAGCGTGGCGACCAGCTTGAGGTCAGTGCCTTCGCCCTGCTCGGTGACGAGCAGATCGGGCTGGCTGTCGGCGATGGCGTTGCGCGCCTTGTCGCGGGTTTCGGTGTCGCGGAACCTGATGACCAGGCGATCGCCCTCGCGGGCGATGCCGGCGTGGCGCAGGTTCTTGTCACGGAGAACGGTGCGCAGATCGGCCGACAGCGAGTCGAGGCGCTTGGTCAGCGCGCCCTTCATGTCGACCTGCAACAGGAAGTGCACGCCGCCGCGCAGGTCGAGGCCGAGGTACATCGGCAACGCATGCAATGCGGTCAACCATCTCGGCGAGGCGGAAAGCAGGTTGAGGGCGACGACGTACTGCGGGTCGGCGGGGTCCGGGTTGAAGGCCTTTTCCAGCACGTCCCTGGCCTTGAGCTGCGTGTCCGTGGTCGCGAAGCGGGACTTGACGCCGTTGAAGTCGAGCTGGAGGCCGTCATGCGTGATGCCGGCGGCCTTCAGCGCTTCTTCGACGCGGGCCAGGGTTTTCTGGTCGACCTTGATCGTGGCCTTGGCGCTCGAGACCTGCACCGCCGGCGATTCGCCGAAGAAATTGGGCAGGGTATAGACGAAGCCGAGCACCAGCGCGATGGCGACGGTGACGTACTTCCAGAGGGGGTAGCGATTCATGGCGGCTCGAAAGCGAAAAAGGCGGCCAGCGGCCGCCTTCCGGGGTGGATTACAGTGTCTTCAGCGTGCCCTTGGGCAGGACCAGGCCGATCGACGGCTTCTGCACGATCACTTCGGTGCCGGCGGCGATTTCAACGGTCACATAATTCTCGTCAACCTTGACGATGCGGCCCAGGATGCCGCCCTGGGTGACCACTTCGTCGCCCTTGGCCAGCGCGGCGATCAGGGCCTTGTGCTCCTTGGCCTTCTTCATCTGCGGGCGGACCATCAGGAACCAGAGGACAGCGAACATCAGGATCATCGGCAGAAACTGCATCAGGCCGCCGGTCGGATCCGAGGAAGCGGCGGCGGTCTGGGCGTGGGCGAGGCTAATCATGGTTCAAACTCCCGAAAGCTGAAAATCAAAACGCGTGATTCTAACACTGCCCGGACGTTCGATCATGCGCCAGGTTTGCCGCCCAGGCGTCGAGGCTGCCCCGCGCGATGGCCTCGCGCATCCCGGCCATGATCGTCTGGTAGAAATGCAGGTTGTGGATGGTGTTGAGCATGCTGCCGAGAATTTCCCGGGCGCGGAACAGGTGGTGCAGGTAGGCGCGGCTGAAATGGGTGCAGGTATAGCAGGTGCAACTCGGGTCGAGCGGGCCGGTGTCGGTCCTGTGCCGGGCGTTCTTGATCCTGAGGTCGCCGTAGCGGGTGAACAGGTGGCCGTTGCGCGCGTTGCGCGTCGGCATCACGCAGTCGAACATGTCGATGCCGGCGCGGACGGCGTGCACCAGGTCTTCCGGCGTGCCGACGCCCATCAGGTAGCGCGGCTTGTGCACCGGCATTTTTGGAGCGACGTGGGCGAGGATGCGCGCCATGTCTTCCTTCGGCTCGCCGACCGAGAGGCCGCCGATGGCCATGCCGTCGAAGCCGATGTCGTCCAGCCCGGCCAGCGACTCGTCGCGCAGATCCTCGTGCATGCCGCCCTGGACGATGCCGAACAGCGCGTTGCCGTTCTCCAGCCGGTTGTGCTCGTCGCGGCTGCGTTGCGCCCAGCGCATGCTCAAACGCATCGACTTCGCCGCTTCGTCGCGCGTTGCCGGCCAGGGCGTGCATTCGTCGAAGATCATGACGATGTCGGAATTCAGCGCGTGCTGGATCCGCATCGAGATTTCCGGGGTCAGGAGCAGTTTGGCGCCGTCGATCGGCGAACTGAACTTGACGCCGTCCTCGCTGATCTTGCGCAGCGCGCCGAGCGAGAAGACCTGGAAGCCGCCGGAGTCGGTGAGGATCGGCTTCTGCCAGCCCATGAAGTCGTGCAGGCCCTGGTGCGCGGCAACCACGTCCAGCCCCGGCCGCAGCCAGAGGTGGAAGGTGTTGCCGAGGCAGATCTGCGCGCCGATGTCGTTCAGCGCCTGCGGCGTCATCGCCTTGACCGTGCCGTAGGTGCCGACCGGCATGAAGACGGGGGTCTGGACGACGCCGTGGGCCAGCGATAACGTGCCGCGTCGTGCTTCCCCATCGGTTTCAAGGAGTTCGAATTTCATGGTCGGGGTTTCGCCTTCGCTGGTTTCGCAAGGGGGGCCAGGCGGGCGACCAGTTGCCGGTGCATGCCGAACAGAAAACCCACGCGGGCGGCATCGCTGCCTGCGTTTTTATAGCCATAAGCGGCGTCGACCGCAACATCCAGTTTTTGATGCGCCTTGACCAGATCGGGCGGCATGGTCAGCGGATCGTAGAGGTCGGCGAGCGTGGCGCCGGGATGCGCGGCGCGGGCATCGAGCACGGCCTGGGCGGCGGCTTCGATGGCTGCGCGCTGTTGGTCGGTGGGCGTGGGCCAGGGGAAATTGTTGTAGACAATGCCAGCAGAGTAGCGATAGCGGCTTTCCAAGCGACCGCAGACGGCGCGCATCCAAGCGTTGTGCATGCTTGATGCCAAAACACCGAAGTGAAAAATGCTGGCATTGGGCAGCATAAAAAGTAGGTCACTACACAGTGTCGTTACTTGCTCGAATCCCATCGGCAGAAATTGGCGCCGCTCTGAAGACACCTTGGCGACAACGACATAGCTATCGTCGGGCATGTTTTCCACATGAAATCGCGTCGGTGTTGCGGCAAGTTTCCGAGTCGGCGCACTCTTGCTTGCCAGGCGGACAGCCTTCACTGCTTGTACCCGCTTCATTGCTTCGGGCATCGCTCTCAACTTCTCAGGCGGGCAATCCCCGAGCCACAAACACCAGCGCTCGTAGCCGTTGATGAACTCATCCGCACCAATCCAGCGCCGGAAAAATGGTGCGCTACCTGGCTCCAGCGCCAGGAAATCAGCTTTCCCTTCCGGCGTAAACAAGTAATGACCGCCATCAATTGGCTTGTTGCCGATACCGATTTCCGGCACGTCACAGATCGGCCGCGAGCGCCGAGGCAAGACCATATCCGGCGCATCCACCAGATAAGGGTTGATATTCGACGCTCTCACGGCATGCGCTTCGCCCTTGATGTCCTCATATTCGAAAATGGTTTTCTCGGCGACATCCCGCAAGCCAAAGCCGACGATCACGCAGTGCGCCGCCGCCTTGCCGCGCGCCTCGTTGGTCCATGCAAAGGTGCGGTGGGCAAAGTGAATCTTGACGCCCTGCCCGAGCATCCAGCCCCATAGCGCTCCGACTTGCTCGCCCTGGGTGATGCTGTTGGTGGATACGAAGGCGGCGCGCATGGCCGCCTGTGCCGCCATGTAGCGCGCCGCCTTGACGTACCAGGCGGCGACAAAATCGAGCAGGCCGGCGTTATCGATGCCGGCGAAAACGGCGCGGGCATCCTCGCGCTGGGCATCGCTCATGTACTTGGCCCCGACAAACGGCGGGTTCCCCAGCACAAAGCTGCAGCGCTCCGCCGGCAGCACGCTTTCCCAGGCCACCCGCAAGGCATTGCCGTTGACGATGGTGGCGCTGTGTTTCAGGGGAATCCGCACAAAATAAGCGCCGAATTCCTCGCTGACCTTGATGTTCATCTGGTGGTCGACCAGCCACAGGGCCACCTGGGCGATCTGCGCCGGGAAGTCTTCGATCTCGATGCCGTAGAACTGGTCGACGTCGACGGTAATCAACTGCTGCACATCGAGCGCCATTTGCCCGCCGGCCGAGTTTGCCTGATACGCGGCGCGCAGGACTTCCAGTTCCAGCAAGCGCAGTTCGCGATAGGTGATGACCAGGAAGTTGCCGCAGCCGCAGGCGGGGTCGAAAAAGGTCAGGGTGCGCAGTTTTTTGTGGAATTCAAACAGCCGGTTGCGGTTTTTCCCGATCTTCGCGAACTCGGCCCACAAGCCATCGAGAAACAGGGGCTTGATGAGTTTGAGGATGTTTTCTTCGCTGGTGTAGTGCGTCCCCAGATTGCGCCGGGCGGCGCTGTCCATGATGCTCTGGAACAGGCTGCCGAAGATTGCCGGCGAGATCAGGCTCCAGTCGAGCGCGCAGAGGTCGAGCAGGCTTTCGCGCATGAAGGCATCGAAGCCGGCCGGCGGCAGCGTTTCGGCGAACAGCCGGCCATTGATGTAGGGGAAGGCGGCGAGGCTTTCGTCCAGATTCTTTAATCGCTTTCCGGCCGGCGTGTTCAGGAGGTGAAACAAGGTGGCGAGGTGGTGCGCCAGGTCGCTGCCATCGCTGCCGGTGCGCTGCTCGATGTAGTCCTGAAACTGCCGTTTCTCGAAGATGCCGGTATCTTCGGCAAAGAGGCAGAACAACAGGCGGACCAGGTAGAGTTCCAGCGGGCGGCCTTCATAACCAACGGCTTTCAACTGGTCATGCAGCCGCCCCATGCGCTCGGCGGCGCGCACGTTGATCGGGTCTTGCGGCTTGATGACTTGCGTTTGATAGCCGGCGATGAAGCCGAACAGCTTGACGTTCTTGTGCAGCTCGCCGAGGGTGAATTCGACTGTTTCGCCGTTGTTGAGGTCGAACAGGCGAAAACGGGCAAAGTCGCAGACCAGAACGAAGCGCGGCAAATCGCGCTCGGCAATGCCCGGGAAGTAATCCATGGCTTGCGCATAACCCCGATCCAGACTCTTGCCGCGTGACTTCATTTCGACGAGCAGAATGCCGGGCCAGAAGAGATCGACAAACCCGGCTGCTCCGCCGTACTTCTTCACCGCATGCTCGAAGCTGGCCAGACGCTTGTTGGTGATGCCGAAAATCTCGAAGAAGTCGATCAGGAAGGGCTTGGCCTGCGCATCCTCGTTGCCGGCATCGGCCCATCGTCTGGAAAACGCTAGGGCGCGGGATTTGATTTCGTTCCAGGAGAGAGGCATGGGCGATCCGTGGGTCAGGCGTGCTCAAGCAGCATGGCGTCGCCATAGCTGAAGAAGCGGTAGCGCTCGGCGACGGCGTGGGCGTAGGCGGCGCGGATGTTCTCATAGCCGGCGAAGGCGGAAACGAGCATGAGCAGCGTCGATTTCGGCAGGTGGAAGTTGGTGATCAGCCGGTCGACGGCGCGGAAGCGGTAGCCGGGGGTGATGAAGATGTCGGTTTCGGCCGCGCCGGCGCGCACCGTGCCGCGCTCGTCAGCGGCCGATTCGAGGGCGCGCAGGCTGGTCGTGCCGACGGCGATGACACGGCCGCCGGCGCTGCGGGCGGCGGCGATGGCGTCGGCGGCGGCTTGCGGAATCTCGAAGCGCTCGCTGTGCATCCTGTGCTCGGCGATCCTGTCGACGCGCACCGGCTGGTAGGTGCCGGCGCCGACGTGCAGGGTCAGGAAAGCCGTATTGACGCCCTGGGAGCGCAGGGTTTCCAGCATCGCCTCGTCGAAATGCAGGCCGGCGGTGGGGGCGGCGACGGCGCCCGGTGCGCGGGCATAGACGGTCTGGTAGCGGGTTTCGTCGGCGCCGTCGGCCGGGTGCGCGATGTAGGGCGGCAGCGGCAGCTTGCCGTAGCGCTCGGCGAGTTCCCACAGGCTGTTGCGGTCGACGGTCTCCAGGGCAAAGAATTCACCGCTGGCTCCAGCGCGGCCGGTGACGACGACCTCGAAAGCATCGGCCAGCGTCAGCTTCGTGCCCGGCTTGGGCGACTTGCTGGCGCGGATCTGGGCGACGGCATGCCGCGCATCGACGATGCGTTCGAGCAGCACCTCGACCTGGCCGCCGCTTTCCTTGCGGCCGAGAAAGCGCGCCTTGATGACGCGGGTGTCGTTGAAGACGAGCAGGTCGCCGGCACGAAACAGTCCGGGCAGGTCGGCGAATTTGCGGTCTAAAAGCCGTCGACCGCGGACGTGCAGCAGCCGGCTGCCGCTGCGTTCGGCAGCGGGGTGCTGGGCGATCAGTTCGGGCGGCAGGGGGAAATCGAAGTCGGCGACGGTCAACGCCATGGGCAAGGATCCGCTTGGGAAACAAGAACGGCTTTCCGCCGGGAAAGCCGATCAGGCGTTACGGGAGCCCCGGGCTGGCACCGAACAAGCTGCGGAATGGCTTACGGCACAATGGTTTGCGCTTTTCAATGTCCGCCGGCTAAGGCCGTGGCACGTACACCGTATAGCCCCGCGGCGGCGCCCAGAAGGGGACGTGGCCCTCGGGTCCCGAGCGCTGGTCGTCGGGTCGGTGCAGGTCGCTGCCGCTCCACCAGGCGATGGGCATGAACTCCCGGTCACGCCAGCGGGTGCGCACCCAGGCGCCACGCCAGTCGTCGCCGCGGTTGTTCCAGACGAAGATCAGGCCGGTCTGCTTGCCGGCGCCGAGGCGCTGCATGATGTACAGGTCGTCGTCCACCCACAGCACTTCGGTGCCTCCGCCAGCATGATGCTCGTGGGCCGCCACCAGGGCGGCAATGCCGTTTGGCGACCCCGGCTGGCCCAGCCCTTCGACGAAGTAGTCCTTCCAGAAGACACAGGGGGAGCCCTCGTGGGTCAGGATGTAGCCGTAGGCGAGCATCTTGTCATTGACGATGCCGCGACCCTGGTCACGCAGGTCGTGGTTTTCGACAAAAGTGACGGCAGAGCGGTTGACGTCCTTGGCGAGGCTGGGCTGGTCAATCAGATTGCGCAGGCCGAAACCGTACTGATCGCAGATTAACTTGAGCGTCTCGCGCAGAGGAAAGTCGAAGGCTCTGACCGGGTTCTGGCTGGAGAAATTGGTGATGTCGATCCAGCGCTCGATGGCGCGGGCGTTGTCCCAGTACTCGGCGACGCCGCAGGGCTTGACGAGTTTGCCGGCGCGCTGGTAGCGGTACTCCTGGACGGCCGTGACGGTATTGGCACCGTACCCCTTGACGTAGTCGTAGCGGAAGCCGTCGAAGCCGATCTCCTCGACCAGCCAGCGGGCCAGTTCGAGTATCTCGCCGAACACGCGGGGGTTGCGGTGGGAGAGGTCCGGCATTTCGCCGAAGCTGCCCTCTTCCCAGCTCTCGTAAGGATTGGGGAGGAAGCACTCCCAATCGCGGCGGAACTTTCCGCTGGCAGGCTCAAAGCGGGTCCAGCGTTGTTCGCCGGTGATCGGGTTCAATTCCCGGGCGTCGGCCCCGCTGCAATGGTTGACGACGAAATCGGCGATCACGTCCATGCCGTTCGCGTGGGCTGCCGCGATCAGGGCCAGCAGCTCGTCCTTCGACCCGAACCAGGTCTTGACCGAGCCCTTCTGGTCGAATTCGCCGAGATCGTAGAAGTCGTAGGGGTCATAGCCCATCGACGGGCCGCCGAGATTGGCCGCCTTATGCACCGGAGGCAGCCAGAGGGCGCCGAAACCCGCCTCGGCCAATGCCGCGACGTGGCCGCGGACGTGGTTCCACCATTGGTGCTCCTGCTGCGCCGCGCGCGGACAGTCCCAGAAAAACGCCTGCATCATGACGGTCATGACAGCCTCCCAAGGTCGCGGAGATCTCCGCTCATGGCGTCATGATAGTCCTTACCGGACCGCAAATGCTAATAGGGTCCGCATCATGACCCGCCTGGAACAGCTATCTGGTGCCC